>DXEV01000115.1 GCA_019114785.1 Candidatus Anaerobiospirillum pullistercoris | reverse complement strand
CCTCAGGGATCCCTCGCTCCCGTCTGTACTCTAAGAGGCGATCGTAGTAGATCTGTGCTAGAGTCTCGGCTACTGAATTATAATTACGAGCCGAGAGCTTATTGCTCGCAGCCGCAGCGCGGTATTGATCTAAGGCCTTTTCTGCAACTGAGCCCGTGGCACTTAAAATCGAATCATCTTGGCCCAAAAGGCCCTTAGCCACATCAGATGCGCTTTGACCTCCTCTGCCACCCTCTTCTTTAATGGCCTTAAGCAACAGCGATTTCTCCCCCAGTCTCTCCACCTCATTAGGCAGCAACAGCAATGAGCCTAATAACTGAAATGGTGTTGGTTGGGCACGGTGCTTATATTTAAGGCGTTGGATAGGCAAACGCAGGAACTGCTCTTTGCTATGGCTTGGGATCCTATAAGTGCTTAAGAAGCGCGCTAAGATATTGAGGCAATTGGCATAGGTGGTAAGGCAGTCTAAAAATGCACCACTGTTAGTGGAGACTGAAGTACCCTTAAAAGCCTCATGCACTAAGGTAGGGATCTCTTCTAAGCCCTCTTGCACCATCCTGCGTGAAAAGAAGTTGCGGCATACATCAGGTAAAGTATGGGCCTCATCAAAAATCATCACATCAGGCTTAGGCAACAGGGCAGTCCTATCTTCCATCATCAAGCTGGCAAAAAATAGCGCATGGTTAATGGCAACCACATCACGTTTTTTCGCCTCTTGACGCAGCATAAAGACAAAGCAATGCTCATCCGGCTCAATATAGACCGGCGTGCCCTTTTGCTCGCCTTGTAAAAACTCATACTTCTTTTTGGCATAAGGACAAGTATGAGACATGTCGCGGCAGAGCTGGGAGTCACAGGTCACTTGCGCACGGTTATGATCCTCCAGCTTAAAACGCAGCTCGCCGAAATTAGCGTGGTAAAGATCCTTCTCCAAGGCGCGGATCTCTTCGTCCACAAACTTCTGTAAACGCTCAATATCCTGATCCGCAATCAGGCCAGTACCATCCTTACCATCTAAGAGATAGCGACACACATAATTGGCTTGTCCCTTAATGGCAATATAGTGCAGATGATCACCTACATCCAGCATCGAGCTGAGATTAGGCAGATCGGTGCGCATCAGCTGATCTTGTAGCGCCTTAGTGGCTGTGGACACCACGATCAAGCGATCACCTAAGATTGGTGGTAACAAATAGGAGAAGGTCTTACCGGTACCAGTACCTGCTTCCACCATCAGCATCTTTTTCTGCGCAACGGCAATCTCAACCTGATCGGTAAACAGCAATTGACCTAAGCGCATGCTGTAATTAGGAAGCTTTAAGGCTAAATATCCCTTAGGCCCAAATACCCGCACCAGATTCAGCTTGATCAGATATTCCTTAGTAAAAGGCTTAAGCTGAGCTGCGGCCATGCGCTCACAATAAGTTTTGTAGACCTCATCTGTGATGATCAGGCCGATCTCACGACTAATCTTAATCGTCTGCTCTTGGCGGCACTTTAAAGACTCATCGCTCTCAGTGCGCTCATACTCAGGTTGCTCCACAGCTACGCTCTGCTGAGCCTTATCAAATGGCCCCACTGGTGTAGGCTGAGCTTTCTGAGCAGGTACAGGCAATGTCGCCTGTGCAGGCTGTGCAGACTGAGCAGTTTGTGCCGAGCGTTGCTTTTGAGCTTTTGCTTGCTCGTAGCTTTGACCTTGCTGATTTACCGCCCCTAAAGTCTGCTGTGCTCCAGCATTATGACCATAGCCATAATTTCCCTGAGGCTGCGCGCCACCAGCGCCACCAGCGCCAACATTTGCTCCACTACTGCTGTTAGCAGGCACTTGATATTGCCCCTGCTGCTGCAAGTGAGCAGGCTGCGGCTGTGTGGCAGTATGAGGGCCTTGTCGCCATTGGCCTTGCTGAGCGCCAGCGGCATTGTTATACACCGCCTGAGCTTGGCTATATGGCGACTGTTGCTGCTGTTGCTGCTGCATTTGCAGCTGGTACTGAGCTTGTTGCTGTGCCCATGCTTGCCACTGCTGCTGTTGCTGTAGTTGTTGTACTTGCTGCTGGTATTGTTGGTACTGCTGAAAGTTGTACTGAGACTGACCTTGTCCCTGCAACTGAGCAGGGTTTACAGCTTGGCCTCCAGCTGCATACACAGATGGCTGTTGGTAGCCTTGAGCAGCACCGTACTGATACCACTGAGGATTTTGTGGCTGTGCTACACCAGCGCCCGCCCCATTTTGTCCATAGGCATAGCTCGACTGCTGCGCTCCTCTCTGAGCGCTGGCGCTATGGTGAGCATTAACCCCACCCTGCGATGCTAATGTTTGGTAGTTATATACAGCTTGTCCTTGGGTCGAGCCTTGGGCATGGGTAGCAACTGGCACTTGAGCATGAGATACGCTCTGAGCGCTATTTCCCTCAATGGCTTGAGAAGAGGCTGGTGTTTTTGGATTATTCACTATTGCTGGCCCCTCGTTAGCCTTGTATGTTGTTACGCCATTAGACGACGCAGGGTGCTGGTTAAAAGAAATAGGATCTGTACCACCTGTGGACGGATACGACTGTCCAGTCTTATCTTCAGAGGTAGTTGCAGGTGGTGAAGGCAAAGGAGGTAAGCTGTCGATAGCGTGATCAATCTCGCGCTGCCGCCGTGCTAACTCCTCACGTGTGATCTGCAATGGCTTGGGCTTTTTCTGCTGTTCCACAATAGAGGCATTAGAACGCTCTGTCAGCGGCCCAGCAGCTATAGGCTCAGAGCCATGTGCCGCAAAAGCAGCCTCTTGAGCCGCAGTCGGAGCACGTAAAGAAGGATCAGTGTAAGGACTATCACGCCATGGTTTACGACTACACTTACGGATCCCCACTACCGCCTCGTCAATAAGTTCGTCATAACCAGACACCACCGGCATAGCCTGCAGGTGATCCATAAACTCATCATTGCTGCGCGCATAGGCTGACTTCGCAGCTTTAGGTGTCACCCGCTCTGAAACAGTAGATCCAGCTGTCCCATCGCCTGTACCTAATTTCTTAGGCTCAGCGCTAGAGCTAAACTGTGAGTTAGATTGAGGCTGGCCTTGCGCTAGCCATTGCTCTTGTCCTTGCCTTTGCCCTTGCGCTGGAAAGCCTGCTGATACAGGCACCTGTGCAGACAAAGAGCGCTCCCGCAATGAGCTTAAAGCGTTACGGACTGTACTGGGAACATTACTTACGGCCCCTGTGTCGGTTTGCCAATCTGACTGCACGCCTACCTGACCGTCAGCTGGCACGATGGCTTGCCCATTCGCTGCTACAGCCGGAGCCCGCATCACCGTAATGAAAGGTGGAACTTCCATTTCTGTACCGGTGACAGCCTGCTGCATAGGCACATGAGCAATAGTCGGCCATAAGGCTTCGTTCAGCAAAGCACCGTAGTCTGGTGGTAGAGCTTTTTCAAACTGCTTAAAAAGCACCTTAAGCTGTGCCAGAGCTGGAGAGTCATCACCTAACTGGGCACGATGCTCCAACACAAACTCAGCGGCATTATAGGAGATCGAACCACAATTAGTCTTAGCACCTAAGGCCTCAAGATAGGAGCTTGAATTTGAGTTTGCACCCACCTGCTTTTGCTCGAGAGGACGGCGCAAACGTCGCAAGAACAACTCTTGACGCATCGTTCCCTGCTGCTCTTGGGAACGAAGATCACTATGACGATAGCGCGCCTCATGCTCTAAGTAGAGGCGATATAAAGCCATGAAATACTGCGGTGATATGGCATAGCCATGTGCAGCTTGGGCTTGAGCTTGAGCTTCTGTGTCTGTGTCTGGTGCAGGTGCGTCTAAAGCTAGCAAATTAGGCTGCGCATTGCGCTGTACTAACTCTCCACACAGAATGCGGTAGTCCTGTAAGAGCTGCTCAAAAGTAAAGTAGTGTACCTTTACGGCATTACCTTGCACTGGGTAAGAAAAGCTCTGCGGAGCAGTCAGCGGCCATGCTTGATGCTCTTGCCAATACTGCGCAGAAAAGAGACGCGGAAGGTCACGCTCAGTTAATACCCCTGCAAGGTTCAGCATGCCCTCCAAAGCAAGACGCTGTGCATCTTGACTCTGAGCATCATCTGATAAGGTCTGAGGATCAGGGACAGGCAATTGCGCCAACAGAGCTTGTATCTGCTGTAAGTTGCTCTGCAGCTCGGTCTCATCAAATGGAGCAACCTCAGGTGCTTGACCTTTTCCCTTGCGGGCATAGCCTCCAGCAATCTGAGCAGATGCCTTAGAGTAGCTCTCTACAGAGTTCTTAGAACCAGACTTAGTCACACTTTTGGTAGCTCGTTTGACCTGAGCTCTAGGCTCAGCACCTTTAGTTTTGCTGGTCTTATTTTGAGCCATGCGTCCCCCTAGCTAAAGTCTGTCTAAGTTTGTTGACTGGGCAATGCAGCCAGAATCTAGATCCCCCTCTATAGGTGCACCCACGGCTCACCTTTAGAGCACCCAACACCCAGCGCCATGGGCCCCTGTATCTTTTGGTTATGCCTCGAGCTAAAGCTTAACCTCTGGCGTATCGACGCAAGTAGAGATGCAGAGCAGCAGATCTAAATGCACTTTACAGGTTTAGGCAAACCTGCCAATTTGGCAGCACTTTTAGCCGCACCATCAGGAAACAGTCGCGCTAATTTCACCGATGAAGCTAAGTCCTCATGACCGGTGCGTTGTAAAAGCTTGATCAAGCCGCGCATAGGTGGGGTTGTATTGTATTGATTATAGTACTCACGAACTGTCTCAATAATAATAATGTGGTCAGATGTGAGCTCTAACCCCATTTTTTTAGCCATAAAGTCACGCAACTGAGGAGAATAATCCTCTACATGTAGCAAATAACCCTCATCGTCAGTTTCGATTAATTGGCCAGCAAACTCTAATGCCACAACACACCTCCACGAGAACCAAGGCCCCAAAGTCTCTGCAGAGCGCATCAGGACAAAAACCCGCTGCTTTTATCCTTTACTTAAAATACTCTACTCTAGAGCGCCGAGAAGACCAAACTCATGAGCCCCATCTAATAGCCCACCCCTGCTGATCTTTAGTCTCAGTCCTTAACTGCTGACATAGCAAGAGCAAATATCTGGCAGCAAGCAGCAAACTCAAACTGCAAGCAACAAGGCTAAGAGCGCCACAGGACAGCGCTAATCTTGGTGGTGGAGTAAATGGCCCATCTTGGTTTCTTTGGTGCGCAGATAGCCTTCGTTATACTTATTCTCGCCATACTCTAAAGGCTCACGATCCACTACCGTAATGCCATGCTGAGCAATGTCATTGATCTTGGCTGGATTATTGGTCATCAAGATCACCTTATCAAAGCCCATGGCGCGCATCATCTCGGCACACAGACTGTAGCTACGGCCATCTGCTGGAAAGCCTAAACGCAAGTTGGCATCCACAGTGTCTAAACCGCCATCTTGCAGGCGATAGGCAGCGATCTTATTAAACAAGCCAATACCACGTCCCTCTTGGCGCATATAGAGGAGAGCACCACGACCACGCTCGCTGATCTTGCGCAAAGCAGCCTCTAATTGGAAACCACAATCACAACGTAAACTGCCTAAGGTATCACCAGTTAGGCACTCCGAGTGAATACGAGTGAGCACAGGCTCACCGTTATCAACGTCACCGACGTAGATCACTGCATGCTCTAATTTACGAATGTCACGAAAGACCTTAATGCGAAACATGCCAAAACGCGAAGGCAAGACTGCGCTTGGGCTAACTTCTAAGATTTCGCTTTGGGTCTGATTTTGGTTATCCGCCATTTTCCTCTCCAGCGGTAAGGACATGTCCTTACACACTCACACTCACACTCACTCAGTATTGGGGCTAGCTAAGCAAGTCCCAGAACTGCATTGTCCTCCACCGCATCACCCTGTTGCATCACAATACAGCTTAGCAATGCGTGGTGGATCACAAATCAGGTCGATCATTATACCCGATTGGCTCAAGAGCCTAAAACGACAGCAAAGCAAGTGGCCGAGGTGAGAAAATCTTGCTAAGATCGCCATGCCTTGCACGTCACAGTAGAGCGCGCTGAGTTTTGCCCGAACAACGGTTCACCTAAACCTATAGCAGCCAAAGCAGCCTCTGCTGCACAAGGCTAAGCCTTGCTGCACTGCCGCGCCCACGGCGTAAATGCGCAAAAGACAGCCTCAAAACAAAAGTAAGGCCAAGTCGACGTTGCAATGCACGGATAGCCGCGCACAAGCGCAGCTCCATTTCTCAACATTTCTTGTTCCCATTAGCCCCTACCTCGGACTTTCTTGCTGTATAGCAGAGCTATCTGGCAATTCTCCCTCACAGGACGGCTCAGCTGGGACATTGAGGAGTTTGCCATGGAAAAGGCTTTTGTCATTGCTGTTGATGGCCCTGGTGGAGCCGGTAAAGGTGAATTAACCAAGCGCTTAGCCAAGGAGTTTGGCTTTACCCTGCTCGATTCTGGCGCTATTTACCGTGTTCTTGCCTACGCAGCCCGCCAAGCTGGCCTTGCGATGTTTGACGAAGATTCCTTAGTCCAAGAAGCCAATGTCTTAAGCCTCAGCTTTAAGGTCGAAGATGATGGTGTGCACGTGCTCTTAGGCAAAGAAGATGTCACCAAAGCTATTCGTACCGAAGAAAACGGCATCAATGCCAGTAAGGTTGCAGCTCATCCTTTAGTGCGCACTGCTCTGCTGGAACGCCAGCGTGCTTTCCGTCAAGAGCCAGGTTTAGTGGCAGATGGCCGTGATATGGGCACCG
This sequence comes from Candidatus Anaerobiospirillum pullistercoris, assembly GCA_019114785.1. Taxonomy (GTDB): domain Bacteria; phylum Pseudomonadota; class Gammaproteobacteria; order Enterobacterales; family Succinivibrionaceae; genus Anaerobiospirillum; species Anaerobiospirillum pullistercoris. The sequence goes on along the minus strand of DXEV01000115.1, from coordinate 12,727 downwards.
TGGTCTTCCCTGATGCTCAGGTTAAGATCTTCTTAGACGCCTCACCTGAGGTGCGTGCAACCCGTCGCCAAAAGCAATTAGAGGCTGCCGGTAAAGAAGCTGACTACGAGCAGATCTTAAAAGAGATCACTGAGCGCGATGAGCGTGATCGCAATCGCCCTGTGGCTCCATTAAAGCCAGCTGAGGATGCTCTACTGCTAGACTCGACCAATATGAGCATCGAAGAAGTCTTTGAGACCGCTTGCCAATACATCCGCACCAAGATGTAGTGAACTCTCCAGCCAAAAGCTTACGCTATAGCTATTGGCTATACAGACCAGACTGCCCTCTTAAAAGCACTGGGCAGTTTGGCGCTCCATATATCCCGCACCTGAACCCAAGGCTGCTACCAGCCACAAGTCTGCCTCCAGCCTGCTGACCTCTCGCGCCATCCTGTAGTTTTTGCCTACCTTTGGTGCCCCAGCCTCGCCTATCTAAGGCTTAATTAAGGCTTTTGAGCCATATTTGCACATTTTCTCTTCATTCCTCCCTATTTTAGGGCCCCAAAAAGTCCGAAATTTCGCCATTTTTCTTTGCTTCTTGTGCTTGCATCCGTACTTTACCTTTTGCTAAAATCACCAATCGCAAAAAATTGTGTCATGGATGACACTACAGAATTTTTAACCTCTCTAAAGTAGGATGCTTTAGAGTGCTTTTGGAACCATAACCTTAATGGAATCTTTTGCCGAACTCTTTGAAGAGTCTGTACAACAAACCAATACCCGTCCTGGTGAAGTCATCAACGCTACCGTCGTTGATATCACTCCTGATTTCGTGCGTCTGGACGCTGGTTTAAAGTCTGAGTCGAGCATCCCTGTCGAGCAGTTCAAGGATGCCAACGGCGAGCTGGAAGTCAAGGTCGGCGACGTCGTCCAAGTCGTGCTCGAGGCCATCGAGTCCGGCGACGGCGAGACTATGCTCTCCCGCGAAAAGGCTAAGCGCAACGAGGCTTGGTCTAAGCTTGAAGAGGCCTTCAAGAACAATGAGGCTGTTACTGGCGTGATCGACGGTAAGGTCAAGGGTGGCTTTACTGTTCAGTTAGGCGGTATCCGTGCTTTCTTACCAGGCTCCTTAGTCGATGTACGTCCAGTGCGCGATACCTCTCACTTAGAGGGCAAAGAGCTGCAGTTCAAGGTGATCAAGCTTGATCAGAAGCGCAACAACGTCGTGGTTTCTCGCCGCGCCGTGATTGAGTCTGAGAATAGCGCTGATCGCGAGAACGTCTTAGCTACCTTAGAGGAAGGCAAGATCGTTAAGGGCGTTGTGAAGAATCTGACCGACTACGGTGCCTTCGTTGACTTAGGCGGTGTGGACGGCTTATTACACATCACCGATATGGCTTGGAAGCGCGTCAAGCACCCATCTGAGATCGTCACTGTTGGCGATGAGATCACCGTTAAGGTTCTCAAGTTCGACCGTGAGCGTCAACGTGTGTCCTTAGGTCTGAAGCAATTAGGCGAGGATCCATGGGCAAACATCGCTGCTCGCTTCCCAGTTGGTTCTCAGCTCGATGGTAAGGTTACCAACTTAACCGACTACGGCTGCTTCGTCGAGATCCAAGAGGGTGTCGAGGGCTTAGTCCACGTTTCTGAGATGGATTGGACTAACAAGAACATCCACCCATCCAAGGTGGTGTCCGTTGGTGATAACGTCACTGTTAAGGTCTTAGAGATCGACGAGGAGCGTCGTCGTATTTCCTTAGGCTTAAAGCAGTGCAAGCCAAATCCATGGGTTGAGTTCGCTTCTTCTCACTCCAAGGGCGACCGCGTTACCGGTAAGATCAAGTCCATCACTGACTTTGGTATCTTCATCGGCTTAGAGGGTGGCATTGATGGCTTAGTCCACATGTCCGACATTTCTTGGCAGCAGTCCGGCGAGGAAGCCGTGCGTGACTTCAAGAAAGGCGACGAGATCACTGCCATCGTGTTACAGGTAGACCCAGATCGCGAGCGTATCTCCTTAGGCTTAAAGCAGATCTCTGACGATCCATTTGCTGATTACTTATCCCAGCACCACAAGGGTTCTTTAGTGACCGGTACTGTGGAAGAGGTTGATGCTCGTGGCGCTACCATCAAGTTAGCCGACAAGGTGACTGGCTACATTCGTGTGTCCGACATTTCTCGCGACCGCGTTGAGGATGCTTCCACCGTGCTGCACGTTGGTGACACCGTTGAGGCTAAGTTCTTAAACGTTGACCGCAAGACCCGTCAGCTGACCTTATCCATCCGTGCTAAGGACGAGGCTGAGGAGAAGGAAGCCTTAGAGACTCTGAACAGCGCTCAGCAACAAGAGGCCGCTCCTTCTGCAATGGCTGCTGCTTTCGCTGCTGCTCAGCACAAGGAATAAGATTCCGATTTCAAGACGCCTCTGAGGAGGCAACTCATAGCAAGATACAAGCTGCTATGAGTTCTTGAACAGAAACCTAGGTGGGGCAACCTGCCTAGGTTTTATTTTTTCCTGTTGCTGCTGCGCCCCCAGCTACCTACACACACGGCAAGCAAATCACCGTACAAGCCGCTGAACCAGCAATACTACCGCGCTCTCCACTTTTCTTACCCCACCTCCCACAGCGCTGTCCAAACGGACAAACCTCTTAAGCATCCCCTTCCCTGACCTCAATTTTTGTCCCAGAGCTCACATCACCAAAAGAAAAAATGCTGCAAAAGCACTACCCGCTTAGCATTGCGCCAAAACATGGCCTATAATTTAGGCAAAGAAAGCTCATCTTGGGGCACCCCATCATGACTCTCTATTTCTCTTAAGATCCCCTTTCTGGGGCTAGGCGCTTTCGGATCTATCCTCATGTACAACTTGCCGAACTTACTTACACTCTTGCGAGTGATCTTAATCCCTATTTTCGTCGGCCTTTTCTACTACCCAACTGACCGCTCCAACATGTTTGCTGCTATCGTCTTTGTGGTTGCAGCCTTAACGGATCTGTTAGATGGCTATCTGGCGCGAAAACTCAAGCAAACCACTAAATTCGGTGCTTTCTTAGACCCAGTGGCAGACAAAATCATCGTCTGCACTGCCTTAGTACTGATTGTGGAGTACTACAGTGTGCATGTAGGTGAGTTCTTTCCTCACATGAATCTCTTAATCTCCATTCCTGCTATGGTGATCATTGCTCGTGAGATCGTAGTTTCGGCTTTACGTGAGTGGATGGCAGAGATCGGTCAGCGCGCTCAAGTGGCAGTGAATTGGGTAGGCAAGTGGAAGACTACTATCCAGATGACAGCCATTGCCTTGCTCGTATGGCGTTATAACGAGCCAATGATTTACGCTGCTGTGGGTCTCTTAGGCTTAGCCACCATTCTTACCATTTGGTCTATGGTGATGTACCTAAAAGTAGGTCTAAGCCACATGAGCGAAGATCCAAAGGCCGAAGTGATTGCTGGTTCTGCCCCAAACAGCTCCAGCAGCGCTATTAGCGCAGCAAGCACAGCTAACCAAGAAGACGCTCAGAGTGTTACCACAGCTGACACCACCGCCACTTCTAACACCACAGAGGATAGCGCCTCCACTGAAAGCAAACCAGTAGAAAAGATTTAGCGACAAAGACCAAAGATAGAGGCTATCCGAGGGTAAGGCTCTCAAGCAAGAGCCAGCGCGACACCTGAGATGGTCTCTAGGTCGAATCTTCTACCACAAAGGCAGCTCCGGCTGCCTTTGGTGTTTTTGCGCCACAGACACAACAATACCAACAACGCAGCCCTGTGGATACGCTCTGATCGAGTACGGACAATCCAGAGAAAAAGAAGAGACGAGTAGAAGGGAAAGAAGAAAGGATGCCTACCAAATTAAGATAAATGGAAGTAGTGTAGTCTTGGTGAGACCGGAACCACATTTGTTAGGCTTTGAGAGGTAATGAGCAGACTGCTCATGTAACTTTGCGCCAAACACAAAACCTCTGGCCCTCCAAAAGGGCTCCCTAGGCCTGTCTGACTCGGAATAATATAAGTAAATAAACAAGAGACCCTACTTTTGCTCATAAGCAAGGCCTGCCATAGAAGGCTAATTAAGCTTACCTAGGACTTTTTTAACGTTAGCTGTGCACAAGCACGAAGTTGAATTAGAAACTCGAACTGGCTTGCGGTGACCACCTATTAATGCTCTCTCCTTAAGATGTCCTTAAGGCGGCAAGACATGAAGGCAGGAGCTACTACCGTCATGCTAGAGATCACTCTCCGATGATATGTTTATTTGATTGTCAGTCCTCATTACCACTAAAGGCTGGTACTTACCCTCAAACGAAGTTGAGCGCTTCGCTTAAGTCATACCATCCCCCTCGTGGCCACAAACTAACAGGGCGAGGCTCACCTAACTAGCCTTCCGTCTGACAATCGCAAAACAGCTAGATCGTGCCACCCCCTCTGAGAACAAGAAATCTCAAAGTTAAGGCACTATCAGCTGCCACTGTTATGAGCTAAGACAGCAAATGCTTTTGTCATGCCTCTATTATGCTATTTCTTGCGCCAAAAGTCCTGATAAAAACTGAAAACTGGCAATGTTTCGCAAAAAAATTATGATTTTTGCCTAAGCAGTCACAAAATAGCACCAATATTGGCATAGGACTCAGCCAAAATCACGCGTATGAGACCCGAGAAACCTACATTGCCCTAAATTTTGACTAAGAGCACACACTAGATGCACGCACCTCCATGGTGCATAATCATATTTCAGCGCAAGCGTCAAGAGCAGGTCAGAGCAAGCAATGGCCCTCACCAGCGACAAGAAGCATAGTGAAGCTACATCGAGATGCTAGCAGTGCACTGCTGGCAGTGCACTGAGATAGAGGGCTATACGTGCCCAGCTCACCTCTGAATTACTCGAAAGGAGTTGGGTCGCCTAAGCCAATACGACGCACAATTGGCTGACCATCCTCAAAACGGATCACGGTTGTTGCCTGAGGGTGCAGTACACCACCGTCCACAATCACGTCGACAATAGAACCGATCTTGTCATTGATCTCCACTGGATCTGACTCTGCACTCTCTTCACCTGGCAGGATCAGCGAGCAGCTCATTACCGGCTCATTAACCTCTTCGAGGATAGCCTCTAAAATGGTGCAACGTGGCACACGAATACCAATGGTACGGCGCTTTTCGTTCATCACACGCCGTGGTACATCCTTGGTGGCAGGCAAAATAAAGGTGTATGCACCTGGGATATTGTTCTTCAGCAATCTAAAGACGTTATTTTCCACTTTAGCGTAAGTGGAGATCTCAGAGAGATCACGACAGATCAAAGTGAAGTTGTGATTTTTGCTGATCTGACGAATACGCGCAATACGCTCCATTGCGCTTTTTTGCTCCATCATGCAACACAGAGCGTAGCTCGAGTCGGTAGGCAGCACTGCCACACCGCCATCAAGCAAGTAACGGCAAGCCATTTTGACAAAGCGAGGCTGCGGATTATCAGGATGGATCGATAAAAACTCTGCACTCATTATCTTTTTCCTAAAATATAGAACAGGAGCAGCCACCGCTCTCACTCACGCTCCAACGAGCAATAGCCGAACCTTGGCCATTATAGCACCCCAGATTAAGGCTATGTTTTGAGCAAGTCGCTTAGATAGCGCCTCAGTGACAGCTATCACAGCGCGGCTCTAAAACCATCTAAAAGCAATCGACACAAAAAAGCCCTATTCTCTCATGATCAAGAACAGGGCCTTTGCATGCGTTTCTGTGGCAACAGTCTCAGGCAGCTGAGACCACAAATAAGCCTAATCCTGAGCCGCTTAGTTTAAGAAAGTGGTGAGCTCAGCTACACTTAAACGTGACTTTGGACGGCGATCCAGAGTATTGGAGTCATTTGGATCACGGTAGCCTAAGAGCACGATCATCTGGCAGGTCTCTTTCTTAGCGTCTAAGCCTAAGAGCTCATCGACCTTGTCAAACTCAATGCCTTCTAAAGCGGTCGAATCCACACCTAAAGCCTCAGCGGCATAGACCATAGTGGCAAAAGCAATATAAGACTGCTTACCAGTCCAAGCGACAAAGTCACCCTTTTGGATATGGAGGTTGCTGAAGTAATGACGAGACTTATCTTGGGCAGCCTTGATGTCAGCAGTTGGTAAACGGCCATCGACCTCTTCTTGAGCTAAGACTTTAGCTAAATGATCCTCATCGATGGTCTTCTTAGAAGCGATCACAATGGCGTGAGAAGCACCGTCGTAGCGTTGCTGATTGAAGTCCATGACGGCATCACGCACCTTTTGCTTGCTCTCACCAGTGAGCACGTAGAAGTGATAAGGCTGTGAGTTTACCGAGGTTGGAGTTAAGCGTACACATTCTAAGATCTGCTTAACAACCTCATCAGGGACAACACGGCTACTATCGTAGTGCTTAGTGGTGTAACGCTTTTGCAGGAGCTCTTGAAAATCCATAGCCCAAATCCTATCCAAAACCAACGACAATCTCTGCAGTCACTCTGTCTCAGTGCAGGCTCAAAACCCAACACAAAAACACGCAAAGCGACTTCTGACTAATCTTAGCGCAGCACTCACTGCATCAGCAAATGATTTTCACCATGCCCAAACACCTGCCGCTAGGCAGCACTCAAAAGGAGCAAAAGCTATTGCTCACACAATTCCACTGTCCATGGCTCTGGGCAACAGAAAAGGCAAAGGTGGATAGAAAGATAGGATTGTGGGAGGTTTTCTATAGGCACGGCAAAGCGCTGCCGTTCTGCGGACGCAGGGCAGGTGGGACTGCGCACAGTTTTGTGCTGCGCGCAGATAAAATGCGATCCTCCAGCTTTGCACGGTTTTGCCGCACTCAGCCTGACGAGCGCACGATTTCAATGCTCAGCAAGAGGCGCAATGACGACGCCACTACACTGCTGGCGGCTTCCATAGGAAGCCACTAAACAGCGTAAATAGCATTGGCAAAGCGCTGCGATAGCATGACGCCATCGGATAGACCATATATTGCCTTGAAGTTGCTTGGAGTCACTGGATGCAGTGTCTTCAATACAGCCCAATCTGGCGATAATGGCTGCTGATCTAAGACCGCAAACTCTCTTATCTGCGCATTTTCGGAGTTGATAAGCTCTTCAAAAGTAACCGAGCTACCAGTAACAGTAGTTGGAGCAGCACGGCTGACATTTAAGCCATCACCTTGAGTGATGATGTCAGAGCGAGCCAACAAGCTCTCTAAGCTTTGACTAAAAGACGACTGTTGGGTCTTGTCAAAGATATTAGTAAGCTGGTTGTGAGCGCCATTATCAAGCTTACCATTCCAGTTTTCTGACGGGATAACCTGTCTAAGACCGGAGCTTGACATAACTATTTCTCCTTAAGCCTTACTACCTTAGAGCGGAAGCAAGTACTGAGAGGCATAAGTGCACTTAGCATGCCATCTAGGGAAAATGCTTCCGCAAAAGGCATTTGCAAGCCCAAATCCTGAATATAGCCATCCCTGATTAAGCGTGGTTGAACTCCATGACGCCCACCAGCTTATGCGGCACATATGGCTCCTCAAGATAGGCACAATCCTCAGGACTTAACTGCACACCCACAGCCTTTACGGCCTCTTCTAAGTGGCGGCTCTTAGTAGCACCAATCACAGGGGCTGTTACCTTAGTTAACAGCCAACCTAAAGCCACTTGGGTGGTGGTCAGGTTATACTTGGCGGCCAACTCGGCTACACGCGCAATGATCACCGCATCCTGCTCAGCAGTGCGGTCATATTTAGAGTGCGCAACGCTATCGTGTTGCATGCGCGAGCTGGTTTCACCAGGCTTCTTCACCAGTCGTCCTGAAGCTAATGGGCTATATGGGGTAAGCGCAATACCTGCATCTTTGCAGTAAGGCACCATTTCACGCTCTTCTTCACGGAAAAGCAGGTTGTAGTGACCTTGCAGCGAGACCATTTGAGGAATACCCATCTGTTGGGCTAAAGAGTTCACCTTGCACAGCTGCCAAGCATAGCAGTTAGAGAAGCCCAGATAGCGCACCTTGCCCTCTTTAACTGCCTGTCCCATGCCCTGTAGGATCTCCTCAATTGGAGTCTTGTAGTCCCACATGTGGCAGATATAGAGGTCGATGTGATCCATACCCAGATCTTTAAGGCTTTGATCCACATGGTGCATCACGTGCTGAGCGCCACTTACGCCATGCTCAATCTCAGCTGGGGTGCGAGGCAAGAATTTGGTAGCGACCACCACCTGATCACGTTGCGCGTAATCTCGCAGCGCCCGCCCCACGATCTGCTCGCTTAAGCCCGAGCCATAAGCAAAAGCCGTATCAAAGAAGTTAACACCCAGATCAAGAGCCTGCTTAATAATGGCACGTGAATCGTCTTCATTAAGCGTCCATGCGGCACGCTCTTCTCCCTGCTTTTGGCCAAAACTCATACAGCCTAAGCAGATCCGTGAAACTTTAAGGTCAGAGTGACCTAACTGGGTGTACTCCATAATTCCCCCTATTTTTGCTGTTTGGTGTTGTCAGCAGCAGGAGCTGCAGGTGCACCTGCTGAAGACTCAGCAGCGGTCTTAGATTCAGCTGCTGCTGACTTGTTGCCTTGTTTGTTGCCCTTACGAGCAGCTTTAGCCTTATTGTTTTGGGCAGCTGGTGCTTGATTCTTGGCACCATCTTGGCCCTTGGCCCCATCCTGTTTGCCAGAAGCTGGCTTGGCTTTGGAAGCTTGGCCTTGAGCCTTCTTAGCTCCTTGAGGCTGAGTCTTCTTAGCATTAGCCTTGGCAGTCTTAGCGTTTGCCTTACTGGCTTCATTGGCATTGGCTTTAGCCCCAGCTGTGGCTTTAGCGCCAGATCCGGCCTTGGTCTCAGACGCAGGCTTGGAGCTCTGTGGGGCTTTAGCCTTAGCGTTAGCGCTAGCATTGGCCTTGGCATTGGTATTGGCACTGGCCTTAGGTGCAGCCTTGCCACTACTATCTTTTCCTTTGCCCTTAGTCTTGCTCTTATTAGCAGCAGCCTTTGCAGCTGGCTGTCCTGCCTTGGTCTTGGCCTCGGACGAGGTCTCTGGTTCGCTAGGCTCCATTACCGTAGCTGCAAGCTCTTTGTTCTTGTTCTTAGAGCCCTTGGCACTGGCATCAGACTTATCCTTGGACTTAGCTTTGGTGTTAGCGTCGTTAGACTGAGCTGTCTTGGCAGTAGTGCCGCTATCGTTCTCGTCTACCACCAGCTTTTCTTTGCTCTCGCCACTGGAAGTTGCCAGCAAATGAGGCATGTGGATCGCGTAATTCTGCTTACGCTCCTTCATGGCCCGATCACAGAAGAAGAAAGAGTGATCAAGAGGACGCTTAGCTCTTTGTCCCTTTTGCAGTAGTGGCTCTAAGTAAGTCATCAGACGATCTACGCTCTGATTGAGATCGTTATAAGAGCTGGCTTTACGGCACTGCTCTGTCCAATCTTCATTAACCAAACGCTCTAAAGCCTCTACCCAAGGGGCGATCTCTGCATCATTTGGCAGGCAGTTATAGTCCTTTTGGGTGCTTGCAGGAGCGTCTAACAGAATACCGCCCTCACGCACGGCCTCAGGTAGGCCACCGCTCTTACTGGAAAGCACAGGGATATCATTAAAGATAGCTTCAGTGGCAACGCAGCCCCAGCTTTCATGCCAGACCGAAGGTGTTACCACCACCTTAGATAAGGCGTAAACCAGACGGATATCATCGGTATGCTCGGCCACATCAATCATTGGGATAGGATTAGGGGCTCCGCTTACCAAGAAAGGAGCGCCATCGGCATAGTGCAGGGCAGCAATGCAGCGCTGATAATTACCCACGCTCTTCACTACTAAGAAGCGTTGCTCAGGATGCTTTTGGTGATAGGCCATGGCTAACTTCACAAAGATAGCCAAACCCTTTTCTGGAGCTGGGTTAACAAGGGTAATGTATTTTGGATCGCGCTTATTTGGATTAGAGGTGACGCGATCACGGTAAATGAACTGACCTACAGCCTTAACATCAATGCCATCCATATCATGGTAAAGCTTGGCTGTAGCTTCAGATGGGGAGAAGATCAGATCACAATCGGCAAAAGAGAAGGTGTGGTGCAAGCCATTGCATAGAGCATAGACTACAGGAATACCTCTGATCTTAGCCTCGTGACGGAGGATGCAAGAAAACAGATCAGCGCTATAGCCCATAACTACATCAGGCTGGAACTTTTCGAGGAATTGCACAAAGACACTGAAGATCTGCCCTTGATCAGCTGTAGTGACTTCTGGAGCCAAGTGACCCTTAGTTTTGATCACCACATACTCCACTCCGGCATCGGTAAACTGTAAATACTTACGCTGCGGCGTATCGTTGAGCTGATGTGCAATGCGATTAAAGATAGCTAAACCACGTACATCATCAGCCACCATGGCATTAAGGACTTTAACCTGTATGCCACGAGCTGCTAAAGCCTCAAGCAAAATCTTATTGTGAATGGCAGCACCGTTAGTGTTGTCATGCAAGGTAGGAATGGAATACCACAGGATCTTATAGGCCATAGCAAATCCTCTTGGATCTCACGATCCTAAAGAGACTAGCGCGCAAGTCTCTTCTTTTACTTTTTCTCTGATGCCAAAATCACGCTTGCCTAATGTCATGTCCTTAATCCCTCACACCAGAGCTCTTGTGCCTATATTTTCACGCTTATAAGGCATATACAGTGGCTTGAGGCCATGGCTGATGCTGTATGATTCTAGGACGGAAAAGAAATAATTTAGGCTCGCAACCAATGCTTTGATCTTAGCAAAAAACAGCCCTCTTTCATTGATCTTAAGCCCGTTGCCTCACCAATTAACACTGAGCAAAATGCTCTTATTTCGACCTTCCTTGCTCTTAACTATCAGCTACCAACATTGGCACAGCACCACCGGTGCTACCTTGGGTGCCGCCAGCGGTACAGCCAATGGCTTGGGCCTGCTGAGCACAAGCTCACTGGATGTACTGACCGCTAGTGGCTGTGTAGAGCTCACGAGCTCTCATGAGCTCTCATGAGCGTTAGCGACTGAGCCTGAGAGGCAAAGCCTATCTGGAGGCGAAGCCTATATGCTCACACTATTCCAAGACATCTTAGGTCTCGAGCTCTTTAGGCTATATGGCCATTGCCACTATTTAGCCACCTCCAAAACAAAAGTTGTGATCTCTGAAGGCACTAACACACGGCAAGAGAAGCCTGACCAAATACCCGTACCATTGCTGACATACAGCTTAGTACGCGGATTGACCTGATACATGCCGCTTACATAGCCTGCATTGAAGTGGGCAATAAGTGGCTGTAAAAAGAACATGGTGCCACCATGGGTATGGCCAGTCAGAATCAGATCTGCCTCTGGGTTTTGCGTCACAATTGGTGGTTCATGAGCCATGAGCAATCTAAAGCTGGCGCTAGCAGCCGCAGATACTGCTGGCACCTCGTTATGGCCAAAACGAGCCCGCAATTGCCGTAATGCCAGCTCAAAATCAGGATCTTCTTCACCAAAAGCAGCTCCATGGTGATCAGGTACACCTGACACTAAGATAGCAGCACGATCTGGATCCTTACTTTCGGCGTTAGCACGGGAGATCAACACACTCTCATTTTTCAGGAACTGTACTCCCATCTGCTCCCAAGTCCGTACCCACGAATTAACACCCGAGTAGTACTCGTGATTACCAGTCACTGCGAGCACACCATCTTTGGCCTTAATGTCCTTAAGTGGTAAGAACTCATCCTTGAGATTGGCTACAGAGCCATCCACAAAGTCACCAGTGATCACCACCAGATCTGGATTTTCCGCATTAACACGCTCCACCACACCTTGCAAGAAATCACGCTTTAAAATTGGCCCAATATGCAGGTCAGTGATCTGGACGATCTTATAGCCCTCAAGCTCTGGAGCTAAATCCTCGACTGCTACTGGGTAGGTATATACAGCTGGGATCTTGTATTGGTACAGGGTTCCCCATACGCCAGTGGTTAAAGCAACAATCGCAATCACGGCATTGATCCGTGCCAATGGCCAAGGACGACGCTGCTCACTTGGCACTTTGCGCACAGCGCGATAAATAGTGCGACCGAGCAAGAGCAGATCTTTGATAATGGCCAGAAATACTGCCAGCATCAGGGCACTATAAGTGGCCTCTAAGATCACGATATTAGTAGGTGAAAGCCGTGGCTCTAACACACCACCTGTTTGGCTGTAGACGAAATACTTCAAACCAAAGAGAAAGATGATCAGAGCACAGATGATCTTGGTGCGCATCTTCATGTGCACCGGCACCACTAACGAGGCAATGGCATAAACCACAAAAATCAGTGCGGAAACAAAGAGCACCCACATAGGACAGGATCTCCAAAAAACTGGCTTTGGGACTCTAGGACTCAACAGGTAAAACGAAACCTACAAGTCCAAGCTAAGCTCTTACCCCAAAAACTAAAACTCATTGCATGTATGGGTAAGATTGCAACTCTAATTCTACTCAAGACCTAAGCCGTGCCATTACCCGATCTTATGAGAGCTTTGCTCAATTCTCTACCTAAGGGAGCTGTTATAAATTAACCAATGCACCAATTTAGACAGAGCAAATAGGGCTTGGAGGAGTTAGCGGGAAATGCTCTGCTTTTGCAGCCTTAGCCACCTCTAACTGACCCGACACTAATACAGCTTTATTTGTTTCGCCCTTATAGGTCTTAGGAACTACGGTTCTGCCATCCTTAATGGCTTGATACCGCCTTGCGTTATACGCC
>DXEV01000114.1 GCA_019114785.1 Candidatus Anaerobiospirillum pullistercoris | reverse complement strand
CATTATGGCTTAAGTCACGTGCCAGCAGTCTGACAAAAATCAGGTACGATGGGTAACCACGATCAGCCATAATAAGGACATCGTGAATATCACCAATTGGCACGTAGAGTCGCTCATTGCTCGCAGCTTGCGTTATTTCAAAGCTGACAATAGTCCCAGTCTTGTCTGAAGTAAGGCAATGCAAGCCAAGACCTGCTGCATCTTTTTCGGCGCGGCACTCATATTTGTCTGAGTGCATAACGCCTATGTAGGTGCCATCAACATTGACGCAGTCCCTGACACCGGCAATTTTGCAAATCTTGTCAACAGAAGTGGTGTAGCCGTACGGTATGAGTCAGGTTATTTCAATGGTCAAAAAGAGATGCAGAAAAAAGCTTTTGCAGATGGGCGTAAACCTGAACTGGAGCGTCATTTTGCGACAGCTCGCAAGCTGCTGGCGCTAGGAATGAGCAGAGAGAAGATTCAGGAGCTGACTGGGTTTAGCAAAAAGGAAATGGCTATGCTCTAGCCACCAGAAAATCGGCAGTTGCTTACAGTGACTGCCTTTTTTGTTTGTATGGGGTGTATGCGCCTCAAGAACAATGAGATAGGAGATATTTGTGCAGACTCCGAGTATGCCCTGAACGTTGGTGGAATGATGGCTATGGAACTTTGTCCTTTCAGGGCGCTTTGAGTGCGAAGCCAGCAGCTCTGGTAGCGCCAGTGGGTGAGTAATAGAGCCTTGAAAGTTTTGCTGCGCTTTCTTTGCTCTCTTGGTTGGGGATAGATCGCTGGGATATCTCGACTACCCGCCCCAAACGGTTTGCCTCTCTTGGTGTGTCGTTATGCCATATATTGGGCATTTTCTCGCGGCTTGTAACGCTATACTGAGAGACGGTGCACGCACACGGAATGAGGGAAAAGTACCTTAGTCCTAAATGGAATGCGCAAGCATGCTCAGGGGCGGACGCTGGGATAAATCGAAAACGTGCTTTTTTGCTACGTGCACGTAAAGAGAGTTAGTTTAGGCTTATATACGCTTATAATGCGATAAATATCTTGTTTTATGCCTGTGGTGTGAGCCTGTTCCTAGGTATTATGTGCCTATTTGATTGTGGCAATGTGCACGGACACAATAATAAAAAATTCTTGAGCTGGATCATATTCTTGAGATGCAATTGATGAAAGGTGCGTTAAAACTTTGTATTTTATCCGTGCTTGAGAAGGGGTGCCTGTAAGACAGGAGCACTCTCTTTTTGTCTTTTGAGTGAGCTGCTGGCGTCAGGATGTATGCTTCTTAGGCTGAGGATGAGAGGAAATCCTTTAGGAACACAGTAAAATTTGCCCTTTGTGGGCAGATTGGCTGTAAACAGCAAACTGGCAGTTGTGAGGTACAAACTGCTCAGGGTCAAGAACTAAAGAGCTCACAGTAAGGCTTTGTTTATGTGTTGTTAGCGATTACGGATCTTTGCTTTTATGGCTACGGCAAGGAAGCAAGATGCGAGAATCGTGGGATAGGCATATAAGCTTAATGTGCGCGCGTTAGTCCTTACTTTGTGGCGCTTTAGTTGTTACTGCTGCTTGTTTTACAGCTAGGCTGCGCATCATGTTGCTTTTTTGCGTGGCCTGCGCTTGGCCTCAAGCTCTCGTGGGGCGTGAGCCATGCTGCTTTGCAGAGGCTTGAGGTTGGAATTTTTTGGAGGAGAACAAATGGGTACTGTACCTAAGCTATCCTTTTTTGAGAAGTTCAGCTTTGGTAGCGGTGATCTCGGTTGTACCGTGATCTGGAACGTCGTGGCTATGTTCATGACCATCTACTACACTGATGACGTTGGCATCAGTGCCGCAGCTGTAGCAGCTATTATGCTCAGTGTGCGTATTTTCGATGGTTTCTCTGACTTAGTCATGGGTTACGTCCTTGATAAGACCAATTCTAAGTTAGGTAAGGCTCGTCCATGGATCTTATGGTCGGCACCATTCATGTGCATTTTCCTGATCTTATGCTTCAGCGTACCTGATTTCTTAGGTTATACCGCTAAGATCGTTTATGCCTTCTTAACCTACTTCTTCCTGACTGTGGTGATCTACACCGCTTGCAACTTGGCCTATTGCTCGCTGACCTCGTTCGTGACCGATGACCTGCAAGACCGTGCATCCATGAACGCTATCCGCTTCGTGATGACCGCCGCTGGTTCTATTATCTTAGGTTATGTAACCCCAGTCGCAGCTAAATCCTTAGGCTGGTTAGGCATTTGCGTGGTTTACGGTGTGGTTGCTTTAGGCTTATTACTCTTATGCTTCTTTGTGTGTAAGGAGCGCATTAAGCCACAGCCACGTCGTGCTGAGGATAAGTTAACGGTCAAAGAGTCCATGACCGTCTTATCCAAGAACACCTTCTTCTATTTCTTAGTTGCCTTCTTCATGATCGACTTCGCCAATGCAGGTATTACCGGTAGCTCTGGTATGTATTTGGCTCGTTACATCATTCAAGATGACACCTTCTTCGGTACCTTAAACTTAGTCGGTACCTTACCTCAGGCTATTGCTTGCTTCCTCTTCCCATGGATCATGCAGCTGTTAAAGGGTAAGTGGAACTCCATCATTGCAGGTTACATCCTCTATGTGATTGGTTATGGTATGTGCACTCTGTTTGTCACTACCGAGATGACCATGGGATCCTACGACTTCTACATCATGTTAGTCGGCTTAGCTTTAAAGGGCATTGGTTGGGGCATTCACTTAGTGGCTATGTTCGCTATGATTGCTGACGTGGCTGAGTACGGTGAGTGGAAGGCAGGTCGTCGCTTAGAGGGTGCTACTTACTCTGTGTCCTCCTTCGGCTTCAAGATCGGCTTAGGTATTGGCGGTGCTGTGGTTGGCTGGGTCTTAGCCAGCGTCAACTACGATGCTACCTTAGATGTACAACCAACTGAGACCTTAGAGGCCATCTTAGACATCAATTTCCTTATCCCATTAATTCTTTCGATTGTTGGTTTAGTCTTATCCCTGCTCAACAACTTAGATAAGGTCTATCCACAAGTCATGAAGGAGTTAACTGTACGTCGTGCTCAAGAGGCTGCTGCTATTCAGGCTGAGCAAGGCAACAACGGCGGTGCAGATCTCGCTAAGAACTAAAAATAGCTTTTCTTAGACTAAGCGCCAAAAGCGCGGTCAATGACACAAGGCTCAAGGTCTTGGTTATCAAGACCTTGGCTACCAAAGGGGGCTTATTGGTGCTCGCGCATCATAGGCCCTTTTTAGAATTAATTGGGCAAAAATCCAGTCACTGCTGAGCAGTGAGATGTGACGCATAGGGAGTGATTTGGTCTTGTTTGCGGGCCAGAGCTGCTCTTGAGCTTGGCTCTTTGCCAGAGCTCAAACCTAAGCCTTATATGGATTTTTGCCACTCCCTCCCCTTTTGTTTGGATGTACTGGCCAAGCTCTTTACTTGGCTGTACATGATCGGCATTCTTCAGCATCATCTTTTCTTTCACTTAAGCACGTTGTTACCATCATGAGGCGTTTAGGTCTCAGGGGTGAAGTGTGTTTGTGGGGTAGGTTTAGGTGCTGTCTCCGTTAATGCTGTTTCCAGAGTAGGGGGCGGGCGCTTTAGTATTGTTGCTAATATGCTGGGGAGCAGCCTTATAGGCAGGCTATGGCTCAATAAGCCCAAGCCCCTTAGCATCACTTGCAACCGCTCAGTCAATCAATTTCCTACAAGCTCAACTAGAGGCTAGGCTTTTGAGAATGAGACCGGCCATAGCTCAGAGCGTAGGAGCTTTAGATATTTCACATGCGCAACCTCTAGGCATAAAGCTAAGAATACTGCCTCAGAGCCGCGCATCATACCTTTCTTTTAACCGCAAGCAAAACCATGGAGGACGGCATTTATCTACCAGCTTTGCGAGGCTGGTTGTTGCCGGAAAACGATGAAGATCACTAATCCAATCTTACCTGGTTATAATCCAGATCCATCCATTGTCCGTGTCGGTGATGACTACTACATTGCTACTTCCACCTTTGAGTGGTTCCCTGGTGTGCGTATCCATCATTCCCGTGATTTGAAAAACTGGGAGTTGGTGTCTCTGCCTTTATCTACTACCACTCTGCTCGATATGAAGGGCGAGGGTGATGGTGCTGGCATCTGGGCTCCTTGCTTAAGCTATAGCAATGGCAAATTCTATCTGATCTTCACTGACATGAAGACCGAAGATAGCTCCGCTTTCCGTGATTGCCACAACTATGTAACTACTGCCACTGATGTACGTGGCCCATGGTCAGATCCAATCCGTCTTAACTCCTCTGGTTTTGATGCCTCTTTATTCCATGATGATGATGGCCGTAAGTACTTATTAAATCAGCTGTGGGATCACCGTGTGGGCCATCACTGGGCTTATGGCATTGTGATGCAGGAGTTCTCTGAGGCTGAAGGCAAGCTGATTGGTAAGCCACAAATTATTTGGAAGGGCTCACCTGTTGGTATGACTGAAGGCCCTCACATCTACAAGAAAGATGGCTATTACTACTTAATGTGCGCTGAGGGTGGTACTGATTACCATCACAGTGAGATCATTGCCCGCTCTCGTGATATCTGGGGCCCATATGAGTGTGACCCAGAGGGTGCTTTCTTAACCGCTTTCTACTCTCCAACCAACCCACTGCAAAAGTGCGGTCACGCTTCCTTAGTGCAGACCCAAGGTGGTGAGTGGTACTTAGCTCATTTAATGGGCCGTCCATTAGAGCTGGGCCGTCGTCCTATTTTCGATCTGAGCCTGTATGGCACTTGCCCATTAGGTCGTGAGACTTCGCTGCAAAAGATTGAGTGGGTTGATGGCTGGCCACGTGTTGTTGGTGGTAAGCAAGGCTCACTGGAGATTGATGGCCCTAACTTACCAGAGTGCCCAGTGGCTCCAACTTGGCCAGGTCGTGATGACTTTGATGGTGATACCCTCAACATCAACTACCAGTTCTTACGCCAGCCAATGACCGAGCAGGTAGCTACCTTAAAGGAGCGTCCAGGCTTCTTACGTCTCTATGGCCATGAGTCCTTAGCTTCACGTTATACCCAAGCTTTAGTGGCTCGTCGTTGGCAGTCCTTCAATTTTGACGCTCAAACCAGCGTTGAGTTTGATCCAGATACCTTCCAACAGTTAGCTGGTCTGACCTGCTTCTATAACCACGACAATTTCACCTTTGTCTACATCACTTGGGATGAGGAAAAGGGTCGCTGCATCGATGTGATTGGTCGCTCTGTACGTGAGTACTATGCTCCATTGCAAGGTGATCTCATTAAGATCCCAGAGGACGTCAAGACTGTTCACTTCAAGGTCGAGGTACGTCACGACTTCTACCAGTACCTCTATAGCTTTGATGGCGTCAACTTCACCCCAATTAACTACAAGTTTAAGTCCGGTGATCTTTCTGACGATCATGTCGAGCGTAATGGTGGTCGCGCTTTCTTTACCGGTGCTTTTGTGGGCATTACTTGTATCGATATGCAGGGTACCAATAAGCCTGCTGATTTCGATTACTTCAGCTACCAAGAGCTTTAGTTCTTAAGCCAAGAGTCAATCAGCCAAAGACCTCCAAGCTGGCAATGCAAGAGAGCTTGCATTGCCCTAACACCGTATTAGCTCTGCTAGGCGCTATGCCTCTGGGCTTAGCGCCAGCACTGACTCTCTTAGAGCTTGTCTCACATGCAAGTAGCAGAAATGGTGCAAGCTCTTATTTCCTGTATGGCAGTAGTTTTTTGTGATAATCCTGTAAATATCGCAAATGCTATTGCCTAAACTGGTATGTAAGTCCTTGCAACCTAAGAGTCGTGCTGCTTTGCCGTTGATTAGCCTAAAAATTTCGGCTCACTTTGGTGTATGATCAGGCCATAGGTGTCAGTTTCGTGAGATCTTGCCTCCGAACTGGCGCAGCTGCATCGACTTGAGAGTGAGCTGTGGAGTGAGCCTGTTTTTATGCTTGCCCTTGAGTGGACGGTGGTAAGGGTGGTGGAGGCTCTTTGCACCTTGGTGCGCTTTGGCTTTAGATTTTCTGTCTAAGGGTTTTTGCAACATGTCGAATATCGTTATCACTATTTCCCGTCAGTACGGTGCCGCTGGTCGTGAGATCGCTCAAAAGGTGGCCGAGAAACTGGGTGTGAACCTCTATGATCGTCAGTTAGTGCACATCGCTGCAGCCCAGCTGCAGATTGACCAGTTAGATGAGGCTGAGCTCTTAAAGTTAGAGAAAGAGGTTCCACCTTTAGGCCTTAACTTCACTCCATTCTTCTCCTTCGGTATGCGCGGTGAGAAGCCATTAAATCAGCAGATCTTCGAGGCTGAGGCTGGCGTTATTGCTCGTTTAGCTCGTCATGAGAGCTGCGTGATCTTAGGTCGTTGCGCTGACTTCGTGTTACACAACGAGCGCAATGTGCTGACCGTCTTCATTGAGGCTTCTGATAAGTTCCGTGCTGAGCGCGGTGTTACCTCTTATCAAGGTAAGACCTTAAATGACTTAAAGCGTGAGGATGAGAAGCGTGCTCTGTACTACAAGCACTTCACTGCTCAAGAGTTCGGTGATCCATTAAATTACGACTTAGTTGTGCGCTCTGATAAGGGCACTACTGATGAGATCGCTGATAGCATCGTGGCTTACGCTAAGGCTTTCATCAAGTAATTTTGCTCATAGGTAGCAAAGCAGCAAGTTAACTATATAGCGCGCAGTTGTCCTGCCAGCGCTGGTGGTGCTTGCTAGGAAACGAGATTGTGGATGGACTGGAGCTCTATTTGCAATCTCGTTTTTCTTTTGGGGGCGTGCCGCTATACGACAGTTGGCTATTGGGGCCAGAGGTCGTTGGCAGTACAGCTCCTTTTTTGTATTTGCTAAAAAAGTGTGCACGTGCCCGCTGTTAATTAGGATGTTTTTATGGGGAATGGGTTAGGTCGATTTTCAGGTGACAGGGGCCATTTTTTATAAACAAGCTATAGGGAGTGATTGGGTGATAAGCTTGTATGCAAGCGGTTTTTGTGCGTTTTAGGTGGTGTAGGTGATATTAGGTCAAAAATTGGGATCTAGGACAAAAATTTAGAAATTGGGGATGTGAAAAAAGAGAAGTTTGGGTACAATGGCTTATGTAATTTGTGCACGAGCACAAGTTGCATCATGGTTACGACTTTAGTAGCACTTTTGTCAGTGTTGGACTTTGCCCTGTCAGCCCTGTATTGAGAGCTCT
The DNA here is from genome assembly GCA_019114785.1 of Candidatus Anaerobiospirillum pullistercoris. Classification (GTDB taxonomy): domain Bacteria; phylum Pseudomonadota; class Gammaproteobacteria; order Enterobacterales; family Succinivibrionaceae; genus Anaerobiospirillum; species Anaerobiospirillum pullistercoris. The sequence continues at coordinate 18,095 of DXEV01000114.1, read as the reverse complement.
ATAGCTTGAGATGGAATTGCTGGTGGTTTTGAGGAACACGAGCAATATTGGGCCAAAGAGGATTAGGGGTTTACCTATCTTGGTAGGTAAATGTGGAAGCTGGAGCAGTCATGCTAGCCTGCTAGCCTGATGGCTTGTTGGCCTGCTAGCACATAGCAGACTGTTATACGCTGCGTGGGCCACATAGTCCTAGGCTTACCTAAAACTGACAAAAGAAGGCAAGAGGATGTCTTTTTCATATGAAGATTAGTGACGGTAACTGGCTCATTCAGCCAAACTTTTCGCTGATGCACCCAACTCAGGTGTACCAATATCACTTAGAGGGCAATAAGTTAACGATCTATGCCGCTATTAAGGAAGTGCTCTCCGATCGTGGCAACCAGATCAACACCACCTTATTCACTATCGAAGTGACCTCGCCACAAACTGGCATCATTGGTGTGAAGTTAAACCACCACATGGGCTTAAAGGATCGCGGTGCTCATCACGAGCTGGAGATCGATCCAAATGTGCAAGTTGAGTTTGTGGACAACGATGACTACATCGAGTACAAGTCCGGCAACTTAAGCGTGCGCTTCGGTAAGAAGACTTGGGCTGTAGACTTCCTGCGTGATGGTAAGCGCCTCACTGGCTCTGAGTACAAGAGCAGCGGTTATGTCACTGACATCTACAACGGTCAGCACTTCATGTACGAGCGCTTAGACACCACCGTTAACGAGTGGGTCTATGGCTTAGGCGAGCGCTTCACTACCTTCGTGAAGAATGGTCAGATTGTTGATACTTGGAACTTAGACGGCGGCACCAGCACTGAGCAAGCCTATAAGAATGTTCCTTTCTACATGACCAGCCGTGGCTACGGTGTGTTTGTTAACCACCCAGAGAAGGTCTCTTTTGAGGTCGGTTCTGAGAAGGTCTCCAAGGTACAGTTCTCCGTTAAGGGTGAGAACCTCGAGTACTTTGTGATCGACGGCCCAACTGCCAAGGATGTGCTGCAAAAGTACACCACCTTAACTGGCAAGCCAGCTATGCCACCAGCATGGTCTTTCGGTCTGTGGCTGACCACTTCCTTCACCACCAATTACGATGAGGCTACCGTTAACTCCTTTATCGACGGTATGGCTCAGCGTGACCTGCCTCTGCACGTCTTCCACTTTGACTGCTTCTGGATGGAAGGCTTTGAGTGGTGTAACTTCACTTGGGATAAGGCCTGCTTCCCAGATCCTGAGGGCATGTTAAAGCGTCTCCATGACGATAAGCACTTAAAGATCTGCGTCTGGATCAACCCATACATTGGTCAGAAGTCTCCACTATTCAAGGAGGCTATGGATAAGGGCTATCTGCTCAAGCGTCCTAACGGCGATGTTTGGCAGTGGGATCTGTGGCAGTCTGGTCAGGGTATTGTGGACTTCACCAATCCTGAGGCTACTAAGTGGTACCAAGACAAGCTGGCTGGCTTAGTCGACATGGGTGTGGATTGCTTCAAGACCGACTTCGGCGAGCGTATTCCAACCGATTGCGTCTACTACAACGGTGCTGACACCGAGAAGATGCACAATTACTACACTTACCTGTACAACAAGGCCGTGTTCGAGATCCTCGAGCAAAAGGTGGGTAAGGGTAATGCTGTGCTCTTTGCTCGCTCTGGTATCGCTGGTTGCCAGAAGTTCCCAGCTCACTGGGGTGGTGACTGCTACGCTACCTACGAGTCCATGGCTGAGACCTTACGTGGCGGTCTGTCGCTTGCTATGTCTGGCTTCTCCTTCTGGAGCCATGATATTGGCGGCTTCGAGAACACTGCTCCTGCTGACATCTACAAGCGTTGGTGCGCCTTTGGTCTGCTGTCTTCGCACAGCCGCTTACATGGTAGCAAGTCCTATCGTGTGCCTTGGAACTATGATGACGAAGCCTGCGACGTGTTACGCTTCTTCACCAAGTTAAAGTGCAACCTGATGCCATATCTCTACAACATGGCTCGTGTGGCTCATGAGACCGGTATTCCAATGCTGCGTCCTATGGCTTTAGAGTTCTTCGGTGATCGTGCTTGCGAGCATCTGGAGACTCAGTACATGATGGGTGACAGCCTGTTAGTGGCTCCAGTGTTCAGCGAGACTGGTGATGTTGATGTGTACTTACCAAAGGGCAAGTGGACTTCGCTCATTACCAATGAGGTTAAGGAAGGCAACTCTTACTATCACGAGAGTCACGGTTACTTATCCTTACCACTGTATGTGCGTGAGAACACCTTACTGGCTCGTGGCGCTATCGACAACAAGCCAGATTATGAGTACAACCAAGGCACCAAGTTTGAGCTCTTCGAGTTACAAGATGGCTGCGAGTGCGTAAGCCAAGTCACCAACTTAAAGGGTGAAGTGGTTTACACCTTAAAGGCTGCACGTTGCGGTAACACCATTGCCTTCGTGGGTGAGGGTGATGCTAAGGACATCAGCGTCTTAGTACGTAATGTTGCTGTCGCCACCAGCTCCGATGCTGCTGTAGAGAAGACTGATTTAGGTGTGCTGGTCAAGCCACAATCTGTGACCTCTTTCACCATCGAGCTGTAATGCAGTTGCACTAGCATGCACTTGCAGCAGTAGCTTTTCAGCTCATCTGTGCACGCTTCTAATCAGCTGTGCTCACCTTGCAGATCGGCTGTAAGCTACAGTCCTGATAACTCCAGCCAGATAGCGTAAGCAAGGCTGGAGTTTTGAGCCCCGCATAAGCGTTATTGGCTTGTGTGGGGTTTGTTGTTTCTGTATCTCGCAAAATTCACGACCAAGCGTGCTCCGCGCGCCAAGCACGACCAAGCGCAGCATGGTGACTATTGCAGCTATAAGCGCTCGCACTGGCTGTATTGGAGCGGGGAAATTTGTGCTGTCAGCTGTGCTTCAGAGCGAAGAGCAGCAATGCAGAGATTGTGCGTGCACGTGCACGTTTGTGGGTATGCTAGTTATATGGGGGCGAGTTTGGGCGGGCGTTAACGTTTAGAGCTGTACCTTATTCGTGTTTAAGGTACTGACAGAGCTCAATGCTCCCGAGAGCAATAAGCAGAGCTGCTGGGTGCGGTGAGCTGCTAGTGGCACTTGAGTGGTGCCAGAGTGGCTGGGGTTGAGTAGCCGTGGGCCAAAAGACGAGAAGCCATATGGCCGTTAGGCTATGGTGTCTATGGTGTGGGCTCAGCTAAAAGTCATGGGGCTTCGAGAGCTTAAGACCTTTCTCTAGCCTACTGCAAACACGGGCTCTCTGTGCGTGTGCAGCTGCTAAAAAACAGTCTCTCATGCTCTATATGCTATCTATGCTCTTTTAGTTGGCGCTTTTAGTTTTGGCCTCATTGCCTAAGCTGAGCTCTGGGAGCACTTCTGGAGGATCAATGCGATCGTCCTTGAAGTCGGCCATGACGTTGCTGCGACGGAAGATGTCAGCACGAATGAACTCGTAGTCTTCCTTCTTGTGAGCACGCTTGTACTCTTGGCTGCGCGTATCTGCTAAGGTGATCAGACCTTTCAGATCGGTGACGCCATCCTTACCCATGGTGGCAATGCCGAAGCTTGGTAAGACAAAGGCATTATTAGGGTTAGCGTTGTTCTGCTCACACATTTGCCGATACATATCAGCCAGCATTTGCACACGTGTCTCGGTGCAGTGTGGAATGATGGCAATAAACTCATCTCCACCTAAGCGTACAGCTAGGCCTAAGTCCTTAACAATGGTCATGAGCAGTGAGGAAGCTGTACGGATTAGCTCATCGCCAAAATCGTGACCTAAGTAGTCATTAGCTGCCTTGAGGCCTGTGATATCAATGTAGATGGCAGACACCGGAGCTGCATCGCTACTTTCCAAGTACTTCTTTTGTTGGGCTAAAAACTCACGATTGTAGAGACCAGTTAAGGTGTCATAAAAGGCATCATAGGTACTATTATCTAGAACCTTAGCTAACAGGTTAACGTTGGAGTTGTAGCCAACTACACGAGTAGCAATGCCATCCTTATTGCGTGAAAGCACGGCACCACGGGCTAATGTCCAGATGTAATGGCCATCACGGTGACGCAGGCGCATACAGCCTTCAAAGTAATCACCGTTGGCAGGATCGTTAACCACGGCCATTTCACTGTTGATGGCTTTTTGGACATCGTCAGGATGAACCATCTTATTGAGCCACTCGTCGAAGCTGGCAGGAAACTCCTCTGGGCAGGTCTCATAGCCCATCATGACCTTATAGCTTTGCGAGAAGCTGATCTGATGGCTGAGTGGATCCCAATCCCAAGTACCATCTGACTTAATGGCATGGGTAAAGAAGCGACCATTACCGCTATCGCTGTCGTTCAGCACTCCGGAGATGAGGAGGGCTGAGCCGTTAGGACGGCGAGCCAGTACACCTGCGGTGATCATCACGGTCTCACCCTTGTGTGGGCCTGACAATACACTGAACTCTTCGATGATATGGTTTTCTTTGTACTTGCCAACGAAGATACGACGAATGCGGCGTAAGTTAAGTGGACGCAGGATCTTACGAGCCTCTAACATTGGCAGAAGCTGCTTCTTTTGGTCTACACCCAAGTAGGTCTTGAGTGAAGGCGAAAGAATGAATGCATCGAGCTGGGAGAGGTAAACCCAGAACTGCATTGACTGTTGCTGTGCCACTGTTTGGTAGATGGAAGTGGCTGCTCCTCTTAGTCCAACCTGATCCATAGCGGTTGCACCCCAAAAAATCGTATACCTGAGTGAAAGGTGAAAAGGAAAAATTAAGTCCGCTGTGTTAGTGGTGTAGTTACGGGCTTAATCGATCTCAATGACACGGCTATCACGATAGTCTATGTCATAGCCTAAACGGCGCTCTATATACGCGTGCAAGAGACGGTAGTTTTCAGCGCGTTTAGCGTTTTTCACCTCCTGAGCTCTTTGGTCTGCTAGGGCGATCATCTTATTGAGATCGCCGTTAGCTTCACTGAGCGATGCCACTCCGCAACCTATAAGGATTGGCATGTTGTCAGCCTCTGAGCTCAAGCCATGGCACATACCTTCAACGCTGAAGCTCAGCATTTCCAGCTGTACCTTATGGCAGTTAGGTAACATCATCAAAAATTCATCACCACCATAGCGAATAATGTCGCATGGCAGATTGTAAGCGCCACGCAAGGCTTGCGCGGCTAAACGTAAAAGCTTATCGCCTTCATCATGGCCTAAGCAGTCATTGAGCATCTTCAGGCCAGTGACGTCAGCAAATAAGCAGCACAGAGAATCACGGTTATCTGTTAAGTAGTTATCGCGGTTAGCATCAAAGTACTTACGATTTTGCAGACCCGTGAGTTTGTCTGTCCAAGATACGGTACGAGTGATGTCAGTGTTGTAACGGACATACTCGATATCGGTATTAGTTCCCGAGAGGCGTAAAGCACGACCTTTTTCGTCACGACCAAGCACCATGCCACGACCTAAAGTCCAGATGTAGTGACCATCCTTGTGCTTGAGTCGCACGCAGCACTCGAAGTTATCGCCATGCTCAGGGCTTGCTAAGACCAAGCGCTGCTTGTCAGCGGTATTGGCGCGATCCTCTGGGTGTACCAGCTCCTTAGCCCATAACTCAAAGGTTGGTGGGAAGGTAGGGTCATCTGGTTCATAACCCAGCATCTGCTTGTAGCTGTCAGAGAAGTGGGTCTTACCCGTGACGCCATCCCAGTCCCAAGAGCCATCTTTACCCATCTCGTGGAGAGAGGTACGTTTGGTATCAGTGCTGATAAAGGAGAAGAATCCTGAGCTCAATAACAGCTCACCATTGGTGTCACGCACAAGGGCTCCAGTGTTCAGGTAGTACTTGTTACCACGCATTGGCCCTTTGATCACGTGAAACTCAAAGTACATGGTATCTTCACTTTCGCCTAAAGGCTGCTGAATGAAGCGCATGATGAGATCACGGTCGACGTAACGAATGATGTTAAGGAAATCTTTAAAATCAATGCCCTCACTTTTCCACTCTACGCCTAACATGGAAGCTGCCTGTTCGTCTAAGTAGAAAGTGGTAGTGGCATTATCGTAAGCAAAAAAGCCAGGTAAAGTTGTGACGGCAACTTTATTCTGCCGAGCCTTGATCTGGTGTTTATCACCACCATCAAAGAGACCAGAGGCTGAACCGCTCCATTCAAAATTACCGTTGCTATTAAATGTCATGGCAGGTAGGCCTAGAGTATATAGTTCATTACCTGCGGCTAAAGCCGCTAACAACTCGTCCTCTGTGGCGCTGGTATCGCAGGTGGCGGCACCGGCTGTGCAGTCTTTGCTGCTAGACTGAGCAGTAGAGCATGCAGGGGCTTGGGAATTTAAAGCGTTGGCATCTGGAGGCGAAGAGAGATGCTCGCCTACATCATCAAGATCAAGGCATGCGCAGTTCTCCTGTGGCGGAGTCTTGGTCGTAGCCACTGCAGAGTTTGATGCACAAGTTGCCTTTATTTGTGGAGCTAGGGCCATCAGCGCAGCGTGGGCGACGTGTGTCGCATGCGCCGCATGCGCGGCGTGTGCCGCTGCCGCATGTGATGCAGGCACAGCTGTATTTGCATTGTTTACGGCTGCATCAAATAAGCTCAAGATCTCTTGATCTTCGCAGGCTGTGACCACAGGGACAGCTGCACTTGGAGTCTCATAAACAGAAGCGTGCATTGGAGCAGAAGTAGCTGCCGTTGCTTCTTGCGCTGTAGTCGATGCCGATACATCAGGCGATGTTGGTACACCAGAGACGTCCTGTGCAGTCGTGGAAACTTCACTACGATGCGGATTTTGTTTGGCGCTTACAGCGTTATTGACGTTGCCTGCATCGGCATCACTGTCAGCAGGCAGAGATATGTGCATGCGAGCGGCGAGAGCGGCAAAAGGCTGTTGGTTCTTTTTGTCCGCAGTTGAGTCGCCACTGTTGAAGTTTGATGGCTGGAAGCTATCGACTTCTAAGGTCAGTGATGTTGATTGAGGCATATTCCGCACTCTCACAATTGCTGATGGCAAAGATCTCTAAAGCTTGACTGCGTCACACTACACACTATATAGCACTACATAAGCGGTAGCGACAGATAAAAAGAGGCTGCAGGCGTGCACTGGCATTGGCATCCTGAGCCTATATTCTGTCGAATGATGCAGGTCTAGCTAGTCTTATGGAGTCTTATGGCTCCTGTTTTCACAGGTTTTCCACAGGAAAACATCAGAGGCTTGGCTTGTGATCAATTTATGCCCAATAAGTCTTGGTCTCTGTTGTAAGATAAGAGTAGAGAAAAGCGTGCACGCCTGATCAAAGGCGCTAGCAAAGCACTATTAAAGGCACTGTTATAGTGCAGTGTTTTGCAACTTTGTACTCTGCTTTTATCTGCTCGCAAAGCCAGTGTTTGGCGCTGTTCTCCTGAGCTAACACGATTTTAACTAGATGCTAGCTAGATGCAGGCAGAATAAGGGCGGCTTTCCCGCATTCTTATAGGCGCATTTTAGCGCAATTGTATGTAAAGGGAAAAGAAAACTATTGCTTTTTTGCGCTGGCATAACAACTTAAAGCAAGCAACAGAAATCTTCTTTATTAGCAGACATGGATCCAAGAATGTAAGTTGTGACGAGATAGCGCAAAATTCAGTGATTAAAAGCACAACAATATCTTATTTATCAGTGTGATCTTTTGCTCAAAGTGTGTGTAAATTTGATGCAAACATTGCTGTGTTGCTCTGAAAATGAGCGCAAGAAAGTGCAAGTCGCTGCATTGTATGTATCTAGTCGATAGATATGCAAAATATTAAATGTGAAAATCGTGCACCAATCATAGGCAGGATGATGAGTTTGTGGAAATGGCCTAGTTACAGGGGGTTCTCGCCACACCATTAGGCAAAATAGCTACATTAATTAAGAAAAGAATGGCAAAAATAGATGATTAAAATCCGTACCAAGTTAGCTAAGAAAAAGTCCCTGCATAGAGCTAGAGATATGGGGCTGGACGCCAGCAAACATCAAGGATAATTATATTGCAGTTTAATATTGGATATACGCGCCAAAATAGTGCACAGTCTTTTGCTGTTGAGAAGGGAAAAATCAGTGTTAAGGCGTCTTGGAGGCAGAGTCGCAAAGCTATGCAGGAAAGGGCTGAGAAAAGGGCTGAGAAGAGCCAGAGGTAAGTTGCTCTTGGTGCACTGCTCTTTTCTCAGCTAAGGGTAAGTTAAGAGCAAGAGATGGTAGCTGAGGGCGTTTAAGGTGCTCCTAAGCCCTTGCTGGAGCTTTTGGGGTGAGCAAGAGGGGGCGCTGTAGAGCTGGTGCTGGCACGGTGGGATGTACCAGCACAGGCACAAGGAAATGTATGTGTCAGTTCTGGGGGCTGTGTATACAGATGTTGCATCTGCAGCAGTTGGGTAGGCTTTAGCGCAGATTAAAGCGGATCGGGAGGCGTAGGGTAAAGTTGTGCTCAACCTTGGGAAAGGCGGCGGCTGCTCTTTGTATGCTCTGGATCGCGGCTTGGTCTAAAACTGAATGACCTGTGCCTTTGAGCAAACGAATGTTACGCAGTTGTCTATTGGTCGTGTAGGTGAATTGCACCACGGCAATACCCTCCATGCGCATCATACGGGCTTGGCGAGGATAGAGCAGGTCCTGATCAATAGCGCGCTTGATCCGTAAGAGCACTGGGTGTTGGTCTTTACCTAAGATCAGCACACGGTTAGCGCTACCCGCACTGCTTTTTGGCGAGGTGGCCTTGGTTGTCGTCTGGGTAGCAGTACTAGGGGCGGCTGTTTGTGCTTGCTGTTTATGCGTATTTGCGCGTTGCTGTTGAGGGCGCTGATGGCGTTGCGGCCGATGGTGTTCGCGATGTGGACGGGCTTCACGTGGTCGGTGCTGACGCTCGCGAGGTTTCACTTGCGGTGCAGGTGGTGCAAATTGCTCTTGGGGCTGCGGTTGAACTTGCGGCTCTGGGATTACAGGCTCTGGCTCAGGTTCTGGTTCCGGCTTTGGCGGGGTTGGCTCAGGCTCAGACTCGGGAGTTATTTTTTGCTCAGGTTCAGGTGCTGGCTCTGGGGCCGGAGGTGTGACCGCATGCTCACCGAACTGTCCCAAATCCAGATCGATAGTAGCCGATCCCAAAGACAGAGGCGTGACCTCAGCTTGAGGCTTGGCTAAAAGCTGGTAGGCCCCTAAAGCTAAAGCTCCATACAGGCAGAGGCTGAGAGTCAGTGCTGGCTTAAAGGCTGAACGCGGCAGTGCAGGAATAGCACTGGTGCTGGCACTAACATTAGCGTTAGTGCTAAGAGCATTGGGGCGGGCGCTGATAGAGGCAGTAATGGTCATGAGCTGTTAGAGGAACAAGAAAAATGGCTAAAGTCCAAGCTAAGTGTTTTGCTGCTTTGTTGTACGGTACAGCGGTGCAGCACTGTGCATGGAGGCAACTAAGCCTGTTTCGTGGCAATAGAGAAGTTTTCGTGCTGGCGCTCTTTGAGCAGATCCACGATGCTAATGAAGACAGCAAAAGAGCACTGCTCATCTAAGCGTAGCTGCACATGCTGCTTAGGATCCAATGAAGCTAAGTGTTCACGTAATTGGCTGACTTTGTTGAGCTTGTTGCCGTCGACAAAAACCACACCTTGGGCATCAGCCTCCACAATGAGTGAGACTTGTTTTTCGGGCTCACTGCGTGAGCTCGACGCAGGTAGATGTACCTCGATCTTGCCTTGAGCGATAAAGCTGGAGATGGACAGCACAATGCAGAGCAAAACCAGCATGATGTCGATAAAAGGCACGATATTAAGCGGCGTGCGCTCAGGAATCTTCTTCACTTTAGGCCACCTCTAAGCAGGTGTTTTTGGTAGCAGTGGCACTGATCGAGGCTGATGTAACACGAGCAGTATCAGGAGTAGCTGGCTCGCACACTGGGCTTACTTCGGTTGTCTGCTGTTGCGCAGTGGCGCTGGTCTGGTTGATGTGCTTGTAAGAGGTCATGAGCACGGCTACCTTGCGGTTAAGGGCGTTATAGGCAATGAGGGTAGGAATAGCCACAACTAAGCCTAAAGCAGTAGCGTACAGAGCCAGCGACAGACCGGTCATAATGGCACTGGCGTCGATAGAGCTGGCTTTACCCATGTCATAGAAGGTGATCATGATGCCAACCACTGTGCCGAGCAGACCGACATAAGGGGCGTTGGAATAAATGATGTACAGGGTGGTGAGGTTGTTGGTGCAGGCTTGCTCTAAGCTGTCTTCAGCTGGGTAACGTGACAGATTCTTGCGCACGCGGCGTAAGAAGAGCATGCGCTCCAAGGTGAACAATATGGCTAAGAAGCCCATGAAGCCTAAGATAGAGATGATGGCAATGTCGATGGTGTGTTTGAGCAGTTCCATGATGTTGTTCTCAAGAAAGCTGTGCCGTATAACGTGAGCCTTTAGGTGGTGGGCTTTGGCCTTAGGCCTCAACCATTGGCTGCTATTCGGCCTCAGCCCTTGACCGCTATGCGACCAAGGGCGTGAAGACCAAGGTAGCTCAGACCAGCCTAAGGCCTTGCGGTCTTAGAAGTCTAAGGTGTAGTTGATGTAGAGACTGCGACCTTCGATGTAGTCACGGTAGTACGAAGAGTACGAAGTACCACGCGAAGTTGTGACCTCATCAAAGCTATCGTAGGCGTCGAAGTCTAATAGGTTGTTGATGGTGACGTTTAAGCGGGAGTTAGGCGTGAAGTTGTAGTGACCACCTAAATCCAGCATCACGTAATCTTTGTAGTAGTCGAAAGTGGCACCAGTCTTGGTGGACACATATGGGGTGCGGAACTTACCTACGCCTTTGAGGAACAGACCGTAGTTATCGCGATCGTAGGCGAGCTTAGCCATGACCGAGTGCTTTGGAATAGAGTTCACGGCCTTGCCTGCATCAGCACCATCGCGATAGGTGTGGTCAGTGTAGGTATAGGAGCCTTGAACACTGAAGTTGTTAAACTTCACGCTGCCAAACAGCACCTCAATACCTTGAGCACGGGTCTTACCCTTGTTTTGGCGCAGAGTGCACTTAGAGGTATTGCCGTCAACAGCAGGATCGCAGATCACGCCATTAGGCATAGCAGTGCCCACTTCGTAGTCGGTAGAGCCCAATTTGTTTTCAAAGTCAGTGAGGAAGCCAGTCACAGTCAGGCTACCCACACGCGGCCACTCATAAATGACAGAGAGCTCGTAGTTAATAGAGGTCTCTGGTTTGAGGTTTGGATCGCCATGGACTGGCACTTCACCGCTGTTGTCCTGTTGGTAGATACCGTCGGTCAGCTCTTTAATAGAGGGTGTCTTATAACCAGCAGCGACACCGCCCTTAAAAGTCAGGCGATCGGTGGCCTTAAACACCAGATAACCACGTGGCGTGACGTGGCTGCCAAACTTACTGGAATAGGTGTAACGAGCTCCTAAGGTGGCAATCCAATCGTCGGAAATGAAGTACTCACCTTCTGTGTAGAGCGAGGTCATATTGTGGATCAGATCATGACCGGCGATGTTGTCCTTCATGGTTGGCGGATTGTTCAGAGTCGAGTCGTCACGGAAACGATCCTGCCAGAACTGGAAGCCATAGGTGAGGTTAAGAGCCCCCAGAGCTGAGTTGTACTTGCTCAGGTTGAATGGCGTGACAGCTTTGGTCTCAAAGACGTAGGCTTTGCTGTAGAAGTCATAGTCCACATCGTTTTGGCTGTGGTCGTAGTACTGGAAGTATGAGTTTAGGCTACCAAAGCTATATTCGCCGTCGTAGTTCAGGATGAACTGATCTTTGGTGTAATCCTTAAGCACGGATATACCTTTAGAAGAGGTATTCATCGAGCCAGCTGTCATTTCGTAGCGCTCAACATCGAGGCTGATGTCATGATGCTTGACTGGTGAGTAGGTTAAGGTTGCACCGTAGTTAGAGAGATCAAAGTCATTAGCGGAGTGGCCTAAGTACTTGCCATTAGGGCTCTTGAGCTCGGTGTGATCTTTTTCGTAGTAACGACCACGTAAGGCCAGCGAGAGCTTTTCAGGAATGATTGGCATAGCCACATAACCGTTGGAGCCAGCGGCATTACCAAATTTCTTGTGCTCTTGGATCAGGGTCTCAAAACCAAAACTACCAGTGAGGCGATCAGGGTGCTTCTTAGTGATGATGTTCACGGCACCACCCACAGCGTCAGAACCGTACAGGGTGGAGGCTGGGCCACGGATCACTTCCACACGCTCAATCATTGAGGTTGGTGGGGTAAAGCCAAAGTTAGGATTAAAGCCATTCTTCACAAAAGAGCTAGAAGAGTTTTGGCGTTTACCATCGATCATAAAGAGGGTGTAGTCGGAACTAAAACCACGGATCATGATGTTGGAGTTACCGGTTTTGCTCTTGCTGATCTCAATACCTGGCAGGTTAGCCACGATATCACCCACGTCGCGGGCTGGTGCTTCTTTGATGGCTTCTTGGGTGATGATAGACATCGAAGCTGGGGCTTCGCGTAGGTCTTGGCTAAAGCCAGAGGCTGTGACTACGGCTTGTCCTAAGTCGTAGACGGAGCCATCACTGCTCTCGCTGCTAACCTCTGCTGAGGCATCAGCAGCCGAGACGTCAGCAGCCGAGGCGTCGGCTGTAGTGGCGTCAGCAGATACAGAAGCTTCAGCTGTGGATAAGCCACTATCACCATAGAGCGCATCAAGAGAGGCTGCATCCATTTCCTCTGAGACAGCTGTGGCGCTATGAGGGGTGAGGAGTAAGCAAGAGCTCACGAGCAGGGCAGTGGCCAGCGGGTTAAGACGTAGCTTGCGTCCTGCAGCTTGGTTGTGTGTAAGGTGGTTGTTTGGTTGTAAGTTTTTCATATAGTCATCGCAGAGAGTGAGTGGTCAGTGCGGTGGCCTTTCCATGATGGCCTAATGGCCGCCCAAATTATGGGCAATGTGCGTGTGTGTAAGGCTGAGCTCTACAGCTTGTCCTGCTTTGTGTTAGTTCCTAACACTTCTATGGCAGTTGAGGAGGACACAAAATAGGACGCGAACTGGCTCAGTTGTTGGCAGTATTGCTGCTCTTGGATATGTGGTCGCAGCAATAGCTGCTGTTATTGTTGTGGTTGCAGATTGAGCGCTTGCTCGATGTCTTGCAGCATCAAGTCCATGGCACTAAGACCGCCTTCGCTCAAATACCAGACGGCGGAGTTGAGGTAGAAGATGTGATCTTGTTGGTAGGCCTTAGTCTTGTGCACGAGCTCGTTGTTCATCACATCGCGAGCTAATTGGGCACCGTTACGGCCGATAGCGCTGTCGCGATCTAAGACAAAGAGGTACTCTGGATTGAGCTGTAACAGCAGCTCAAAAGAAGACTCGTTGCCGTGGTTGGAGCTTAAATCGCCTGCGATGTTGTTAAAACCTAGATCTTGGCCAATAAAAGCACAGCGACCTTGATCGCCTAAGGTCTTAAACTGAGAGGCGTTAACCATACCTACTAAGACACTGCTACCTTGGGCTTTTTCTTTTACGGTTGCGATACGCTGGGCAAAGCTCTGGAGCAGCGCGTCGGCTTGGTGTTGCTGATCAAAGATCGAGGCGATGACGTCAGTATTGCGCTTAACGCTTTGCAATAGTGGTTGCTTGTAGTCCACAGCTAAGAACACTACTGGGGCAATACGGCTCAGTTGGTCGTATTGGGCAGCTAAACGGCCTCCAATAAAGATCACCTCTGGCTCTAAAGCCATAAGGCGCTCTAAGTCTACGGCTTTGACTGTGCCTAAGTTCTCAATGTCAGGATCAGTGGTGAGGTGCTGGAGGTATTCAGGGGCGACACCTTTGGCAGTACCAACGATCCTAGAGCTCAGACCTAAGCGATCGATGATGTCTAAGATGGCATAGTCGATCACCGCAATGCGTTGAGGCTGGTGAGGCACCATAATAGTGGTTTCTTCACGCGCGCCGTTGTAAGTGAAGACCGAGATCTGTTGTTCGTTATTAGTAGCGCTTTGCTCGGCTAAAGCCATAGGGCTGCTTAAGCTGAGAGTCACACCAACAGAAAGGCCTAATAGGGCTTTCAGAGTGCGCGAAAAGCTGGAGCGATGCTGCTCAGCAGGGGAAATAGCGATGGTTGCTGCTTGTTGGCGTTGCCCCTTAAAGCACGAGAAGCTGGGGCGTAGCTTGAGTGGGCGGGATAGCTTAAACATGATGGCTCCTCTGGGTATGGGGAGTGGGGAAAAAATCCAGATACTGATCGTCAAACGTTAAAAATGCAGAGCTAAAGGCTTGCCTTTAAGGCGTGTGACGGTGAAGTCAACTTGATAGATCTCGCGCAAGAAATCTTGCTGCATCAACTCTTCTACAGGGCCAAAACCGGCTACTTTGCCGTCTTTAAAGGCACAGATGGCATCAGAGTAGAAAGCCGCGTAGTTGAGGTCGTGCAATACCATGATGACGCTCTTGTTGAGCTCATCACACAAACGACGGACTGTGGTCATCAGTTTGGTTGCATGGTAGAGATCGAGGTTATTGGTGGGCTCATCGAGAAGGATGTACTCGGTATCTTGAGCCAGTACCATGGCGATCAAGGCGCGTTGACGCTGACCGCCGGAGAGCTCATCTAAAAAGCGATCCTGCAACTCGGTGAGCTCCATAAACTCTAGAGCTTGGTCAATGAGCTGGTAGTCGTGTGCATCAAGACGCCCTTGGCTATAAGGAAAGCGTCCAAAGCTCACCAGTTCTTGTACGGTGAGTTTGGCTTGGATGTTGTGCTGCTGGGTGAGGATAGCTAAATGCTGCGCTAACTCACGACGGGAGTAAGCTTGCAGATCGCGGTTTTTCAAGCTGATCGTTCCACCATCTGGAGTAGTGAGACGGGCTAGCATATTGAGCACGGTGGATTTACCGGCTCCATTTGGGCCAATCAAAGAGATCACTTGGTGGGCCGGTATGTCTAAGCTGACATTACGTACTACTTCTTGGCCTGCATAGAGTTTGCTGAGGTTTTGCAGTTGTAGCATAGAAGGCTCTTTGGGGTCAGATTAATACTTGCGTCATAACGCTATAGGCCATAACGCCATAGCGCTATAGCGCTATAGGCTTAGGCCATGCGGCCTTGGCGCTGGCCACGGAGAATCAAATACAGGAAGTAGGTGCCGCCACCAATGGTGATCAACACGCTGATCGGGATCGAGTAGACAAAGATGCGCTCAATCATCATTTGTCCCGCAATCAAGATCAGTAAGGTCAGCAGCATCGTTCCTGTGATTAGGTAACTGTGGCGGTAGGTCTTAAAGAGCTGTCGTGCCACATTGGTGGTGATCAATCCCATAAAGGAAATCGGGCCAACTAAAGCTGTAGCAATGGCGATCAGTAAGGTGACGTACAACAAGAGCCAGCGAATATTGCGGTCATAATCCACTCCCAAAGACTGGGCGTGCATCTTGCCCAGAGCTATGACGTTAAGCAAACGCAGCTTAGGAAGGCTAATGAGCGTGAGAGCTACCGTCAGACCAAAACTTAAGGCTAAGACCTCGTGGTTAACGTTCTCAAAAGATGCCACCAAGGTGGTAAGCAGCGCGTCATAGTCGTTAGGATCCATGGTGCGCACCATGGTGCTTTGCACTGAGGTTAAGAAGGTCGTGAGTACAGCACCAATCAACAATACGTACAGAACGTTGTATTTGGTCTTTCTAAAAATGTAGCTGTAGAGCACTACTGCCACCGTGCCCATTAAGGCGAGATCGCAGAGAAAAGCGAGGTTTTTATTGGTGATGATGAAGGATCCCATGCCTAAGGTAAAAACCAATAAGGTATGCAGCAACACATAAAGGCTATTCATGCCCAAAAGGCAAGGCGTCACCATGTAGTTGTTGATCAGTGTCTGGAAGATCAATGAAGCTGCACCAATACATACAGCCGCAAGGCTCATGGCTAAAAGCTTTGGGATGCGAATGGAAAGCGCAAACTCCCAGAACTTAAAGTTTAGGCCCCAGCACAGATAGGTGCCCATAGCTGCGAGAACTAGCGCAGCAAGTACGATCAGTTTGAGATCCAATGATGAGTTGCGCATATCAGTCTCCGGATAGTCCCGAGAGGCGGGGGTTAGAGCTCACTAAAGTAGCTGTACAAGGGGTGGCACTTAAGGCGCTTAAGGCCGTGGCTGTATTGCTGGTGGCGGTAGCCATCGCTGGCGCTTGCGCTGGCGCTGTAGCGCTAGCTGTGCCACTTTCCGTGACAGCAGTAGTACCAGTACCGGTACCAGTGCCTGTGACTGCGTTTCTTGTTGTCATGTTTAGCGCTTGTGCTTGCGCAGAGCGGCGGCCTTTTGGACTGCGCAGACGATAGAAGATCAGCGCAATAAAGATCAGTGAGCCTAAGCTGCCTACAATCAGCTCAATTGGAAGCTCGTATGGGTAGATGATGACGCGGCCAATGAGATCGCAGCACAGCACAAAAAGAGCACCGGCTAAGGCCGTATCTAAGAGCGTGTGCTTAAGGTTGTCGCCTTTGTAGATGGTGACTAAATTCGGCACAATCAGACCGATGTAGGAAATGGTGCCGACTACCACCACAATGGAGGCGGTGAGCATTGCGGCAAGGGTTAAGCCTAAAAAGAGGAAGAGCTGGTAGTTAACGCCTAAGCTGCTGGCTAAATTGGATCCTAAACTCACGATATTGAAGTGGTGCGCAAAGAAGGCACTGAGTAGCAGGATTGGCAGCACTAAAAACACGATCTCGTAGTGTCCTCGGATCACCGTTGAAAAGTGTCCTACAGTGAGGCTTGCTAAGGCCTGATTCATATCGAAGCTAAAGGCGAGAAAGTTGGTAATACCACCAATGATATTGCCAAACATAATGCCAACTAGAGGCACGAGGATCAGGTCGCGTACCTGCACTTTTTGGATGAAAAAGATGAAGATCCATGTGCCTAACATGGCACAGGCAAAAGCACCAAAGGCACGCTCCATCAGGGTAGAGGCAGGCCAAAAGAGTAGGGCTAAGAGCACTCCCAATTGTGCTGATTGAATGGTAGCAGCGGTAGATGGCGAGACAAATTTGTTACGGCAAAGGCTCTGCATCATGAGACCGGCTACCGCCAGCCCCATTCCTGCCATAAGAATGGCGAGTAGACGTGGTAGACGCGAAATAGCGATGAGCTCTAAGGCACTGATGCTAAAGGTGTTGCTAAAAGAGCTAGCGCCAGCTGGAGATAAAAGACTCTTAGCCAACTCTTCCAGAGGAAGTACACCTACAAAGAGTGAGACACAGCTGAGGAGGAGCAAGCTGCAAGCTAGGAATACCGTGAGCTTATGGTTTGTCCAAAACGACATGGAGTGCCTTAAGAAAACAAAATAAGAACGAACGTAAAGCGCATAAAGCTTTTGCTTGGGGAGCGAGAGATACCATAGGGCTTGGTCTAAACAGCAAGAGTCAGCATAAGGTGCTTAGGACTACGCTTTGAGCTTGCCACTCAGTACCTTAAAGGCGTGCCGTATGATGCTGCTTGCTGTTACAAAAAAGCAGTTGGCATTAGTCTGAGCAAAAGACAAATACATGTGATTAGGCGCGGCTAATATAGGTTAGCCATGCCTAACAAGATGGCTAGTATACAAGATAATTTTGAAAATTCTAGAGAGAACAAGAGAAAATTGGATAAAAAAGTTAGCTAAAGCTAATTTTGACTTTATCAGTATTTAGGCCCCAAATAAGGCAAAAATTTGGTGATTTTGCTGAAAAATAGAGCGTTTTACGGCATTTTTGCTTGTTTTTTCAGATCTGGTGTTTTTGCTGGTTATAGTGGCAGCCAGATAATTTTGGGCAGTATGCGCTCATAACGCATGATTGCTGTGCTATGCACGTCTAAATGAGCGATCAGTTTGTCGCCAGCGTGGGGCTTGCTCTAAGCCAAAATGTCGCTATTGGGTGGATCGCGGAGCAGCCACTGCCTTGGTTGGAGCCCTGTTTGGCCTTAGTGCTGCGCTCATGAGCTGAGCGCCACGCCCATTAATGACAAACTGAATGAGACGGGTACCGATGGCAGGCTGCAGGCAGCTGGTTGCAGGTATAAGGAATGGTGGTGGTGGCTGGCCTGTAATAGGTTTCTGGTAAGGCCTGTTAGCACTTAGGGGAGCTGTTATAAATTAACTTTATATCCAAAATGGTGCAAA
>DXEV01000113.1 GCA_019114785.1 Candidatus Anaerobiospirillum pullistercoris | reverse complement strand
GTCTTTGGGATAAGAGGATAGAGCTATGGAAAGCTACCCTAGGCGCTCCTAGTGTAGTTAGAGTCGCTCCTAGGGCAGTGATCAGGTTTAGAGTTGAGCGAGAGCCTGCTCTAAATCTGTCAGAATGTCTTCTATGTTTTCTAAGCCAACAGAAATACGTACCAGCCCCTCATCCACGCCTGCGTTTTTGAGTTGCTCCGGTGTGAGCTGGCGATGCGATGTCGAAGCAGGGTGGAGCACGCAACTGCGAATATCAGCCACATGAACCTCAAGACGCACTAGCTTTAAGGCATCAATGAACTTAGCTCCAGCGCTAAAGCCTCCCTTTAGCACAAAGGATAAAACTCCAGAACTCTTGCCATCACGTAAGTATTTTTGGGCGAGTTCATAGCTCGGGCTACCATCCAAGTTTGGATAGTTGACGCTCACAACCTGTGGGTGGCCTTGTAGGAATTTTGCGACTTGTAAGGCGTTTTGATGATAGCGCTCCATGCGCAGCGGCAGAGTCTCAAGCCCTAGGTTAAGGTAGAGGGCATTTTGTGGGCTTTGCAGACAGCCTAAGTCACGAATGAACTGAGCACGAGCCTTAACAATGTAAGCAGCCTTGCCAAAAGCTTGGGTATAGACACAGCCGTGGTAAGACTCATCTGGCTCTACAAATTCGGCAAATTTATCAGCATGAGCAGCCCAGTCAAAGTTGCCGCTATCTACTATTGCCCCGCCTAAAGCAAGAGCGTGACCATCCAGATATTTGGATGTTGAGTGCACGACAATATCTGCACCATGCTCGATAGGTCGGCACAGATAAGGGGTGGCGAGAGTGTTATCGATGACTAAAGGCACCCCATGGGCATGTGCAAGCTCTGCCATGCGGGCAATATCTAAGACATCGGTGGAAGGATTAGCGATCGTTTCAGCATACAAAGCCTTGGTGTTTGGCTGAAAGTATTGCGCCAGCTCTTCGTTGCTTTTGTGTTGATCCACAAAAGTGACCTCAATGCCAAAACGCTTAAAGGTAACACATAAAAGGTTAATTGAGCCACCATAGAGGTTGGAGCAAGCAACGATGTGATCGCCGCTGCGGCAAAGATTGAGCAGGGCAATGAAGCACGCAGCTTGGCCAGAGCTGGTGCAGATAGCGCCTACACCACCTTCTAAGGCTGCAAGCTTTTGTTCTACTGCATCGACTGTTGGATTGGCTAAACGCGAGTAGAAGACCCCCTCAGCTTGGAGATCAAAGAGCTTAGCTACTTCAGCTGTGCTGTCGTATTTGAATGTAGTGCTTTGGTAGATCGGCAGAGCACTTGGCTCACCGTTTTTAGGCTCGTAGCCGCCGTGTAGGCAGGTAGTGGCAAAGTCCATAATTACTCCCTAGGTAATGGTTGATTTGTTTGGGCTCCGCTTGTGGTTGAGGCAGATATATCCAGCAGATCCATTCAATGAGTGTCATCTCTTGATTGGCTGGGTGTTTTGTCCAAGCCACAACTTGTCTCATGGTGTAGTTGAGAGCGAGGATCATTGTCACAACAAGCTTTAGAGAGTTTTTCATCATACAGGGGCTGTTGTTAGTGTCTAGACTTGGCCAAAAAGGAGGCAGGTTGCACCAAAACGACAAGTCGGCTCTAAACAGACAAGGGGTCTCTTTTTGCCAAGCTTTTGTTCTCAAAGGCCGCTAAAATGAGAAGCTAATGAAGTTATCTGCTGGATAGAGGCGATAACGCGCGTTGTGAAGTTTGTTTGTTAGAGAGTGAGGAGTTGTTATGAGTGGGATCGGGAGCATTAATCAGCATGCTCTGCCTTGGTGGCAGCAGGCTAAGCGAACTGTCGCCAATGTGGTGACTACAGCGGTAGCAGCATCCCTGTTAGGAATAGGATTGCTGAGTGCTAGTGCTCCGGTTCAAGCTGCTCCTACTGTTATTCAGGGTCAGAATCCTTGTGCTCTCTTTTATCAGCTGCAAAAGGGTAAGCGTTACGACGTGGTTAAAGTCCAGATCTTAGGTGCACACCAAGGTCTGGTTGATGTCATGATTTTAGGTCTGCCAAAGAAGGTTAATGCCACGGTCAATGGCATGGAAGTCAATCGTCAAAAGAGCAAGTCAGAGCAGATTGTGTGTGGCAAGGAAGCAGTGGGCAGTCTTAGCAGCTACGATTTAAGATCCCTCAATATTGATGCCGGTTACTTCCAGATCTATGCAGATGGTTTTACTGTAGGTAAATCATTGCAATTGCGTTAGCAGACAGCTAGTTAGCTAGACTGGCTTAGAGCCAAGAGCTCAAGACTTTTGTTTGAGCGCACAAAAAAGCCGCACCTGCTGGGGAAGTAGGGCGGCTTTTTTCGTTGACCCTTACTTTAGCCTTTCTGCTGAGGCTAAGGTAAGGGTGGCTAGCAAGAGCTCAGAGCTTAGGAGCTTTGAGCTCATGAGCTCATAGCTGAGGCAGCTCAGGACTAGAGCTTGTTCAGCTCTGCGATCTGAGCTTGGATCTTGGCCAGTTGCTCCTTATTGAGCTCGAGCTGAGCCTTAGCGCCTTCGATGATCTTAGCTGGGGCCTTGGAAACGAAAGCTTCGTTATTCAGCTTGGCCTCACCACCCTTGATCATGCCTTCGAGCTTGGCAGCCATCTCACCTAAACGCTTGAGCTCGGCCTCTTTGTTCACCAGATCCTTCATTGGGATCAGCACTTCGGCTTTGCCCAGAGGTTTGGAAACGCAAGGTGGCAGAGTATCACCGGCCTCAACAAAGGTTGGCTTCTCAATGTTGCTGAGCAGAGTTAAGTAGTGCGAGTGGTGCTCTACGCACTCATGCTCTAAGTCACCTGCACCACGCAGCATCACGGTTAAGGTGGTGTTAGGGCTGGCCTTCATTTCAGCACGCAGGTTACGCACGCCAGTGGTGAAGCTTTGGATCCAAGCAATGGCACGCTCAGCATCCTCGTCTTGTGGCAGCTCCTCGCTCTTAGGGAATGGAGCGAGCATGATGGTCTTTTGCTCGTTCATGCGGCCCAGCATTGGAGCGGTTTGTTGCCAGATGGTCTCAGTGATGAATGGGATCACTGGGTGGGCAAGACGTAAGACGGTTTCAAGAACGTTAACTAAGGTGTAGGAGGTAGCGTTCTTTTGAGCCTCACTGGCCTCAGGGTTCTTTAAGATGGCCTTGGTGAACTCGAGGTACCAATCGCAGTACTCGTTCCAGATGAACTCATAGAGAGAGGTTGCCACTTGGTCGAAGCGGTAGGAGTTCATAGCGCTTTCGACGTTAGCAATAGCCTTGGACAGACGCGATAAGATGAAGCGATCGGCCAGCGACAGATCCTTGTCTTCTGGCTTCTGCAGTTTGGAAGCATCAACGTTCATTAACACGAAGCGGGAGGCGTTCCAGATCTTGTTACAGAAGTTGCGGTAGCCATCTAAGCGTTTCATGTCCCAGTTGATGTCGCGGCCGTTGGAGGCTAAGGCGCATAAGGTAAAGCGCAGAGCGTCAGTACCGTGTGGAGCAATGCCATCCTTGAATTGCTTGCGGGTACGCTTAGCAATCTTCTCGGCGATCTGTGGCTGCATCATGTTGGCAGTACGCTTAGCCACTAAATCATCCACGCTAATGCCATCGATCATGTCGATTGGGTCTAAGACGTTGCCCTTAGACTTCGACATTTTTTGACCCTCTTCGTCACGGATCAGGCCAGTCACATACACGGTATGGAATGGGATCTGTGGGGTGCCATCTTCGTTCTTGATGAAGTGCAGGGTCATCATGATCATGCGGGCGATCCAGAAGAAGATGATGTCAAAGCCCGTTACCAACACGGAGGTTGGGTGGTACATCTTTAAGGCATCAGTGTTGTCAGGCCAGCCTAAAGTAGAGAATGTCCACAGAGCCGAAGAGAACCAAGTGTCGAGAACATCTGGATCTTGGGTTAAGGTCACATCAGCGCCCAGACCATACTTTTGACGGACTTCTTCTTCGTTGCGGGCTACATAGACTTTGCCTTGCTCGTCGTACCAAGCAGGAATACGGTGGCCCCACCACAGCTGACGAGAAATACACCAGTCTTGCAGATCACGCATCCATGAATAGTACATGTTGGTGTACTGGGATGGCACAAACTTAATGCGGCCATCCTCAACAGCAGCTAAGGCTTCCTTACCTAAGATCTTAGCGCGCACATACCACTGGTCGGTCAGCATTGGCTCGATAGGCACACCACCGCGATCGCCGAATGGTTGGGCTAAGGTGTGGTCTTCGATGTGATCTAAAAGACCAAGGGTCTCTAAGTCAGCTACCATGGCCTTACGAGCAGCAAAGCGCTCTAAGCCGCGATAGGCCTCAGGGATGAAATCAGTAGTTTCGGTAGAAGGCTCACCGTCGGTGTTGAAGACTTCACCATTGTCACGCACGTGGGCATCTTCGGTGAAGATGTTGACCATTGGTAACTTGTGACGCTTGCCTACTGCATAGTCGTTGAAGTCG
Source organism: Candidatus Anaerobiospirillum pullistercoris (assembly GCA_019114785.1). Lineage (GTDB taxonomy): Bacteria > Pseudomonadota > Gammaproteobacteria > Enterobacterales > Succinivibrionaceae > Anaerobiospirillum > Anaerobiospirillum pullistercoris. The sequence goes on along the minus strand of DXEV01000113.1, from coordinate 8,471 downwards.
TGAGCAGGGGTGATCTTTACGCAGCCAGTACCAGTTTCCATGTTGGCGTGCTCATCGGCAACCACAGGAATACGGCGACCAACTAATGGCAGAACCAGCTCTTTACCGATCAGGTCGTCAAAGCGCTCATCTTTAGGGTTAACAGCAACAGCGGTATCACCCAGCAGAGTCTCAGGACGAGTAGTGGCCACTAAGAGATAGTCCTTGCCATCCTTAGTCTTTAAGCCGTCAGCTAATGGGTAACGGATGTACCACATGGAACCCTTAACCTCGCGGTTCTCCACCTCAAGGTCGGAAATAGCGGTACGGAGTTTTGGATCCCAGTTGACTAAGCGCTTGCCACGATAGATCAGATCTTCGTCATATAAACGCACAAAGACCTCGAGCACTGCACGGGATAAGCCCTCGTCCATGGTGAAGCGCTCACGAGTCCAATCTACAGAGTCACCTAAGCGGCGCATTTGGCGAGTAATAGTGCCACCGGATTGCTCTTTCCATTGCCAAATACGGTTAATGAACTCTTCACGGCCTAAATCATGACGGGTTAAGCCCTCTTCGGCAGCTAATTTACGCTCAACCACCATCTGGGTAGCAATACCGGCGTGGTCAGTACCGCATTGCCATAAGGTGTTATCACCCTTCATGCGGTGATAACGGATCAGGCTGTCCATAATGGTTTGCTGGAAGGCGTGGCCCATGTGCAGCGAACCAGTGACATTTGGTGGAGGCAGGGCAATAGAGAAAGAAGGCTTGCTCTGATCGCCATTTGGCTTAAAGAAACCTTGCTCTTCCCATTTCTGGTAAATGTCGCTTTCAAAATTTTCAGGCTGGTAGGTCTTATCGATTTCCATTGAAGTAAAGATCCCTTTAGGTTCTACCTCGGTTCGGCCTCCGCTGCTAACTTTTCCGTTCCTCAGAGTGTACCCAGATACACGTATCTGATTACACCTATGTACACGCAGTACACGCATTAGTGTTTAGCTACATACACATTGGTATGGACTTCACCGACAAGAGTTAAAGACATGGGCGCGAGCACGGCTACACCCTTTGAGGGTTTTGCTTTATTGAAGCATGCCGTACCGTAAATGAAACAGCTCCCAGTATTAACACCAAGTCGTAAGAGGAGGAATGGCAATAGCGATGGCAATAGCTCGAAGCTTCTAGCAGCTCTCTCAGCAAGCATTTAGCGCAGCTGGCTAAGGCGGCTGGGCTGGCTAAGGCAGCTGGTAGAAGCTAGCTAAAGGCGGCAATTGGCCGTTTGGTGAAAAAATATAAACCCCGATTTTACCCTAAATTGTGATATTGCGCTTGTTTGTCGCAAAAGTCGCCTTTTTGCCTTGATTTGGAGCGTGCTGAAAAGGATTGGTGTGATGCTCGGCACCAGTCCCGACTACCAAGCGATGTAGCTTTTTAGCAGTTAGATGAGATTGCTTACAAAGCTTGTGCGCTGTCGCTCACAATAAAAGACTAAATCGTGATATTTTAGGCCCATTATTTTCTTTCTTTTGAGATTGTGTGGGCAGTCCCTGCCTTGGTTTTGGCCAATTCTTATTTTTTATGCGGCTTGAGCCTAAGATGACTTTGCCTCTTGTCTATGCTTTGTCCAGACTGGGGTTAAGCCTAGAGCCAAGCTTGGCTGTGCGTTAACTGAACGACAGTATGATGCGGCAACGGGCAGTTGAGGGACTGGTGGTTTTTTGTGAGGAGTAAGGATCATGGCAGGAGGTAAGGACTCCAGCTTACGCGCTCAGCAAAGTGGCGCGCACAAGCAGGGACAACAGCGTCCTCATATTCCCCAAGCCAAAGGTCACTTGCCTAGTGTGCAGGTGCCTCCAGAAAAAGCTGAAAGCCATTGGATGCGTAATACCTTTTTGCTGGTCTTTTTACTGTTGGTTGTGGCAGCTGGTTTTGTTGGCTATAAGTCCTATTTGCTGTTGCAAAGCGTTAATACCTACAAAGTAGCAGCCATGAGTGAGCCTTATGAGCTCAAAGAAGGCTCTACTTTGCCAATGGTGGTGCAAGACCTCGCAGGTCGTGACTATCCTGAGTTGATCTTAAAGGTTTGGGTCAAGCTCAATCATCATTACTACCCTATGATCCAGCAGGGTAAGTACTTGGTTGATGGAAACAAGACCTTAGCTGAAGTGCTCTCCGACATGCGTGAGGGTAATGTCGTTAAGATTAAACTGCCTACTATTCCTTTGGTCGAAGGCATGAATATTTCCAGCATCATGCGTCGTCTCAGTGCGCGTGAGGATCTGGTACAAAATCTGACGCTTGCGCAAATCATGCAGCAGCCTCAGGACTTTATACGTCAGACCCTTGCCCCAGACCCAGAGGATCAATCGCGCTTGCAAGCCATAGGTGGAGTGCATAATTCGCTAGAAGGCTTACTCATGCCTGCCACTTATGATTATGAGCCTCAGGTAACAGATACAGTGAGCATGGTGGCTCAAGCTTTGGTCAAAATGGCTGATTTTATGCGCGAGCGATACATTGATCGTGATCAGAGCATTGATGAGGTGTTAAAGGATCCTTACGAGGTCTTGATTTTAGCTTCGATTGTAGAGCGCGAGAGTTCGCTGAAGAGTGAGCGCCCTCAGATTGCTGGTGTCTTTATCAATCGTTTGCGCCAAGGAATTAAGCTACAAACGGATCCTGCTGTGATGTATGGCGTTAGCCCTGATTTTAAGGGCCCATTGCGTCGTTCGCAGTTACAAAAGGACACGCCTTACAACACTTATACGCGTGGTGGTTTGCCGCCAACTCCTATCGCCATGCCATCAGCTGAAGCCATTATGGCGGTGCTCAAGCCTGCTACTACCAAAGCCTTGTTCTTTGTGGCCAAGGGCCCAGATCCAAAAGATGGCCATTACTTCTCAACTACCTTAGCAGAGCACAATAAGGCTGTAGCTTCCTATCGCAAAGCAGTGCGTGAGTATAAAAGAGCCCACCAATAGCCTCTACTTGGCTGTCTGATTGTCTGCCAAGCCAGTAGGCTCAAAGTTGGTATTAGCATCAGCTCTGGTTTACTGTGTAGGCTCACAGCTCTGTTTGGCTTCGAGGTATCGGGATTGAGCGGATGCCGGTATAATATGGCCTTTTTGAGAAATAAGTCAGGTCTGGCTGTAGTCGGCTCTGGCTTATGTGAATTAGTTTGGCAGATGGGAGCTGTTTATGGCAGAGCAAGCCGCCTGTAGTGGGCAAGTTTTAGCAGCCCAAAATGCAGGTGCCACACCTCGTCGTGGCCTCTTTATCGTTTTAGAGGGCGGTGAAGGCGCTGGTAAGAGTACACAGTTGCAAACGGTTAAAAGCTGTATGCAAGAGCTGGGTTTTACTGTGGAGTGCACTCGTGAGCCTGGTGGTACCAAGTTAGCGGAGCAGATCCGCTCTATTCTGCTCACTAAAGACCCTGATGAGGCCTTATGCTCGACCTCAGAGCTCCTATTGATGTACGCAGCTCGTGCGCAATTGGTACGCTCTAAGATCCGTCCTCTCATGGAGCAGGGCGTGGTGGTGATCTCTGATCGTTTTGATCTATCAACCATTGCTTACCAAGGCTATGGTCGTGGCTTTGATCTGCAAGAGATCAAGGCTTTACGAGAGCTTGCTATTGGTGACTTTAAGCCTGATCTGACGCTGTTGTTTGATGTGGATGTAGACACCGGCATGCAGCGAGTGTTGCAACGCTCAAGTAAAGATCGCATCGAAGAGGAATCTCGTCAGTTCTTTACCCGTGTGCGTCAGGGCTATTTGGATTATGCCCAGCAGCATCCAGACGAGGTCTGTATGCTGGATGGCTCTGGTAGCGTTGAGCAGGTGGCAGAAAAGGTGCGACAGGTGCTGCAAGAGCACTTTGGGCATCTTCAAGTTCAGGCTTAACTAAGTTGAGTCTGGTGTAAAGCTGAGCTGGCAGTGCAATGACAGGGCACTGGTGGCGAGCTGGCAGTGAACTGCCAGTAAGCTGTTGGGGCGGGCGCTTTGCGCTCTGTGATGTTTTGAGAGGATAGCGCAATGCTACATGCTTGGCTTCAGCCTTACTACGAGCAATTTGTTAATACTCTGCTACAAGGCAGATTGCCTAACTCCATTATCATCTCGGGTCACGAGGGCTTAGGCGGCAATGCGCTGGCTTTGGAAATGGCACGTTTTTACTTGTGCCATGAACCTTCGGCCTCTGGCCCTTGCGGACATTGCGCCTCTTGTCAGGCCTTTATGCGTTTAAACCACCCTGATCTCAGAGTAGCCTATTCCTCTAATGCCGAAGAAGCCTCCAATGATCTGGACTTTACTGCTGATCTGATGGGGCTCTTACAGCGCAAAGAAAGCACCACACGTCGTAGTTTACGTGTGGATACGATGCGCCAGATCACCGATTTCTTAAGCCAATCGGCGGTGAGTGGTGGTCGTGGCAAGGTGGTGATAGTTGAAGGTGCGCACCTCATGAGTGAGGGCGCTGCCAATGCTATTCTTAAGACCTTTGAAGAGCCTAATGAGCATACGCTGATCATTATGTTGAGCAACAGCTTAGAGAGCTTGCTGCCTACTATTCTGTCGCGTGCCACCAAAATCGTCTTACGTGATGTGCCTTTAGAGCAATCCTTAAGCTTTCTGTTAGATCCACAGAATCAGCGTCCTTTGCTCGTGCATCGTTTGTATGGCGAGGAGTCTGCGGCTGTGGCAGCAGAGCAAGATGCAATGGCTTCTTGTGAAGGCTTACAAACTCCAATTAACCAACCACGTGCTGAGGTAGCTTTAGCTCTTAACTCCTATGCGCCTCTATCTGCCCATAAAATGCTGCTTTTAGGCGATGATCTAAAAGCCATGGCAGTGGTGACAGCTATCGTGCAGTATGTGCAAAGCCAAGGTGGTCGCGGCAATGACCATGGTATTGGGGTGATTGAGGCACTAAAGACTCTGAATAAGCCTTTGCAGTCACGTTTGCTCAGTGAGCTGATCCTCGAGGTAGTGAAGTACAAAGCTTATGTGTCTGAGGATGAATTGCCTTTGGTGCGTTACGGACAGGCTCAAGTTTTACAATACCTGCCTTTAGAGCATTTGTTTGATGCTATGGATAAGCTGCGCTTCATAGAGGAGCGCTCTCCACTAGTACCATCGCGTGCACCTATAGCTCTGGTGCGTGCATGGCTTAAGGCTCTATGCACTTTGCCGCAGCAATACCGCAGCTAGCTGTCGCTAGCTGAGCAGGGCGTAACTTGCGCTGCAGCTTGGCTTCGGACGCAGAAGGACAAGTGGCCGAGGTTTGTGATGTGAGTGGCAAATTAGCTGATTTAATGTCAAGAAATCTTAATTTGCAGGGAAAGAGGCCGAACTAGCGGCTAAAATGGTGCAGATCTTTTTTGAGCCACTGATATCGGTGGACGGAAAGGGGGTGCGTGTCATTGGGTGTAAGCAAAAGAGATCGCCATGATACTTGATAAGTACATTTTTAAAGAACTCCTCAAATCGCAGTTCGTGGTATTGGTCGTTTTAATAGCGATCTTTGCCGGTCAGAGCGTGGTTCGTCTGATGTCAGAGGCCTCTGTTGGTGACTTACCACCACGCCTTATTCTTCTCTTTTTGTGCTACTCGCTGCCTGAGTTCCTGATCTTCTTGTTCCCGCTTACCTTGTATGTGGCCATTATCATTACCTTAGGACGCATCTGTTCTGACTCGGAAATGGTAGTAATGCGAGCGGTTGGCTATTCGCCAAAACGCATCATGAGTGTCTCTTTATGGCTGGCTGTATTGAGTGTAGTGGTTGTCGGTTATGTGAGCTTGGTTCTTGTGCCTTATGCAGCTAACCAGCGCTACGAGCTCGAGCAGCAAATGACTAACAACCCTGAGTTCTTGCCTATAGATAGCGGCCGTTTTGTCACCTTAGGCAGCTATAACATTTATGTGGAAGACGTTAACTCTCACGGTCAGGACGATAAAGACATCAGTAATATTTATGTAATGGAGCTCAGTGGCTATGACAATCGGCCAAGCACCATTACCGCAGCCCAAGAAGGTCATGTGATCTTAGATGAGGATGGTGTGCGTTGGTTGCAGTTATCCAATGGCCGTCGTTATGAGTTTACAGAAGATGTCTCACGCCGAGCAGAGTTTGAGTCTTTTCGTGCTCCAATTTCAGGCAATGTTACTGAAGAGACGCGGCAGCGGACTGAAATTGAGCGTATGAGCACTGCTGAGCTGTTGGCAAGTGATAACTTACGTGAACTAGTTGAGGCCCAGTGGCGCTTATCTCCTCTGTTTTCGACCTTGGTGTTGTGTATGGTGGCAGTGCCATTGTCCATGGTGAACCCACGTCAGGGTCGTTTTGCGCGTTTAATGCCTGCTATCTTAATTTATTTGGCTTATTACCTTTTTCTGCTGTCGCTGCGTAATCTGGTCTTGACCAATGTGATACCGCTTTATCCTGGTTTGTTCGTTGTGCCGTTCTTCTTCTTGCTCTTTGTGGCGATTCCTCTGAACTTACCAAAGCGTCATGCCAAGTTCAAAGCAAGTGCTACAGCCAGTGCTACAGCCAGTAACGGCAATGTTAGCCATAGCAGCAATGACAGCAGGGAGGACTAGAACATGGGATTGCGCATTATCGATCGCTATATCGGACGAACTGTGCTGACCATGATCGTGATTGCATCCGTGGTGCTGTGTCTGATTGCGGGAATTATTACCTTTATTGATCAGACTCGCCATTTGGGTGATGGCGATATCGATTTTTGGTTCTTGGTGACATATGTGGCCTTACGCATGCCTGGTCTCTTTGTCATGCTTTTCCCGATCTCTGTTTTGCTTGGCGGCGTGATTGGTCTGGGCTTACTGTCCAAGAACTCTGAGTTAGTGGTGATGCAGAGCAGTGGTCTGTCTAAGACGCAGATCATTTTAAGCTCCTGCAAAATTATCTTTCCGCTGATCTTGCTAGTAAGCCTGATTGGTCAGTTGGTGGTACCAGAGGTTCAGCAGTACGCTGAGAATCGCTATAACTATGCCGAAAGTGGCGGTAAGGTGTCGATCACCAATTGGGGCTTGTGGCTACGTGATGGCAATGACTTCATTTCTGTACGTCGTGTGATGTCAGATAACTCTATTCACGGTGTGACACGCTTTCAGTTTGACGGTATAGATCTACGTAAAGTCTCCTATGCTGCACTCGGTGTATATAACCCTGAGAACAAGAAGTGGGATTTTTTTAATGTAGAGAGCACGATATATGGTGATCGTAATATCACCAAATATAAGCGCTCTATGGAGCAGTGGGAGCTCTACCTAAATCCAGAGCGCATGGAGATCTTTAGTTTTCATAGCAGTGATCTCTCGGTGCCAGATCTCATTGATTACATCCATTACTTAGAGGATAACAACATCGAATCGGCGCGTTATCGTACAGAGCTTTATAAGAAGTTTGTGTTGCCTGTGGCTATGGTGGTGATGTTGCTCTTAGGCGCATCCACTGTGTTTGGCTCCCTGCGTTCGGTGCCGATGTCGGCCCGTGTGTTGTTTGGCTTGGTGTTGGGCTTTTTGTTTTACATTACCAACGAGATCTTGCCAAACTTCACTTATTTAGTAGGATTGCCGCCGATTTTGGGTGTAGCGATCCCAACATTGTTCTTTTTGTTGCTCTCGCTGCTCTTGCTCAATCGCAAGGTTTAGGGATCCTGCGCAGCTCCTCAGCTGAGCTCACTCAGCTCCTCAGTAGAGTCCGAGCTGCTCTTCAGCGGATCCTATGCAGCTCCTCAGCGGAGCCCGCGCAGCTCAAGGCTTAGTGCAGCTCAGATGTACCTGAGCTGCTGGGCCTATAGAGCCAACTATTGGAGTACTTAGCAGGGCAGTGAGCTCTGCTGATCCGCCTGTTTGGGGCCAGCTCCTAGGATGCAAAAAAGACTAGACAAGGTGGGCTGTAATCAGTACAATGTGCACCCGTAAGCCAAAGTGGCGGAATTGGTAGACGCAGCGGATTCAAAATCCGCCGCTAGTGATAGTGTATGGGTTCGAGTCCCATCTTTGGCACCACACCTCAAGAATTTCCCTCCTACATATTTCTTTCTTTCCCCTTCAAGTTCTAGTTCCTGACTCTTCTTCATTTGTCTTTTTTGCTCTCTTTTTCAGCTCAAGCCACTAGCGCACTGCTCTTGCTGCTTTGTCAGATGAGCCTGACCATATCACTGATCCTAGGATAAAAGTGTGTTTTTTGGCGGTGCAATTGGCCCCTCATCGTACCCAAGCTTTTCCCAGTCTAAAAGGCACCATTAGCTTCTCCGTGCTTGAGCCCATAAGCAGCTTTCCATCTATGCTGCATCCTTATGCGTTTTTGCTCGGTTCGTAGGCTAGTAGCGGACATTGCGACCCTCTTCCAAAGGGATTAGCAAGCGCATAAATAAGCGCATCATGTAGCCAGCAACAAAGCTTGGCTGGTGAGATTTGGTAGGCAGCCGAGCCAGAACTGTGGCTTATTATGAGGCTAT
>DXEV01000112.1 GCA_019114785.1 Candidatus Anaerobiospirillum pullistercoris | reverse complement strand
GAGTCTGCTTCTCCTGCCTGTTCATTAGAGGACTTAGACTTGGGATTTCGAGTCTTTAAGGTCTCCTCTTCTAACTTCCTGCCGTCCTATTTTCAGGTTTATACCCTTTCCCAAGACATGCTGTCTGCCCTCGAGGGCAACATTAAGTCTGATCGCAGTGACTTAGATTTGCTCTTTGAGTGCGTATTGGACTGGCACTTGCCATTGAGCTGTCCTTTCAAGACTGTTACTGTTGCTGGTCATCAGGTCTACGACTACAACGACGGTGACTTACTGGCTTGCTTTGAGACTGAAGTTGGTGAGTCTTTTGTGCATGCCTTAGCCCAGCGCGAGCTGAAGCCGCTACGTGTTGTGATGCGCGATAGCTGCTTCCAAGACAGTGCCTCTAAGATCAACTTAAGTGAGCTCTTTAAGACGCTCTTACCAGAGGTGCAGCTGCGCGTGCTCTAGTGAAGATCTGCTGCGCCTTACGGATCTTTTTGGTGTTCATGATTGGTGGCTAAAGGAGGTAAAAATCCCGTTTTTTGGAGCTTTTTCTTTACTCCCAGAGGAGCTTTGTCTAAATTTAGCTTTACCTAAAATTGAGCCAGATCATCGATCGTGCTCCTATGAGAGCTCTTGTCATTGTGAGCTAAGACGTAACGATGTCTTGGGCATTAATAGGTTTATCTGGTTGGTTGCAGCTCAGCCCAGATGTTTGTTTGTAGCTTCTCTCTTTCTATAAGAGTAGTACGTGAGTAACACGTGAATAGCATTGGCGCTGCGCTGTGGTAAGGCTGTTGGGCATAGGAGAGAAAAGTGCCAAAGAAAATTAGTGGGAAAAGCGTAGACGGCGCGCAGCAGAATTTTGAGCATGTGGTGGACTTTTTAGCCCAGCTCTTTCCATCCTGCGTGATTGAAAAGAGTGTGGATACCAGCGATGCTAGTCAGAGCGATAATGGCCAGCCCCAGTATGCTCGCGATATAGATTGGCAGGCCTTGGGCAATATGATCGGTAAGACCTTAAGCTGTGAAGAGAATGAGCCGTTACGGCGTGAGCCTTTTGGCTTTTGCTGGGCAGGCAAAAATGAAGCAGCTCGTGAAGCTACTCGTTCGATCTCTATGGCTTTGCGCCCATGTCCTGAGGTGTCTGAAGATTGGGATCACACCAGCAATTTGTACCTTGAGGGCGATAACCTCCAAGCTCTAAAGCTCTTGCAGGGCAGCTATCTTGGTAAGGTTAAGATGATTTACATCGATCCTCCGTACAACACCGGTAAGGACACTTTTGGTTATGTGGACGACTTTGCTCAGAGCCGTGAAGAGTTCGCAAAAGCCTACTTGCTCGATGAGGAGACAGGGGCTCGTTTAATATCCAGTAAAGCTGGTTCAGGGCGTTACCACTCGCAGTGGTGCTCCATGATGTATTCACGCTTGCAGGTAGCTCGCTCTTTACTGCATCGTGATGGTGTGATCTTCATTTCCATCGATGATTATGAGGCCCATCATCTGCGCGCAATCTGTGACGAGGTGTTTGGCGAATACAACTTCATTGCCCAGTTGGTCTGGCAGCGCACCACCGCACCAAAAAACGATGCTAAGTACATCTCCAATAGTCACGACTACATCCTCATGTATGCCCGAGATTTGGCCTCATTTACCATTGGCCGCCCACCGCTACCGCAGCGCATAGTTGATACCTATACCAATCCAGATAATGATCCTCGTGGCCCGTGGAAGCCTGATAACTTCTCAGTAAAAACGCGTAATGTGTCTTGTGTCTATCCAATCACGACACCCACTGGAAAACAGGTCTATCCTCCAGAGGGCAGAGCGTGGCTGGTAAGCAAAGAGCGCTATCAGGAATATTTAGCAGACAATAGGATCTATTTTGCTAAAGATGGTGACGGTTCTGTTGGTGTGAAGCGCTTTCTCTCTGAGCGCAAGCGTGATGGTATTACGCCTACTTCTCTTCTATTGGCTGAAGATATTGGAACTAACGCTGACGCGGCAAAAGCTCTTAAGGAGTTGATGCAGGCCAGCGTTTTTACAGGGCCAAAGCCAGTGAGCTTGCTGAGACATTTGCTGACCTTATCCAATCTTAATCCGCACGGTGGTGACATTGTGCTCGATTTCTTCTCGGGCTCTGCTACCACGGCCGAGGCGGTGATGCGTGCTAATGCCGAAGATGGTGGCAATCGTCGCTTTATCCTTGTGCAGCTTCCAGAGCCATGTGAGGAAGACGGTACAGCAGCGGCAGCTGGCTTTAAGAACCTCTGTGAGGTGGGCAAAGCTCGTATTCGTGCTGTAGCTAAGGATATTGCCTCTAAATGTGGCTGCACTAAAATAGTGCATGGGGGGGGGTACGAGGGTTTTAGACAAATCTGAAAACGCTGAAAGCCCGATTCAATCTAGTCTTAACACTGATTTAGTCCAACAAGTTAAACCCGATAATACGGGGTCAACTTCTCCTGCCTTTACCTTAGAGGACTTGGACTTAGGTTTCCGTGTCTTTAAGGTCGCCTCATCAAACTTCCTTCCATCCTATTTTCAGGTTGATGCTATTTCCCAAGACATGCTTGCTACTCTTGAGGGCAATATTAAGCATGATCGCAGTGACTTAGATCTGCTCTTTGAGTGTGTGCTGGACTGGCATTTACCACTCAGCTGCCCATTTAAGACTGAAACTATTGCTGGACACCAAGTCTACGACTATAACGACGGTGACTTACTGGCTTGTTTTGAGACTGGTGTGGGTGAGGCCTTTGTGCATGCCTTAGCCCAGCGTGAGCTTAAGCCTCTGCGTGTTGTGATGCGCGATAGCTGCTTCCAAGACAGTGCCTCTAAGATCAACTTAAGTGAGCTCTTTAAGACTGTACTGCCAGAGGTGCAATTACGAGTCATTTAGCCGCAGATATAGCAAAGTCGCAGTGTAGCGGTAACGCTTTCGGGGCTTGTTAATCGAGGTGTTTTGAGCCTTGGATGGATCAGGCCTTTAAGAGGTTTAGATCAAGGACAGTCGGCTATAGGTGACGTGTTTTTTTGCCTGTAGCTGTGGCTGTTGGTACTGTTGGTGTTGTATGGCCGTATGGCTACTTCATACGGTCAGCAGTGGAAGGTGCTGGCAGTTAAGGTCAGTTACTGTTAGCTGGCTTCTTTGCTTGGCCTTAGCTTAATTTCTTCTGGCTGACAAAGCAATAAGGCTGTATTCTGGGAAGCGCTCGTGTGAGCTTGGATAGTGGGTTAAAATTCTGGCTTAACTCCTCGGTTTGCGGTCAATGCGCCGTGTGTTAATGGTGGCTGTTACGGTTTTTCCTGGCAGCTTTGATGTGGCCTAGCTTTTTGGATTTGAGACAGGGATTTAGGAGATTCTATGCGCTTAAAGTTTGAGCGACAACAGTTCCAAGAGGATGCGGCGGCGGCCGTAGTTTCTCTCTTCAAAGGAATGCCTCAGATTTTGGAAGAAGACAGCTTCTTCACTGCAGATCGGGGTAATCAGGTTGAAGATAACTTAGGCATTGAGGACTTTGATCGTGGTATCCGCAATGCCCCTTGGCAGCCATGGGTGTCTCTTGAGGAGCTACAGCAGCGTGTACATGATCTGCAGTTTGCGCCAAATGGACAGCATCTCCCGCCATCGTCGGAGAAAGATTTTGAGCTCAAATCCTGCCCTGGCAAGACCTTAAATCTCACTATTGAGATGGAAACTGGTGTGGGTAAGACTTACACCTACATCAAGACCATTCACGAGCTATATGAGGCTTACGGCTGGCGTAAGTTCATTGTGATTGTCCCAAGTGTGGCTATCCGTGAAGGCGTCAAAAAGAGCTTTGAGATGACTGCTGAGCACTTTGCTAACGAGTATCAGCACAACCTGCATTTCTTTGTCTACAACTCGCAGCAGCTCAGTGATATCGATGCCTATGTGACCAGCTCCGATATTGAGGTCATGATCATCAACTCTCAGGCCTTTAACAGCAAGAACAAAGAAGCCAAGATCTTTACTAGTGTGTCAGACGCTTTTGGCGGTCGTGCTCCTGTCGAAGTGATCTGTAAGACCAAGCCTATTCTGATCTTGGATGAGCCTCAGTCGCTAGAGGGCGCAAAAGCTGATTCCGCCACTAAGAAAGCCTTCGATGACTTTGGGGCTTTGATGATCCTGCGCTACTCGGCCACACACCGCTCGGTCTTTAACATGGTGTATCGCCTTGATGCTATTGATGCTTACAACCAGCATTTGGTGAAGAAGATTGCGGTCAAAGGTATTACCATCAAGGGCAACTCAGCCTCTTCCGGTTACGTGTACTTAGAGAATGTGTTGCCTGTGGTTGGTGCTGATCCTGTGGCTAAGGTGGCCTTCTATAAGCAGAATGATAAGGGGACAGTTTCTGAAACCAGACGTCAGCTCAGTGTTGGAGATAACCTTTTTGATCTTTCCAGAAACTTGCCTGTCTACGAGGAAAACTACGTGATCAAGGAGATCTCGTGGGCTGGCTCTGAGGTGGTAGACTCTGATGTCGATGGTGAAGGTGATAATGCCAGTGTGCGTCGTCCACGGGGTGAGAGTTATATCTCTTTTACCAACGGTATTACCTTACAGGTGGGAGAAGCTTGCGGTAATCAAGATATCGAGATGCTGATGCGCCGTCTGCAGATCCGTGAGACTATTGCTACGCACTTTGAGCGCGAAAAGCAGCTGTTCGCTCGTGGTATTAAGGTGCTGACACTGTTCTTCATTGATAAGGTCAGTAACTACCGTGAGTATGAGGATGACGGTAAGTCTGGTAGTAAAGCAGGGGCGGGCGCTGGAACATCGTGGCATTTGGGGCGTTTTGCCAAGATCTTTGAGGAAGAGTACCAAGCTCAGCTGCAAGATGTATTGAAGGAGTTCAAGAATCAGCCAGAGCTGTTTTCCGAGTGGAAGTCCTATGTGGACTACTTGGAGCATATTGCCCCTGAGCGTACTCATGCAGGTTACTTCTCCCGTGATGGTAAGAAAGGCACTTTAACCGATGGTAAATTGAGCGGCAAAGGTCAAGACAAGATTTCGGATGACGTCAGTGCCTACGATCTGATCATGAAAGATAAGGAGCGCTTGCTGGAGCTTGATCCAGAGCGTAGTCCAGTGCGTTTTATCTTTACCCATTCGGCTTTACGTGAGGGCTGGGACAACCCTAATGTCTTCCAGATCTGCACGCTGAAAGATGGTGGTAATAGCACGATCCGTAAGCGTCAAGAAGTGGGCCGTGGTATGCGCTTGTGCGTGGATCAAAGTGGTCGTCGTCAAGATGAGAGCTTGCTGCACAATCAGGTGCAATCCATCAACCTGTTGACGGTTATTGCCAGCGAGTCTTATGAGGACTTTGCTAGTGCTCTGCAAAAAGAGATTGCTGAGGACTTAGGTTCGCGTCCACGTCAGGTTACCGCTAAGCTCTTTACTGGTATGACCTTGCATTTGAGTCCAAGTGCTTCTAAGGCAGGCGTGACTTTACCGGCCAAGGTGGTGGATAGCGAACACGATGGCTTAGGTGTAGAGATAACTGAAGCCAGTAAGGCAGCGGCTTTACAGGTGGAGCTCAGTACTGCCATGGCTAAGCGCTTGCATAAGTCTCTCACGGATGAGCTGAACTTTGTGGATCAGAATGGCTACCTCACAGATGCTTTCTATGAGGCTAAAGAGCAGGGTAACTTGGAGACCGTGTTGACCAATACTTGGCTGCCAGCTCTGTCCTCTGGTATTACGAGTGAAACTCAAACCCCAGAAGGTAAGGCTAAGTGGCAGGAAACAGAGCACATGGTGCAAAGTGACCCATGGCGTGCTTGCGCAGCTAGTGTGGTGACGGTACTAGAGAGTGTGTACTCCTCTAAGATCACCAAACCAAAGAATGCCCGTAATAGCAACTCGTTACCAGTTAATCAGCAGAGGTACAACAGTCCTGAGTTCCGTCGTCTATGGGCCAGCATTAGTCCTAAGTCTACGTACTCTGTGAATTTTGATAGTGCTGAGCTGATTGATAATGCCGTTAAGCTGCTGGATACTGAGTTAACAGTCACTCCTGTGAAGTACGAAGTGTCCTCAGGTGCCATGAAAGCCTCTATCGCAGATCGCGATCAGTTGATGAAAGGTAAGGCCTTTGCTCGCAGCAATATCAAAACAGGAGTGGCCACAGAGCACCTCGTAAATCGCGTCACTTACGATTTAGTGGGCACCATGGTGAAGGATACTGATCTGACACGTAAGGACATGATCGAGATCCTGCGTCGCATTAAGCCTGAGACCTTTGCTAAGTTCAAGCAGAATCCTGAGGAGTTCATGAAAAAGGGAGCTCACCTCATCAATGCCGCTAAGGGCAATGCGATCGTCAATCACATCTCCTATCGTGTACTGGATGACAGCTTTGATGCCAATGCTCTGTTTGGTCGTAGCCCATTACAGCTGGACTTCAATGCCACTAACATCACCAAGGTGGCTAAGCACTTATACGACAGCCTGATCTATGACTCTAAGGTCGAGAGAGATTTTGCCTTGGACTTAGATCGTCGGGATGAGGTGGCTGTGTATGTAAAGCTGCCTTCGTCGTTCTACATCAACACTCCAATGGGCCACTACAATCCTGATTGGGCCATTGCTTTCTACGATCAGAGCAAGAACTTACATCACTTGAAGTTTGTGGCAGAGACCAAGGGCTCGATGGAGTCGTTACAGTTACGCGCCATTGAGGCTGCAAAGATCGAATGTGCACGTAAGCATTTCGAGGCTCTAAACCAGAAGCTGGCCCAAGAGCAAGCTGAGCTGTCGCCACAGACCAAAGAGCGTATGAGTATCGGGTTTGGTGTGGTCAGCAGTGTCGATGATCTCTTCAACAGCAATTTAGAGGTCGCTACCGCTGGTGTGATTAAGGCTTAAGCTAACTTTGAGCTCGGCTATGCGCAGTGTTATTGCTGTTCACTATGTGGTTGCCACTGTAAAGGGCGAGCTCAGAGGGCTGTGAAGTCACTCCACCAACGAAGGTACGCGCTGTAATGGATAGCTGCTCGCATGCTGTGGTGGAGCTGTCATGTCAGTCGTAGTGGCTCCATTTCAGTTAAACTGAGGCCTGTTTTTAGGAAAGACAAGGTTGATCGTGGCCTGTCTGATTAGAGCTCTGCTGAAGCGCTGTTCTGAGGCTGTAGCTTTGGACTGAATGAATAGGGCTATATATTTGGTTTAGGAGGCAATGGTGCCAGAGAAAATTACGGGAAAGACCGAGGATAGGGCGAAGCTGAACTTTGAGCAGCTGCTTGAGTTCGTGGCTGAGAAATTCCCGTCCTGTGTGATCGAAAAGCAGACGGAAGAAAAGAATGAGGATACAGGTGCTACTGAGATCCGCTATGAGCGTGCCATTAATTGGCAGGCCTTAGGCAACTTAGTGGGCACTGAGCTCAGTGAGGAGCATGGAAGTGCACGTCATGAGCTCTTTGGTTTTGCGTGGAGCGGTAAGAACGAAGCTGCTCGTGAGGCTAATCGCGTGATTGATATGACTTTACGGCCTTGCCCAGAGGAGTCCTTGGACTGGGACAATACCGGTAACCTGTACATTGAGGGCGATAATCTGCAAGCCCTGAAGATGCTGCGAGGCAGCTATCTTGGTAAGGTTAAGATGATCTACATTGATCCTCCTTACAACACGGGCAAGGAGTTCGTGTACAACGATGATTTCCGCCAAAACCAAGAAGACTATGACCAAGAGGCTGGAGAGATCGATGAGGACTCAGGTGCACGCTTAGTCTCTAAGGCCTTTACTATCAATGCCGATACCTCGCCACGCTATCACTCTAAATGGTGTTCAATGATGTACTCACGCTTGTTGCTCGCCCGCGATCTGCTGCGTCGTGACGGTGTGATCTTCATTTCGATCGATGATCATGAGCAGCACCATCTGCGAGACATCTGCGATGAGATCTTTGGTGAGTGCAACTTTATATGCAATTTTGTATGGCGTTGCTCAACAGCTGGAGGTAATTAGACCTAAGTTTGTGAGCAAAACGCATGAGTATGTGCTTTGTTATGCAAGGAATCAAGTTTTACTTGACATGTTTTATGCTCCTATATCTGCTAGCGCTCGTAAGGAGTATAGGTTGCAAGATAGTATCGGTACTTACCGAGAGAAAGATTTTGTTTTTCAAAACCCATCTAAGAACGAGAACCAGCGATATTGGATTTCTTGCCCTGATGGTGAGTTGGTTAGACCTAAGGATGGTTATATTTACCGCTATATCAAAAAGACGTTTGATGAGGCTCTAAAGGCCAATACAATCGTTTTTAAGAGATCTGAGCGTGGCCCTCTTGTCACAAAGGAGGGGATGCAAGCGCATTGGAATATTTATACCAATAAGTATCTTGGAGATGGCACAGGTGCTCCTTCTTCCTTGCTAGGGATTGAAGACTCAGATAACCTTGTAGGCACATATAATCGAGGAGTTAAGGATTTAGAGTACTTATTTGGTAAGCTGCGAATTTTTAATAACTCCAAGCCTGTTGATTTGATTAAGTTCTTTATGCGCATGGTTGGGGTATCTGACAATGACGTTGTGCTTGACTTCTTTTCTGGCTCAGCTACCACTGCCGAAGCTGTGATGCGTGCTAATGCGGAAGATGGTGGTAATCGCCGTTTTATCCTCGTGCAGCTGCCAGAAGAATGTAAGGAAAACACTCCTGCATCTCAGGCTGGCTATCGCAATATCTGCGAGATCGGCAAAGAGCGCATTCGTCGTGTGGCTAGAGCTATTGCCTCTCAAACCGATTGCACAAAAATAGTGCATGGGGGGGTACGAGGGTTTTAGATAAGTCTGAAAACGCTCTAAGCCTTATTCCATCTGACTTTGATGCCGATTTAGACCAACAAAATAAACTTGACTCTTCAGCGTCAAATCCTGCCTCTAATCTAGACCTTGGCTTCCGTGTCTTTAAGGTCGATTCCTCCAATTTCCTGCCTAACAGTTTAACTGTCGACGAGTATTCTCAATATGGCTTGATCCAAGCCGAGCTCAACATTAAAGAAGAGCGTGAGCCTTTGGATTTGCTCTTTGAGTGCGTGCTGTCATGGCACCTGCCTCTGAACTGTCCATTTAAGGTTGTGACTATCGCTGGCCATAAGGTCTTTGATTACAACTTCGGCGATCTCTTGGCCTGTTTTGAGGACAATGTGGGCGAAGACTTTGTCCTTGCGCTTTCTAAGCTTGAGGATAAGCCTTTGCGGGTGGTGATGGCTGATAGCTGTTTTTCCACCAGTGCAAGCAAGATCAACTTAAGTGAGCTCTTTAAGATGCTGCTGCCTGAAGTTGAGCTCAGGGTGATTTAGAGCAGCTCTTCTGTTTCCGTCTTTTTCTTCTGCGTGAAAACTCTGCTTGGGCGGCTATGGCGGTCATCTGATTGATCCCAAGGTCTTACATGGTCTGACTTTACTGTCTCGCTTGGGGCAGCTTTAGGGTAAACTTGGGGCTGTTTTGATGATGGCTAAAGCAGATCGTGGGCGATTGGCTGCTTTGCCGCCTGTTTGCAGTAGGTCTTTGCGCTGCGCTGCGCATATCTGGGCTGAAGCAAGAGGGATAAGTGTTTGCGTTTGGAGAGAAAGGTGCCAGAGAAAATTACGGGTAAGACCGAGGATAGGGCGAAGCTGAACTTTGAGCAGCTGCTTGAGTTTGTAGCTGAGAAGTTCCCGTCCTGTGTGCTCGAAAAGCAGGTGGCAGAGACAAATGAAGATACTGGGGCCACCGAGATCCGCTATAAGCGTGCCATTAATTGGCAAGCCTTAGGCACGTTGGTGGGCGAGGAATTAAGCTCAGGACAGTGCACTGTTGGGCGTGAGCTCTTTGGGTTCGTGTGGGCTGGTAAGAACGAAGCTGCTCGTGAGGCCAATCGGGTGATTGATCTGACGTTACGCCCTTGCCCAGCAGAGTCTTTAGACTGGGATAATACCGGCAACCTGTACATTGAGGGCGATAACCTGCAAGCCCTAAAGATGCTGCAAGGTAGTTACCTTGGTAAGGTTAAGATGATCTATATCGATCCGCCTTACAACACAGGTAACGAGTTCGTTTACAACGATGACTTCCGTCAAAGCCAAGAGGACTATGCCCGTGAGACAGGTGAGTTAGATGCTGGTAGTGGGAATCGCCTAATCTCAAAGGCCTTTACGCTTAACGCCGATACCTCGCCACGTTACCACTCAAAATGGTGCTCGATGATGTACTCACGCTTGTTGCTTGCTCGTGATCTGTTGCGTCGTGATGGTGTGATCTTCATTTCGATCGATGATCATGAGCAGCATCACTTGCGATACATCTGCGATGAGGTCTTTGGTGAGCGCAATTTCATTGCTTGTTTTCCTCGCGTAACGAAAAAATCGGGCAAAAGCACGGATAAAGTCGCTAAAAACCACGATTATGTGCTGCTTTACGGCAAAAGTGAGGAATCTCAGCTTTTGCGGGAAGTGCAAGATACCAGTGATTTTACGCTGGAGGATGAGTATGTAGCGGAGCGCGGCCGGTATAAGCTTAACCAGACCTTGGACTACAACAGCCTGAGCTATAACGCTTCTTTGGATTACCCTATAGAGCTTGATGGCAAGATGTTTTACCCAGGCGGTGACGTAAAGCTTTTTGCGCAGCGGCAAGATGGAGTACATGCCATCAAGGATTGGGCGTGGCGTTGGAGCAAGCCTAAGTTTGAGTTTGGCTTAAAAAACGGGTTCGTGGTTGTAAAGAATGCTCGCATCTACACCAAGACCTATGAGTTTGCCACCATCAGTCAGAAGCCACCGTATCGTGTTGAGATCTCTCAGCGTCTGCGCACACCAACCTCGTTGGACTACACCGATAATGCTTACTCAAACGACAATGCTAAAAAGGGCCTAAAAGCCTTGTTTGATGGTAAGAGTTTGTTCGACTACTCCAAGCCTTTGGCTTTGGTGCAGAGTTTCGTGAAAATGGCTACTACTCAGACAGACAATGATGTCGTGCTCGACTTCTTTTCTGGTTCTGCCACTACCGCCGAGGCTGTGATGCGTGCTAATGCTGAAGACGGTGGTAATCGCCGTTTCATTCTTGTACAGCTGCCAGAGGAGTGTAAGGAAAACACACCTGCATCTCATGCCGGTTATAGCAATATCTGCGAGATCGGTAAGGAGCGCATTCGTCGCGTGGCTAAATCCATTGCCTCTCAGCTTAACTGCACAAAAATAGTGCATGGGGGGGGGTACGAGGGTTTTAGACGCGTCTGAAAACGCTCCAAGCCTTATTCCATCTGACTTTGATGCCGATTTAAACCAACAAATTAAACCTGATTCTTCAGCGTCAAATCCTGCCTCTAATCTAGACCTTGGCTTCCGTGTCTTTAAGGTCGACTCCTCCAACTTCCTGCCTAATCGTTTGTCCGTAGACGAGTATTCTCAAGATGGCTTGATTCAAGCAGAGCTCAACATCAAAGAAGAGCGTGAGCCTTTAGACTTGCTCTTTGAGTGCGTATTGTCATGGCACTTGCCGCTTAATTGCCCCTTTAAGGTGGTGAACATTGCTGGCCATAAGGCCTTTAACTACAACTTTGGCGATCTGTTGGCCTGCTTCGAGGAGAATGTGGGTGAAGACTTTGTCCTTGCGTTGTCTAAGCTTGAGGATAAGCCTGTGCGGGTGGTGATGGCCGATAGCTGTTTTGCTACCAGTGCCAGTAAGATCAACTTAAGTGAGCTCTTCAAGACACTACTGCCAGAGGTTGAGCTCAGGGTGATTTAGATGCTTTGCGGCTAGCATGCACTGCATGCAGGGTTGTTTGTGAGAACGATGAGCGTAGCAGCCGCTGAATCATAGTCATAAGAGGTTGCTACGTAATGTACTGTTATCGCTACTGCCACTCTGCAGTTCAGCCGCTTGTGGATAATATGTCCGTGAAAGCTAAAGCTTGCTGTCTTTGCCCTAGGGACTCTGACGCTCACACCGTAGCGTATGAAGGTGTGTAGGGGTTGTTGTTCCCCATCGCCATATGCGGTACAGCTTTGGTGTGTAGTTTCACTCTGCTGATGCTCTGAGATCTTGCAATTCTGCTTTTAGAGCTCGGATCTTGTCTCTGATTGCAAACTTCTTGTTGAGCTGTACCTCTTTGCGGCACTTTTTCTCCAACTGGGCAATTTTACTTTCGAGGTCGGTAATACGGAGATCGATGTGCAGGTCTCTGTGTTTAGGTAGTGGCTTGGTATCTGTGCTCTCGTCGGTGCGTGCAGTTGGGGGCTGTTCATGTTTGTGCTCAAGGCCCAAGATCTGCCGCACAAGCCCATCGTATACCTCCTTAAGACTGTGACCTTGAGGATAGATCCGTGCCTCAAGCTCTGCTTCACTGAGCCAAGGCGTGGAGCAGTATGTGTCTTTTTGCGTGGATGGATTTACGTAGCGGATCCAAGCCTGCAGTGGTTTATCAGGATTAGAGCGACGGGCTACGAAGAGAGAGTAGCGCATTGGGCCTCTGGTCCCTAAGAGCTCCAAGATCTTCGGTTTTACGATACTGTCAGCATAGTTGAGTTTCAACTCCATAAGGCAAATGACAGGGATGTTCTCGTCTTCTGCCTCAGAGGAAGCTGGTGGGGTATCAGGGGCTGGCGCTGTAGTTGTTTTCTCACCAAGCTCTGCTAAATGTTCAGGGGTCAGTTTGTGGATCCAGCTTACACGCTCAATCTCTTGCAGGGCTTTTTGTCCATCTGGTTGCTGCAGCCATCTACTGATAGCATGTTCCGGATAGTATTGAGTGAATTGCTGTGCGAAGCTTGCCAAAGGCATGGTCTGTTCGAGGCTGACCTTAGAACTTTCAGGAAAGTGCAACATGGCTGTTCTCCTATCTCGAAGCCATGGTGGCAGAGGCTCTGGTAGCTGACTTCGCATTACTTGTTTTGGAGCCATCACGAATGATGAGCATGCAGATCAGCTCGAAGTCCTTATCCGCAAATTCCTGATGGGTAGGCAGTACTGCACCAGTAAGCATCATATTCATGAGCTCAGCCTCACCTTGTTTTTGGGACATGCTCTTAATGGCTTTAGAGAGCAACTGGGATAAAGCTGTCATGTCTTGGCCTTCACCGGTTTCGCGGTTAAAGGCAGCACAAAGCTTAAGATCAGGTACTTTGCGACCAAGGCAAAGCAAGCGCATGGTATCCAAGATCTGCTTTGCTTGTATATGGCTGAACTTGATCTGTCCTTGCATATCCACATAGAGCAAGTAGAAAGGAGCAACTGGCGAGTCATGGTGCTTGTTGCTCAGAATACGCCGTCTTTGCTTGTTGCTATTGCTATGATGCGATGAGGCAGAGCCATCTTCAAGTTTCTTCAGCACAAGGATCAAACCAGCAGGGAACTGCTCCGTGCTTGGCACTAAAGCATGTAGTCCTAGTGGATAGCGAGCCAGTTCACGCTCAGTATGAGTGTGCATGAATTGCTTGAGATCAGCGCGCAGATCAGCAAATCCTAGATCCTGAATGGAGACACCATTACCCATGTCCTCAAGATCGACTACTTCTTTCTGCAGTCGCTCTAGCTGAGCCTTACGGTAGCTGAGATCACTGTCATTGGTGTTAATAGGATCATCAGCGCTATCACCAGTAGAAGTAAGAACTGTGGCATTCATGCGGTTAGCCACGCGCTCTTTCAGCTTGATGTACTCATCGAGGTTGATATTAGGCCAGAAATTGACCAACTGTATTTGGCTATTGCTGCTATTGAGGCGATCAATACGACCAAAGCGCTGCAAGATCCGCACTGGATTCCAGTGGATATCGAAGTTCACTAAGAAGTCACAGTCTTGGAGGTTTTGGCCTTCACTGATGCAATCTGTAGCAATGAGGAGGTCGATCTCATTGTGATCCTCAGGAAAGAGCTTGTCCTTGCTTTTAGAGCGAGGAGAAAAACTGCTGAGTAACTGGTTAAGCGAGACATTGGTGTTGTCATAGTCGCCGTACAGCCGCTGTTCCATCGTACTGCCTTGGGAGAGCTTAGAGTTAAGGCGTGTTCCCGTAAGCTTGTTCTGAGGGCGGCTCTGATAGTCCGTGACAGAGCATTTGTTGGCTCCAGAGCCAGTGATCAACACGGTATTGATGCCAAAGCTGTGTAGCATGAAAGGAGCGAGCTCGTGGTAAAGGTATAGAGCCGTATCTGCGAAAGCCGTAAAGACAATAACTTTGCGGTTATCTTCGTTGATCGGGTGTTGTACCTTGTTGCTGAGCACAGCTTTCAGCTGTTGCAGTTTCAGGTCGTGCGCTGGTGTGATCTTAGAGATAGCCTCTAATAGGGATTGCAAAACTTTTTGATCATGGGTGAGGTCTTGCAGCCAAGAGCGATAATCCATGTCATTGAGATCGATCTTTACACCCTTACGCTGTAAGAACTCACTTGCAGCCTCATCTTCATCATCAAAGCCCATTTCTTCACTGTCGATCTCGGAAAAGACAACGCTTCCTCTAGGTGCTTTGCTTTTGTGGGACATAAAGGCACTAGCCAGTTGTTGCTCCTGAGTTACTGCGTCCAGCATACGTTTTACAGTCAAAACAAAGGCACTCACTGAGCTCTCTAAACGCTTCAGCAAATTGGTGTGCATCAGGCGCTGAATGCCAGCTTCACGGCCTTGATGAGTTATATTGCTAGAGCTCTCAAAAAGTTCTGGGTATTTGCTGCGACGTGATGGCAGTACATAGATCGATGGGGAATATAGGCAAAGTTTAAGCTGGGATAAAGCTTCAGCAATTTCCTTGTAGCTCAGACAATCCTTAAGATCGGTAAGATCTGGCGAAAACGATAGAGGCTTATTGCGCTCAGGGAAAGCACCTAAGGCCTGCATATCGTAGCTTTGTTGGATGTGGTGACGTGAGCGGGCAATGGTCAACATATCCAACAGCTCAAAGATATCCAGATCGAGCTTCTGCACCAAATCGGCTGTAGTACGTTGATCGGCTGGTTGTTTGCTCCAGTCGTTGAAGGCTTTTTGGGCTTGCTTAAAGATCCGATCTACAGATTTGGCTGGTGTAGAGGAGCTGTCTGCTGTCGTGGAGCTGTGCTG
The DNA here is from genome assembly GCA_019114785.1 of Candidatus Anaerobiospirillum pullistercoris. Classification (GTDB taxonomy): domain Bacteria; phylum Pseudomonadota; class Gammaproteobacteria; order Enterobacterales; family Succinivibrionaceae; genus Anaerobiospirillum; species Anaerobiospirillum pullistercoris. Next base: position 5,554 of record DXEV01000112.1, on the reverse strand, counting down.
CATGACTGGCAATGCAGAAGATACAGGGGCGGGCGCTGTTATGGAGCGAGGTTTGGTGCTCAGAGCGCGTAAACGCTCCAAGGCGCTGATTTTCTGCGTCGTGTTTGTTGGAGTTCCACAGTTAGAGCCTTGCATTGATGGCCCTGCAGTGCTTCTGCTGTTGGCAGGGTTGAGCAGATCTTGCGGTGACTGAGTGCGCTCATATAGCGATTGGTATCCTTGACCATAGAGCACCTTATCCATCGTCTCAGTGGAGCCTGCATAGGCTAGCAGTAACTGGTTCTTGAGGTCGTTAAAGCGGTTGTTAACAGGTGTAGCCGAGAGCATGAGCACCTTGGTGTGGCTATGTTTCTTTAGGGCCTTGTTGATCAGCTGCTGGTAACGGGAATTGCTGTTAGGATCAGCGTTACTGCCATTGCGGAAATTATGGGATTCATCTATGACGATCAGGTCATAAGCAGCCCAGTTAAAACGCTTTAAGTCTTTGCCGTTGGAGTTGCCTTGGCTGCGAGTCAAATCTGTGTGGTAAAGCAGCTCATAGTTGAAGCGATCATCTGCCAACTCGTTATCTTTGTAGGTATGGTTGAAGGTGGCCCAGTTATCACCCAATTTCTTTGGGCACAGTACTAACACGTGGTAGTTGTGCAGCTCATAGTACTTGATCACGGCCAAGGTGGTATAGGTTTTTCCTAAGCCCACGCTGTCAGCCAGAATGCAGCAGTCGTATTTCTCGAGCTTGGCAATGATGCCCCAAGCTGCATCTCGTTGGAAGTCATAAAGCTTTGACCAGATCACTGTGTCCTTCAGTCCCACGCGGTCATTGTTGAGCCCATCAAGGTTGTCGTTCAAAAATGGCGTCAGGACATGGTAGAGCGTGAGCAGATAGATCTGCTCTGGAGAGTGCTCATCATAAGCTTGATTGAGCTTGGCAAGGATGGTGTCGGTAACGTCTGTACTTTGCTGTGGTGAGTAGAACAAATCTAAGAAAGAGCTTGCAAAAGCATCATGGGCCTTTGGGTCAACAATGCGACTGACTAAACTGAAGCCATGCTTGCGTGGCGCAGTAAAACCCAAGTCCTCAAGGGTAAAGCGGCAAATAGGCGTATAGAGAGTACTGGCTGCTATTTCCCCAGTCGAGCTTTGGATCAAGATACCACGGTCTTCGTAATCATCGGATGGCGTGATCACTGAACGAAACTCTATTTGATCGTTACTTTGGATCCACGCTGCGCACTCTTTAGCTACACGCTTGAGCTCTAAGAGCTGTGGGTTGAGCTTAATTTCGTATTCTGAGCCGTAGAGGGATAGTTCTCGCTTCAGGCGAGGAATATAGAACTCACGCGGAAGAGCTTGCTCATCATCTCCTTCGATGTCCATGACAGGGATAGAGAGGCCAAGGGCTTGTTCGATCTGATCGGTGAACGTTGGGGCTGGGAAGAGAAAGTGGAAGCTTTTGACAGCGTCTAGCTGCTCTTTGAGCTCTTGATAGGCAAATATGGAGAAGCCTTGAGCCATGACAAAGACAATATCGCCAGAATGCAGGTGGGCTTTGAGATCAGCACTTAGTTCCAGATTTTGAGTTTTGTAGGAGAAGTATTTTGGCTCTAGGCTCATAGTTGACCTCATAACAGACATTGACCAGCTGCAAGCGATTGTTTTTGGTAGCGTTATTGCAAAAGCGAACTTCTGTGCTTGATCTTAAGCTGTAACGAATCCATAAGAAAGGCTCTATGGGGGTTACTGTCATCAGAGCGTGATATGATCGGCGGTATAGCTTTTGCTTTTGGGGCGATTTTAGTTTTTCTCGGCGACAAGAGAGCTTTGTGTGCTAAGTCTAGCACCGCTGAGTGGGGTTTTAGCTGCCATGATCCTTTGCCTAAAAATCACCTAAGGAAACGTGGCAGACAGATGTAAGATTCTGGGAGTCTAAGGTGAGCACAAAGAAGCCAAAAAGACCATTAAGTTCGGTATTGGTGGCACTCGCTAATGGTGAGACAGTTGCTCCCGATACTCCTACAGTACAAGATAGTGGTAGTCATTCTCCTTTTGCACGAATGAATCCACGAGCTGCTTCCACCTCTTCAAGTCTAGAGGCCAATAGTACTGGCTCTAAAGGCTATGGTCGCAGCAGCGCCCCTTCAGGTGTAGCCTATGCTGCTCCTCTATTCTCTCAATATCCTAGCCGTCATGGTCGCGATCATCTAACCGTTCCTATCAAAGCACAAAATGTTGTGTTTGAGCGTCCTAAGGTGATCAAGTCTCTGTCTTCCCTAGATGAAGACTCTGCTAACATTCACGCTCCGCGCAAAAATCAAGGCCCGCAAATACAGGTAGAGCCTCAGGCCAATAGTGCTCAGATCTTAGGTGCGCGAGTTACCAATGTACAGCCGATCAATTCTTCTCGAGCAGCCGGAGCCGCAGATCGTTGGGGACGTCAGTTACAGGATGATGAGGCTCAAGAGACAAGTGCTGACTTATCAGTTTTAGGTGGCTCTACTTTGGATGAACTGCTCTCACCAGAGCGCATTCTTGAGAAAAGCCATACTTATGAGCGTAGCCATGTATACGAAAAAGCTGGTCGTAAAAGCCAAGATCAGACTGTGGTTAGCTCGATGGAAGAGGTGCAAACAGCAACAGCATCCAGTTCTGGGCCAAGCTTTTTAGGACAAAGTGCTAAGGCTTTACTCAAAGCGCAAAGTACTCCGCGTGATTTGCGAGATAAAACGGTTGAAGCCACAGGTGTTTTTGCAGCCGAGAGCTTTGGTGTACCACAGGTGATCTTGGGTAGTAGCCGTGATACCAAGCAGAAGAAAAAGGAGCGTCCTGCTATACCGCCACAAGAGCGTTTGTTAAGTGGTGCGGCTAAGCTGTTAATGGAGTATTTCACTCCATTTTTGCAGGAAAGTGATTTGGTGATCACTGATGTGCGTCTACAGTTGGAGCGTGTACCTTTAGTAGTGGTGCGTCCGCACGGCGGCCTGATTTTAGGCGTGCTCTGTGAAGATAGCTTTGATGAGTTAGTCGATAACCCGCGCTTGCTTTTGTCTTACGGGGCACAGCTGCAGCGTTACCGTCAGCGTTTAGCTGAGAGCATGTCCGCTTATCTGCACCTGCACATCTACCAAGGGCTGACCTTGTTCGACTCGATGACAGGTTTTATCTGTTTAGAGCGCTTAAGTTCTCAGCAAGTACGTAAGCTGATCCAATTTTGCAGTGCGCATCGGATCTTAAAGGAGAGACGAGAGCTCATTAAGCTTTTCACTGACCAAGAAGAGCGCTTAAGAGTCATGTGCCCATTGGATGGCATGTATCAGTATTGCCATAACTATTTAGAGCACAACTTCCATCGACAGGTGATATCGAACACTGAGCAAGGAGAGGTACCAACCGGTGCTAGCAAAGCCTTTGCTGCAAGTAAGAGCTCGCCTTTTGATAATGGTGACCATACTTTAGAGGCTCTAAACTTGGCAGAGGCCTTCAGTAACTTCTTACAGTTACAAGTTGATAGTGGCTCTGGTGAAGGCGAAGAGGTCGATTCTAAGGAGAATCAACGTGAGACCTTGCGCCAATTGCAGGATTATCTCCAAGATGCTCACTTTGTAAGAGAGGGACAGCAGGAAGCAAGCGCCAATAGTGGTGAGATCTGGTTGGGTCAATGCCAGAGTTTGCGTTCACTACAAGCGCGTGGCTCTGCTCCTGATCTTTTTGCCCGTGTGCCTCTATACACTGAGGATAATAAGACTCCTACCCATCGTTTAGATTGGGACAAAATCGTCAGACTGAGTCGTTACCTCAATCACTCTTATCAGCCTTCACTGAAGGCGGTACGAGTATATGTGCCTAATCAAGAGTTGCTGAGCAATCCTTCGATTGTGACGCCACGACCAAACTTGCAGCCTGTGCCAGATGTTGGACAAAGAAATAGAACTCCAGCAGCTAGACCATTAGCTACCCAAGGTGTTGCTCAAGATCCAGCTTCAATGAAGCGCATGGATGAGCCATCTTTACCACAGTCGCAGAATTTGGCCTTGCCAGAGGTTGCCCCAGAGAGTGTTCAGACAGCAGCTCAGGTTGAACAACAACGTGCGCGTAGAGCGCGTGCTGCACATATCCAAGCCCGTAAAGCAATGATGGGGCACTCGGAACCTTCAGGGCAGGGACGTGGACAAAGAGCGCATGGGGTTAGAGCACAAGGTGTTACACCTCAGAGAGGAAACCATCAAGCTATGCATCGTGCTCAAGTAGCAAGCGCGCCATTAGCCCATGGAGCACAGTATGGTGGTCAGATGCATGGCTATAACCAGCCATCTCAAGAAGTGCCTCTTGGGGCAAATAGGCCGATGTCTCCTATGCAGCCGAATCAGCAGGCATATCAAGCGTCTCAGATGTCCTTGCCTCCAAATTTAGAGCAGAGTGCTCCTGTGCAAGGTAGAACTGCGTACTCTCCAGCCCAAAGTTTTCAGAGACAAGGGCAATCTCGTCCTTATATGCAGCCGGATGTGGGACAGAGCGCGGTACTAAACCAAGGACAGCAAGCTTCAAGACCGCAGGGTCAGCAGGGTGGTAATAGTGCTTTTGCTCAAAGCATTGCAGTGCCAAGTGCCAATTATGTAGCACAACAAGCTCGCTATAGAGAGGCTGCTGCTTTAGGACGCAATGTTGGAGCGCCACTTATCAATAGTGATTCTTATGCTGCTAATCCTGCTTTGCAGGAGGCGGTAGGGGATGACTACAGTATGGACTTTAGTTTGCGTCCACCACTGAGTGGCTCTACTTTTACCACTGAGTCGCAGTTCATTGGTAGCACTCATGCTCCAGCCACTATGACCTCTGTCAGTGTTGCTGATGTGAACTTTTTCACCAGTGGTGATGGTGATCAGGCTGATGACTTGTCTTTAGATCAGCCTAGCTCCAGTGGGCAAATGCAATGGGAAGGTGCTCTTCCTGTTGCCGTGGCGACGATGAACCTTGGGGGTGGGTATGATCCTATGCAGATGGCTCAGCGTTTAATGAGTGGTGCGTCCCAAGGCTCAGTTTCTAATCCTGTGGCTCAGCCTGCTGTTGCTCAGCCTCATGAAGACGATGAGGAGTCGGTTGATGCTTTAGTCCAAGCTGCTTTGGAAGCTGATCCTCAACATTAACCCTTCTTCCCATGCCTTCCTTAGGGCTTTTCTTAGGCTCTTACCTGCTGTTTGGTAGCCTCGCTTTGAGCGCCAAACAGTAGGGTGTTCCTTCCTTCCTTCCTTCCGTTTTCAGAACCTACAGCCAGAACTGATTCTTTCTGCACTAATGGTTTGGCCTTACCACGACCACGCTTCGTCGCCTTGCCTTTTATCTTGCCCGTCTCTTTGGGAGCTCTAGGGCTCTTCAGTTTTCCTTCAGTTGTCACTTTTATTTTGTGGTTTGTTGCTCACAAATGACATCGATAATGATGGTGGCCATAACCTTATATATGCTGTTTTTGGCTGCAACAGGCTCACGAAAAGCCTGCTGTATGGCGGTATAAGTTGTTGTGCGTTTTGCTGATAGTAGCTTGCTGATAGTAGCAAAACAT
>DXEV01000111.1 GCA_019114785.1 Candidatus Anaerobiospirillum pullistercoris | reverse complement strand
GATGCGATTAAGCTCACCCCAGAAGAGGCTCGAACCGAAGTGGAAAAGACGGTGGCTGCTCTGTCGGATGAGGTCGCAACTTTACACTTGGATGATAAGGCTTTCATTGCCAACAACATCTCTGTGATGCCTTATTACGAGTACAACAAGCGCCTCGATCGCGATGAGCTTAAGGGCTATCAGGCTAAGCGTAATATCACGATCGAGCTTAAGGATTTCTCCTTAATTGGCAAGATCACTGATATGGCGATAAAAGCCGGTATTAATCAGATTGCTAACTTTGTCTACGATGTGACCGACCGTCACAAGTATGAGTTAGAGGCTGCGCGCAGGGCTATTGCCAATGCCAATGAGCGGGCTCAGCTGTTGGCTGATGGCTTCCATGTGAAGTTGGGTCATGCTTATAATTTTGGCTTTAGTTCGCGCAGTCGTGTTTACGATGGAGCCATTTACTCTTGCGCGTTAGCTCCTCAAGAAAGCTCTCCAGAACATGTTGCTAAGAGCGTGTACAGTGCCGATCAAATAGAGATCAAGTCTCAAGTGACTGCAAGATTTAGGATTGCTGGCGTGAAGGATAGTCAAGACGCCGAGTAACAGTAGTTCTTTGTCGTGCGCTGCCTAAGAGCGTCCTAAGAAAGCTGTCTTAAGATAGATTCATCCTTTAGCAATGAGTTTGGTCTTCGCTTGTGCCAGAGCGAACATAAGGAGAGGAGGTATGGCTCTCCGCTTAATGAATCTGGCACAAGCACACAGTATAGGCCTTAGGCAGGTGGATTAAGGATTTTGGGATTATGGCGTCTTTAAAGAAAGGTCTTATTGCATTGTCGTTATCTTTAGCTGCTTTAAGCGGATCTGCATTAGCCGCTTCTGAGGGTAAGTGCTCGGCTTCATATGGCACGATTGAGGTTCAGGGTGAGGGCGAGGTTAAGGTTAGTCCAGATCGTGCTACGTTAAACTATCGTGTCTCCTCGATTAAGGATAGCCCAGAAGAGGCTCGTGTAGAGGTCGAAAAGACCGTGACAGCTTTTGCTGATGCTGTGGCTACCTTAAAGCTGGGTGAGAATGCTTTTATCGCTGATAACATCACGATCATGCCTCGTTACGAGTATAACCAAGAGGCAAAGAAGACTGAGCTTAAGGGCTACGAAGCTGCCCGTGAGGTCAATATCAATATCAAGGACTTCTCTTTGATCGGTAAGCTTAACGATATGGCCATTAAGGCAGGCATCAATCAGATCGCTGGCTTCCAATACAGCGTCGAAGATCGTCGTAAGTATGAGATGGAGGCCGCTCGCAAGGCCATCGCAGATGCTAAGGAGCGTGCACAGCTCTTAGCTGATGGCTTTGATGTCAAGCTTGGACAGCCTTGTCGTTTAAACTTCAATAGCCATGGAGCTATTGTGTACCGTAATGCCGCCCCTCGTATTATGGCAATGGCAGCTGCTGACTCTGCTAATAGCGTGCAGAGCACTTATACAGCAGAGCCAATGGTAGTGTCCGCATCGGTATCGGCTGTGTTCAGCATTGATGCTGGTAAGGACAAAAAGGACAAGTAGGACGATTAAGCATGTTTATGGGCTAACAGGTTGGCATAGCCAAGCGTAGCCCTCAGCATGAGCAGAAAGCTGAGTTTCACGACTGTCTAATGCGGATCGTGGGCTCAGCTTTCTTTGTTATTGGTGGCCATAATATCCTCGGTCGTCTTGCGACGGCGAAAAGCGAAGCTGCTGCAGAAAATGAAGGTAATGCAGCCCAGCGGAATAAAGAAAGCACGCTCAAGGCCAAAATGGTTAGCCACGTAGCCTAAGCTTGGTGGGATCACCAGCATTCCACTGTAGGCCAGAATTGAGACCACGGTTGCCGCCAGCGATGGGCGGATGCCTGGGTAATGGCCAGCGTGGCTTAAGATAATAGGCATGACGGGAGCTACACCCATTCCCAAGAAAGCAAAGGCAGCAATGCACACCCAAGGACTTGTGGTGTTGATGGCGATCAACTCACAGCAAATAGCCAAGAGAGTGCCACCAAAGAGCAGCTTGAAGTCACCAAAACGCTTTTGCAGCATGTTGCCGCTAAATCTGGTGACGGCCATGAAGAAGGAAAGAATGCCATAGACAAGGGCAGCCTCGCCCTCATGGGCACCTTTTGCTGTTGTCAGCAACAACACTCCCCACTCAGCTACGCTGCCATCGGCGCAATACGCGCACATGGCCAGCAGGCCACAAAAGACTACAAAGAAAGGTATGCGCTCGCGACGTTTGGTGTTGGGGCCGTCTTTAGAGTCTGCGCTGGGGTTGTTTTGATCGTCAATGAGCTTTTGCCCAATAAGCAGGAAGAGTATTAGAGTAACAACTAAAAGGCTGATGAAGTTGTAGGCCAGTGGTAGCCCAGAAAAGGCAAAAGCTGAGGCCATGATAGAGCCTAAAAGAGCTCCCAGACAAAAGCCACCTTGCATGATGGAGATGTAAGCACGCTTGAAGGCGATCTCAAGGTTAATAGCTTGGGTGTTGGCGGCAACTTCGAGCCACGCAAAGGCGACACCGGATAGGGCAAAGCAGGCACAGAGCCAAAACAGGTTATTGGCAAGAGTAAGGAAGCCCAGCTCAAGGATAAAGAGCAGACAAGAGGTCTTGAGGAGGTACTTGGACTGGATGTATTTGGTGATGATGCCAATAGTGATGAAGCCACCAATAGAGCCGATGCCTAAGCACATGAGCGCCAAGCCAATTCCTGCTGGATCTACTCCTGTTTGTTCCTTTAGAGCAGGCATGCGCGAGGTCACTTGGCTATAAACTAAGCCACTGCAAAGGAAATAGAAGAGGCAGGCGATGGTGCTGGCACGGATGCCAAATATTTTGTCGGGCATGGTTTTATCCTCCTACTATTCCTTTTCTTCCTCTTCTGTAGCTGAACACGGCAATCAGAATGTGGCTGTTAGCCAGTGCAGCTGCCTTGTGGCTGGTGGCTCCTATGGGCAGATTGCTGGCCAATTCTAAAGCGGAGTGCGGCCTTTTGCTAGCCGTTTTTGGGCTTTCAAGACAACCGCAACTGCGACAAAGCTTTGTGGTGCTTCTAGCCCAATTTGCTCCAATAATAAAGGCTGAGCTTTGGGGGCTCAGCCTTTAGAAAAAGGCTCCAGCATATGGAGTCTTTCAAGTATTTGCTTGCCGTTTAGGCAGTGACTAGAGCTTTCTTTTCACGGAAAGCGAAGCTGCCTAAGCAAACAATGATGATGCAGGTTAGAGGGATTAAGAAAGCAGCCTCTAAACCAAAGCGTGAAGCCACATATCCTAAAGACGGTGGCAGGATCAGCATGCCGCTATAGCCTAAAGTCGAAATCACGGTCGAAGCTAAAGCTGGACGTATGCCAGGGTAGCGACCGGCTCTTCTTAAGATCATTGGCATAACTGGCGAGAGACCAATGCCCATAATGGCAAAAGCAGCAATACAGACATATGGGTTGCTGGAGGTGATCACCACCAGCTCACAACAAATACCCAGCAAGGTGCCAAAGAAGAGCAGCTTGAAGTCACCTAACAGCTTCTTTAGTGGATCACCACAGAAGCGAGCAATGGCCATGAAGAGGGAGAAAATGCCATAGGCGAGAGCTGCTTCGCCCTCAGAGGCTCCTTTAGCCATAGTCAGTAATAGACCGCCCCACTCTGCTACCGTACCCTCACCGCAGTAGGTGCACATAGTGAGGAAACCGCAAAATATGACAAAGAGTGGAATACGATCGCGTGGTTTGCGTTTTTGCTCGGTGATCTCTACTTTTGGATTGTGTAGACGCTCGTCATTCATCCGGTAGGTGTGGACATTATCAGCTTCATCTTTAGCTGGGGTATCACTGCTGGCCTGTTGCTCTGCTGCAATAGCAGGAGCGTTTTCAGTGGCAGTACTATCTTCATTACTTTGGTCATTGATGAGTTTTTGGCCAAGGAAGAAGAAAGAGATCAAGATGATGATCACCACACTAATGAAATTGATGAACAGCGGTAATCCTGAAAAAGCAAAACCCGAGGCAATCAGTGATCCTACTAATGCTCCAACACAGAAAGTGGCGTGCATCGAAGAGATGTAAGCGCGCTTAAAGAAGATCTCAAGGTTCAGAGCTTGGGTATTGGCAGCTACTTCCATCCACGAAAAAGCAAAGCCTGATAGGGCAAAGCAAGCGCAGAGAAGGAAGAGGTTAGGCACCATGGTTAGCGCAGCTAAGATCAGCAAAAACAGCAAGGTTGAGAGTTTGAGCAGAGTCTTAGACTGGACGTAACGGGTAGTGATACCAATGGTGACAAAGCCAAAGAGAGAACCTAAACCGAGGCTCAATAAGGCAATACCCACACCGGTGGGGTCGACGCCAGCTTGCTCTTTTAGGGCAGGCATACGGCCCATGATCTGACTGTAGATCAGGCCGCTACAGAGGAAGTAGAACAGGCAAGCGACAGTGGTCGCACGCAATCCGAAAATCTTGTCAGGCATAACACGCTCCTTGACCTAGATCGCCTGCGCATGCCCCATTCGTAAGAGTGGTGTTAGCAGACGTTTAAAATAAAGCCCAAAATTTGGCTAAGTACGAAGGAGGAAAGCGTTATCACTGCGATCTTTCTGCTTCGTATAATATTGGCGCGAGATATTTTATTCGTGCAATCTTAAAGGCCCAAGATGCACTAACAGGGCGGTACCTCAAGGCAAAAGTTCCTGAGTGTGCCCATGGAAGCACATGCTGCTTGAACACGTTAATTAGCCTAAACGCGGAGCTTCGTTCGCTTAAGAGCAAAGCGTAGTCTGAGAGGACTAACATACGCCCAAGTTATTTGGAAACGGTGCTGAGGTAGGCTGTATGGTGTTTAAGACCCCCCAGATTAAGAATGGGGGAAGCCGCACGTGTAAGCGTGCGGAGGCTTCACTCTTGGGTGGGGCAGAATCGAAAACAATTCCGCTCCAAGAGTACTCTATCCAGATCTGCAGGATTAGGGAACAGCCATGCAGAGAGAACATAGAACAGCTCAGATTGTGTGAGCGGCGGCATTTTAGCAGAGATTTTTAGCAAAAGGCCAAATCCAAAATACATTTTTGGCCTGTAAATGACGCCTGAGCGTGCCCCGTTTTTATGCCTGATCTGGCCTGTTTTGAGATGGGCACAGGGAGGGTAATGATGGGCTGCACTGGTAGAGATTAAACTGCAGTGGATAACAGATAAAGAGCTTGCTTATCGCTTGTCTATACCCCAAAATTAGGCCGTTTTTCTAGAAGCAAACCACAGACAGTGGTAATCCGTCGAGGTCTTAAGTGGGCTTAGCTGAGCTGACTTTGGCTGAGGGTACGAATTTGGATGAGGTGACGAGGGTGCAGCAGGATACAGCAGTGCAAGGACAAATGAGGACGCCTCGGCGTTTAGAGCTCTTAGCTCCAGCCAAAAATATTGACGTGGGTCAGGCTGCTATTCTGGCCGGTGCTGATGCTGTCTACATTGGTGGGCCAAGCTTTGGTGCACGTGCCGCAGCTGGTAACACCATGGAAGAGATTGCGTCTTTGTGTGCCTTTGCTCATCGCTTTGGCGCTCGAGTGTATCTGACGGTTAATACCCTGCTGTACGATGAGGAGCTGGATGCCGTGGAGCGCATGCTGGCTCAAGCTCAAGATGCTGGCGTTGATGCCCTTATTGTCCAAGATCCTGCCTTGCTTTCCATGCCTTCTCTGCAAAACATGGAGATCCATGCCAGTACGCAGATGAATATCGATACCTTGGAAAAGGTAGATTTCTGTCGCTCCCTGCACTATAGCCAGATCGTGCTGCCTCGTGAGTTTTCCTTAGAGCAGATCCGTGAGTTTTGCCAACAACGTCCTGATACGCGTTTTGAGGTTTTTGTCTCAGGAGCAATGTGCGTTAGCGTGTCGGGCATTTGTTACATCTCTGAGTTGATGACAGGACGTAGTGCCAACCGTGGTGCCTGCGCGCAGATCTGTCGTCTGCCTATGACTATGTATCAGCGCCATAGAGACAGTACAGAGCTGCAAGAGATCGCCCATGGTCATCTGCTGTCCATGAAAGACAATCTGCGTTTAGCGCAACTCGAGGATCTGGTAGCAGCTGGAGCCTATTCTTTTAAGATTGAGGGCCGCTTAAAAGATCATGACTATGTAGTCAATCAAGTCAGTGCCTTTCGTGAGCGCTTAGATCGGATCATTGCGCAGCATCCTGAGCTCTATGTGCGTGCCTCCTTGGGAAGCTGTGTGCACGGCTTTACCCCCGATCTGTATAAGACTTTTAACCGTGGTTTTACTCATGCTTATTTGCAAGATGACAATACGGCCTTAGTCGATCCTCGTACTCCGAAAAATCTAGGTGAAGAGCTGGGTGTAGTGCGCAATATCTCTGCAGAGGGAGGCTCTTTAGGTAAAGGGGAAAAGAAGGCAAAAGCTTTTGCGCGTGGGCGTGGCCAAGGCAAAGCCTCTGCTGCATCTTTTTCTGGGGCTGGAGCAGGCGGGGCGGGCGCTGGAATACGCATCGAGCTGCAATTAGCTGTTGGCTGTACTCTGAGCAATGGCGATAGCTTCACTTTCTTTGATGAGCAAGGAGAGTTGACCGGTTTTCGTGTCAATCGCATCAGTGTCAAGGAAGTAGCCAAGGGGGCTCGCCCTCAACGTGCTCGTGCTCAAGAGGTGCGTGGCGCTCAATCACCTGCCAGAGCTAAAGGTGCTAATGACAGTAGTGCTGGTGTAAGTGACAGTAGTGTAAAAGTAGCCAAAGGCAGCACGGTATATCTACATGTACCAAAGTCTGTGGCTGGGTTACATGCTGGTGTGACTCTGTACCGCAATGTGGATACGCTTTTCATTAAGTCCATCAATATGCCACAGGCCTTAACACGCCAAGTCCCATTACAAGCCTGTATTACGATTGCTCCTGAGCGTATGACCATCACCTTTAAGGATGACTATGGACGTAGTGGACAGGCATCCTTGGATTTGCCGGTGATGTTTGAGCCTAAAAGTGACACGCCAACAGGGCAGTCTTCAGAGCAGCAAGATGCTCAATCCTCGCCTACTGTGCCAAGCTCTGCTCTAAAACCAGAGGTGATGGTGGCCAAGCTGCAAAAGCTGGGCTCGCCTTTTGTAAGTTTACCTGCTGAGAATGTAGAGCTTAAGGGCGATCTGCAGGCTGCTTTACTACCGTTATCCTCGTTTAACCAATTGCGTCGTCAAGCTTTTGCCGACTACGAGCAAACTGTGGCTTACACCCGCAAACAAGCCCTTACCTCAGGGGTGAGCTATTTGGATACGGCCATGCCTTATGCCAATGAGCTGCTGTACACACCACTGAGTGCCAGCGAATGGCAGCAAGTGAAATTCCCTGAGCGCAGCATTGATCCACGCTTGATCTGCAATCAGCGTAGTCGTGAGTTTTATCTGCGCTTCTTAGGACGTGGGGTGCAGAGTACTACTACCACTAATGCTAATGACAATACAGCTGAGACTGTAACGCTAGCTTCAGCAGATGAGCAGACTCTGCCACCACCTCCGGCCTTGATTAGTAAGGCCGTGATGACCTGTCGTAACTGTCTTATTAAGAACCATGCTACCTGTCACAAAGACGGTGGCCGGACAAGCGGTTACTTTGTGCGTATCGGCAAGTACGATTTTGACATCGTTACTGATTGCCGCAAGTGCCTCATGTATTTGGTGCCAGCCAAGCGTTGATGAGGCCTCAGCTCCAACAGGAAACTTTAGTTTTTTCACGAGGCGACATAATGCAAAGTTCTGTGGCCAAAATGGAGCGTAGCCTGAACCAAAATTGTGCTAATAGCAATTTAATGCGCCAATAATGTGCGATACTTTGAGGCGTGATACTTTGCTGCGTAATTTTGGTGCAAATATCGATATATAGGGTTAATTTTGGGCTGGAGCGCGGTACATTAATCCCAGCGCAAAGGTTTGGCTATAGCCACGACATGTCTATTTTGAGGCAAAACTTGGTGCTATTTGGCCAAATTGGCCTTAGGACAGGACTTTTCGCTATAATCGTTATTCTTTTTGGCAAAGAACAAAGTTTGGCTACGCGCTACTGCTCACTTAAGTCACTGAGAGTGCTTAGGCTTCAGGAGCTATAAGCTTTTGTTATTTGCTCGGCGCGATGATAATCAGCAGCGCTATAACTCTTTGGAGTCAGTGCCAGATTAGGCAAAAATACCAGCTGCTTGCAGTATTTGGTGGTAGTTGGTAGGTTTGCTTTACGTCTTCTGGGGATGTAAGTCACCAAAAGGTGCCTTAGGGCTCTAAGAGTCTCTGAGAGACTCTGAGATAGATAGCTTTGCTGATTATCATGGTGCATTAACGTTGGAATAGAGCAGTGGTCGCTTAATAGGTGGCGCTGTTGTTTGTCTTCTATAGCCTTGCAGGCTGCAACAATAAGCTCACCGTCCTTAAGAATAGGACGCCATAAAAACTTGGGTTACTTGCCTGAGGGTATTTGTGACCGCGCTCTAGACGGCACCAAGCTTTCAGTTTTATTCGAGGTGAAAGCTCAGGCTTATAGCCTATAAAGGCGCAGCCCCTTTTAACCGAAATCAGAACCATGGAGGACGGCAATTTTTCCCCTGTCTAAAAGGTAGGGGCTCCTTGCTGTAAATGGATGAATCTTCACGAGTATCAATCAAAAGAGCTATTGCGCGCTTATGGTTTACCGATCGCGGACTTCCGCGTCAGCACCAAGGCTTTGGGGATCGGTAAGTTTGCCTATGAGCTATCTCCTGGCCCATTTGTCTGTAAGTGCCAAGTGCACGCCGGTGCCCGTGGTAAGGCCGGTGGTGTAGCTGTGGTGCAAAGCCCAGCTGAAGCTGAGGCTTTTGCTGCCAAGTGGTTAGGTTCTCGTTTAGTGACCAAACAGACTGGCCCTGAGGGTAAGCTGGTATCTCGTATCTTAATCGAGCGTGCTACTGAGTCTGTACGTGAGCTCTATGTAGGAGCCACCATTGACCGTACTAGCGCTAACCTCACTATTATGGCTTCCGAGGCCGGTGGTATGTCCATTGAGGAGCTGGCTGCTAAAGATGCCTCTAAGATCCTCAAGGTTAACATCGATCTGTTAACTGGCCCACAGCCATACCAAGGTCGTGCTATGGCCTATCAATTAGGCTTAAAAGGCAAGCAAGTCAATGAGTTTGCCAAGATCTTCATGGGTATTGCCAAGGCTTTCCTTGATAAGGATTTATCCTTAGTGGAGATCAACCCTCTGGCTGTTACCACTGATGGTTCCTTGCTGTGCTTAGATGCCAAGATCAACATTGACTCTTACTCGCTGTATCGCCATCCAGAGCTAGCCGAGCTTGATGATCCATCTCAAGAGGATCCACGTATCGCTCGTGCTCAAGCTTCTAACTTCTCTTATGTGCCATTAAATGGTTCGATTGGTTGCTTAGTGAATGGTGCTGGCCTTGCTATGGGTACCATGGACATTATTAAGGCCAGTGGTGGTGAGCCTGCCAATTTCCTTGATGTGGGTGGTACAGCAACCAAAGAGCGCGTGATGGAAGCCTTTAAGATCATCCTCGAAGATCAACACGTGAAGTGCATTTTGGTCAATATCTTCGGTGGTATTGTGCGTTGCGACCTGATTGCTGAAGGTATTTTAGGTGCTGTGCATGATGTTGGAGCCAAGGTGCCAGTAGTGGTACGTCTTGAAGGCAATCATGCTGCTGATGGCGCTCGTATTTTGCACGAAAGCGGCTTGGACATTACAGCGGCTCATGGCTTACGTGAGGCTGCTTTATTGGCAGTGCAAAAAGCTTCGGCTTAGCTCAGCCCAGCCCAGTCTAGTCAGTCTAGTTAACTGGCCTGCTATCTTTGCTATGGTTGTTAAGACCAGAGCAAAGTCCGGATTTCTCAAAGTAGAGCGATAGCTCTCATCATGAGAGCGTGGCTCTTGCCATGGGCAGAAAAAGTCCAGCACTGAGCTGCTGTCCCATGTCCGTTATAGATTTTTTCTTATGAGTATTCTCGTTAACAAAGATACCAAGATCATTTGTCAGGGTATCACCGGCTCTCAGGGTACGGTGCACTCTGAGCAGTGCTTGGCTTATTGTGACACCAAGTTAGTAGGTGGTGTCACCCCAGGTCGTGGTGGTAGTACCCATTTAGGATTACCGGTGTTTAATACCGTGCGTGAGGCTATGGATGTAACTCATGCCACCTGCTCCATGATCTTTGTTCCACCTCCATTTGCCGCTGATTCGATCTTTGAAGGCATTGATGCCGGTCTCGATCTCATTATCTGTATTACTGAGGGCATTCCTGTATTAGACATGCTGCGTGTGAAGGCTCGTCTGCGTCAATCGCACACCATGCTGATCGGCCCTAATTGCCCTGGTATTGTTACCCCAGGTGAGTGCAAGGTCGGTATTATGCCTGGCTCAATTCACTCTAAAGGTAAGGTTGGTATCGTGTCGCGCTCCGGTACCTTAACCTACGAGGCAGTGAAGCAAACTACAGATGCTGGCTTTGGTCAGTCCACCTGTGTGGGTATTGGTGGCGATCCAGTACAAGGCTCTAACTTCGTGGATATGCTGAAGCTCTTTGAAGAAGATCCTCAGACCGAGGCTGTGGTCTTAGTCGGTGAGATTGGTGGTACTTCAGAGCAAGAGGCTGCCGAGTGGATCAAGGCTCATATGACTAAGCCTGTGGTGTCCTACATTGCAGGTGCTTCAGCTCCAGCCGGTCAGCGTATGGGCCATGCTGGTGCCATTATTTCCGGTGGCCAAGGTACAGCTCAGGCTAAGCAGCAAGCTCTGCGCGCCGCTGGTGTGACTGTAGTGCCAACCGCTGCCGATATTGCCGATGGCTTACGTGAAGCTACTGGTTGGAATTAAGATCAGTGCCGCAGCCATGTGTCTTAGGGAGCGTAGCAGGATCTTCCAGTTAAGAAGAATAACAAGCCATGCTCCCTTTGAGAGGCTCTTAGGCCAGACTAAGCTTAACATTAGGTTTAGTCTGGCTTTCGTGTGTTTGGGGCTTAGGTAGTTGGCTAGATTGAGGAGCCAATGTAATAGCTATTTTGCATAACGCCGAAATGGCTCAATCTTCACCTTATGGTGCTGAGTGGATCACATTTTTGAGGATTTTTTCGTGTTTTTTGCACATGCTCAACAGATCTGCATAGAGAAATAGCAGGATTTTCCGTTAAACTATTAGGATAGTATATCTAGGGAAATTCCCATACGACTTCACGCCGACCAAGCGCAGGGGCGAATTGCGCTTCTGGTTGATGGTTTTAAAGCCATTATGTGAAAGGATAGGCCCACGAAGTGGGCAAGAGCTGGGATTTGTGGTCTTTTTTGGGGCTCTAAGTCTTGGCTTTGTGTTGCTGAATTATGCTGAAAGCTGTACGCAGGAAAACAAGAGATGTAAGACCCGAGCTTAAGTCCGGCTTGTGGGCTTAGGTGGGCAGCTGTTTTTCTGTTGTTTTCAGCAAGATGTGATTTTTTAGGGGTTTGATCTTGATAGACGACAACCTAGGTCAGGGAGCTGCACCTAGTTCGGAGCAGGTTGATGAGATGCTCCATGCCTCCTTACACATGACCGAAGCTCTTAATATTGCTAACGGGCTGAATGAGACGCTGGTGTCACAGACTAGAAAAGCACTGGCTGGTAAGAACCGTTTGAACTCGCAGCAGACTCAGCCACTGGAGAAGAATGCTGATAACCGTAGCTTAGATCGCCATGTAGATTCTTACTTCTGCAAGCCAGAGATGCTGACTCAGCATATCCAGCTGATGTCTTCTAAGTCCCGCTATATGCCTCAAGTGGAAGAGGGGGTTGAGGATCCTAATGAGCGCTCCAGTTTTGATGCGCAGCTAGTGGCCAATGATACTAACAGTGTTGGCGACACTCACAGTATTGGTAATAGTGGTAGCACGGTCAATGGTGAGCGTGTTCCTGAGGGAATATCTCAGCAAGAGCAAAGTGCTAAAGGAACAGCCCAGCCTCAAGAGAGCTATCAAAAGCGCATTGTTACCATTCTGGCTCAAGGTATTTTCCGTCAGTGGTTGCAGCGTCGGACTATGCGCCTGTTGCAGGATTCTCCAAATCTGGTGGAGACTCATGAGAGCGTGTTTTATCACACCGCCATGTTGCTGATCCAAAACATGATTTTTGCTATGCGTGCTGATGGCCAGATCGACCGCAATGAGCAACAATCGGTGCTCGATTTCTGTATTGGCGTTTTCCATGACTGGATCAAGAACATTCGTGGTGAGCTGGATCGCATGCTGACCATTGATCTGGATCCGGAGCTGCTGGCAAGACAGGTGGAGTTCTCTGAGGAGAGTATCGACCTGTATTTATTGGCAGCAGTGATGTTGGATAGAAACCATTTTCTGGAGCAGAGCTACCTTGAGAACTTAGCTGCTTGTTTGGGGATAGATCCTACTTTGCGCCGCCATTTAAACGAGCGCGCACATGCGCTGGTGCGCAATGAGGATCAAGCAGCGGAGCTCAATGCCGCCAGCATCCTCAAGACCGTGCGTCAAGGCGTCTCTGCCTAAAGCCTAACGGCTATCTCTCAGCAGCCAGATTGAGTTGCTATCACCAAGCCTCACTTCCTTACGGAAGCGGGGCTTTGTTGGTGCGCCCAGCATGGGTGCTATCTTTAGGGTTAAAGTCCCGAACCGACCCGCTGGTGGGAACGGTTAGTGAACTGCAAGGCGTCATGTGGTGACACATCCGCTGAAGGAAGCAGCTAGCAAAGTCGCGGC
>DXEV01000110.1 GCA_019114785.1 Candidatus Anaerobiospirillum pullistercoris | reverse complement strand
GGGTGGCAGAGGGTGAAGTAGGCGGTAGAGGAGTGGGGTAGAGAAAGGTAGGCAAAAAGACATTTTGGCGCAAAATGTTTGGCAAAAAAGCTGGTTCGGGAGATCAGCTCTGGGGCAGATTAAGAATTTTTGATCACTGATCGTGGTTTTGGCGGGGTAATGTTGCCAAAAGACGCACATTTGATCTAATTTGAGTGCAACAGGCTTAATTGCGTTTCAGGTTTTGCCACAAACAATGGGGAGCTGTCTTTAGTGGCGGGCAATAGCTGTACTGCAACAGTTGCAACAGCAACAGCAGCAGCAAAGTAGGTTGCCGTCAAAGTAGTGTAACTAAAGATGGCCGAGCGAGAACTTAAGGGGGCAAGGGAGATGAACAATCAAGACTTAGACCCAAGGGTAGAAGGTACCACAGCTGCAGCGGTACCTAAGGCAGAAGCATCTACGGTGCAAACTGCTCAGAATCAGGCTGCCCTAAGTTCAGCTCAGGGTAAGGCTACGGCCGCTGCCGAGGCATCGGCAGCAGCGCCAGCTGCTGACCCAAGCACAGCTGCTGGTGCAGCTGGTGCAAGCGCTGGCGTGGGTGCCTACGGTCGCGCACCGCAGGCGGAATTGGCGCAATATATTGATCCCCAAGGCGACTACTTTAAGCCGTGGCTGCAAAGCTATTCCCAAGGCGTGCCTGAGTTTGTGAACACCAAGCCGTGCGAGAATCTGGCAGAGCTCTTTGAACAGGCAGTGCGCACCTATGAGAACAATGAAGCCTTTGTGAACATGGGCTCGTCGCTGACCTACAAACAGCTGGGCTCTCAGGTACATAAGTTTGCTGCCTTTTTACAATGTGAGCTGGGTTTAAAGCAGGGCGATAAGATCGCCATTATGCTGCCTAATCTGTTGCAGTTTCCGGTTGCCTTTTATGGTGCCTTAAGTGCGGGCCTTACGGTTACTAACATCAATCCTCTCTACACCCCGCGTGAGCTGCAAGCTCAGCTGGATAACAGTGATGCCGTGGCCATTGTGGTCATTGCTAACTTTGTCCAGAATCTGGCGCAGATTGTGAAGCAGACTAAGATCCAGCACGTCATTATTACTGAGGTAGGTGACTGCTTAGGCGGTTTTCTGGATGCCAAGCGCCTCGTGGTCAACGCTGTAGTGCGCTATAAGGGCTTAGAGCCTAAGTTTGATCACTCTGTTTTCCCGCATGAATACAAGTGGGTATCGGCTTTACGCGCAGGTAAGCAGCACTTAGCGCATTTTCAAAAGCCGGAAATTCATTACGACGATATTGCTCTCTTGCAGTACACCGGTGGCACCACCGGCCGCTCCAAAGGAGCCATGCTCTCACATGGCAATATCATCGCTAATATTTCCCAAGCCTTGGGCTTGTATTCACAGGTGCTGACCTTAGGTGAAGAAACCATTCTCACGGTGATCCCGCTGTATCACATCTTTGCCTTGACGATTAACATGGTGCTGTTTACGCACATTGGTGGCAAGAATCTCTTGATCACTGATCCACGTAATCTCAAGAGCTTTGCCCAAGATCTGCGTAACCACCCCGAGATCTCCTGTATGACGGGTGTGAATACGCTCTTTAACCTCTTTATCACTCATGATGAGTTTAAAGACTTAAAGTGGGAGCACCTGCACTTGGTGATTGGTGGCGGTGCAGCGGTGCAGTCAGGTGTAGAAGAGCGCTTTTACCGGAAGACAGGATTCCATATTCTAGAAGGTTACGGCCTGACCGAGTGCTCGCCACTGTGTGCGGTGTGTCCTTTTGATGTGGAAGGCTATACCGGATCCATTGGTTTGGTGGTGCCTTCGACCATTGCCCGTATTGTGGATGCCGAGGGACATGAGGTTCGTGATTTAGAGCATGAAGGTGAGCTGGAGATCAAAGGCCCACAGGTGATGCACGGCTACTACAAGAGTGAGGATAATCAAGAGATTTTTGATGAGGGCTATGTCCGCACTGGTGATATTGCCAAGTGGATGCCAGGCGGTTATATCAAGCTGATCGATCGCTTAAAGGACATGATCCTTGTTTCAGGCTTTAATGTCTTTCCTAACGAGATCGAAGACGTGATCAGCCGCTTTAACCGTGTGCTGGAATGTGCAGTCGTGGGTATTCCTTCGGAGCATACAGGTGAGGCAGTAAAGGTCTATGCGGTCAAAAGAGATCCTGCGCTGACGGCCCAAGAGCTTAAGCAGTATTGCCGTGCCTATCTGACACCATATAAGGTGCCACGTGTGATCCAATTTGTGGATAGCTTGCCTAAATCATCTTTAGGTAAGGTACTGCGTCGTAAGCTCAGAGAATTGGATCGTAAGAGTCAGCTCAATGCTGAAGACCAATTGCTGCTTTTAAGATCTGAGTTTGATCCTAATGCTGCGGATGCCTATGAGAAGCTGGAGATGTTAAAAGAGCGCTTAGCGCAGCAGAAACAGCAGCAGTTGCAGCAAGGCCAAACCAAAACCCCAGCCGACAATATAAGTGATGCCAAGTTGCAGCTCAGTGCGGCGGCTACAGCTGATGCCGCCCAAGCTGTTTCCAAGGCTGACGCTGAGAGCGCAGCTCCGCAAAAGAAGAGTGCTGGTGCCTTAGCTCTGGAGCGCCTCATGTCGTCGAAAGAAGGCTTGGATGCAGCTATTGAGACGCCAAATATTCACCGCCAGATGGCGGGAAGCAAGCTGGGCACGACAGAAGATCGCGAGCGTGAGCACTTGAGCGCACTCAAATCTCAGGAACCAAGCGCCACCCACGCTAGCAGTGCGGCCACAGCCGCCTCGGCAGAGACCACACAGGCTAAGAAGCCTAACGCCTAGCTCTGGCTGTTCTCCACAGCAATTAGCTTTTCTGGTTGCTGGGATGTCATGAGCTTGTGAGCTTATGGGCACATAAGCACATGGTACGACAAGCTGCTGTCCTCAGAGTTTTTTGGCGCAAAGTGGAAACTATTGCAGCCTTAAAAAGTCTAATACTAAGCCACCTGCTATATTTTGCTTAATGGCAATTTGTGGCAGGTTATATGGTTTTGTCCTGCTCTATTCCATCTTGTCGGGTAGAGTTTTTGGGATAAGGACTTTGGTGTTTTCACTTTTGTTGAGTATTGCCACTTTGGATGGGATTTCCTTTTGCCAAGGGCTCGCTCTTCTATGGGGTGAATCATAAGCGCCAAAGAATGTGTTTTTTGGTAGGGTGCTGAGGTTAAAGCAGCCATTTTTTTATGAGTGAGGACGTAGGTTACATTTTTGTTGACCAAGGTTCTTTAGCACGCGAACTCTGCGACCTGATCGATAGCCTGCAAGAGGGCGATTTTATCGGTCTGGACACCGAGTTTATGCGGGTAACGTGTTATTACCCTGATTTCTCTTTATTGCAGTTAGCCATCCATGGAAATAACTATCTCGTGGATGTGTGGATGCTGGAGGGTAAAGTACAGCCGATCATTGAGTCGCTGTGTCGCACTAAAGCTACGGTTCTGACCTTTGCTTGTTCAGAGGATATCGAGCTCTTAGCCCATGAGGCACGACGTATTCAGTGCACCCCAACTTTACCTGAGAGTCTGTACGATTTGCAGCTGATGCTGGCCTTTTGTGGGCACAGTTACGGCCGTGGACTTAGCTTTGCACTGCAAGAGCTTTTGGGGATCTCTCTAAGTAAGGATTGCACGCGCTCCAACTGGACTCATCGTCCATTGACTCGGGAGCAGTTAGTGTATTCGGCCTTAGATGTATGTTACTTAGAGCCTTTGTTTTATGAGATCCGCAAGCGGATGAGTGATCGTAATTTTTCCTACTTTGTGCAGGAAATGGATTACATCCGAAGCCAATATGACGAAGAGATGGATGAGGACGATGCCTATCTGAGTGTTACCGCCGCTGGTATGCTTTCAGATAGAGAGCTCAACATTCTCTACTATTTAGCGCGAGAGCGACTGCTTTTTGCGCAGCAAGAGAATCAAGCGCTCAATCGGATCATTACCTCCAAAGCCATGTGGCAGCTTGCGCGTTATACACCACGCTCAAAGAAAGAGTTAGAGCATCGTGGAGTTCGTCACAATACGGTGAGACTTTATGGTGACACGATCTTAAAGTGGATCAGTCAAGCCCGCGTTGCCCCTCGCTATGAGCATTTAACAATTCCATACGACTATTTCTCGCATCAGCGCACGATGCAAGGCAATTTCGATCATCTGAAAAAGGTGGTAGGCGAGCGCATTGTAGGCAGCAATATCTGTCCACAGGTATTGTTACGCAAGCAATTGCTTAATGACTACTTCCGAGCAAAAGCTTTAGGAGAAGTGCCATTGCTACAGCAATCATGGCGCTTAGATCTCTTAGGGCCGCTGGATGTTCCTTTAGAGCCGATGCAGCATGAGAGCGAAGAAAGTTCAGAGGAGATCTTGATCAAGCCGCCATTTCTGACCTGAATCATCTGCGCTAACCCTATTCGTGAGAGTGGGGTTGGCAGGCGTTGACATGGATTTCAAACTTTAGCTGGATAACTCGAGGATGCCAACAAGTTTGTGTTTATGACTTAAGATCACGAAAGCCTGCTTTTATGCAGGCTTTCGTGATCTTGGGCCATGCAGACTAGCGTCAGCACGCTGACCTGGGGCCTCCAAGGCTACTAAGGCCACTAAGGCCCCAGCGGCCTTGGCAGCCTCCTTGTGCCACAGAGGGCACGGGAGGCTTTCGGCGACGGAGTCGGTCGTAGCTTCTTTGCTTAGATGAGTCCGGCACAGGCTTGATCGATAGCACTGAGCTCTTCGGCACTAAATGTGGTGTTTTGTAAGGCACCGATATTGTCGTGGAGCTGGCTGACCTTAGAAGCACCGATCAGCACTGAGGCCACAGCTCCGTCCTTAAGTACCCATGCTAAAGCCATTTGGGCTAAGCTCTGGCCACGGGCATGGGCGATCTCGTTGAGCTTAACAATAGCCTCGTGGTACTTTTGTACATCGCTTTCGTGGAGGAAGCGACCGTCGTGCTTGACGCGGCTGTCAGCACTGATGCCATTGAGGTAGCGATCCGAGAGCAGACCTTGAGCCAGTGGCGAAAAAGCAATGATGCCCTTACCTAAGGACTTAGCTTTAGCCTTAAGGCCATTGCGCTCAATAGTGCGATCAAAAATCGAGTAGCGATTTTGGTTAATGATGAATGGGGTGTGCAGCTCTTTTAAGATGGCGGTGGCGCGCTCTAAGGTAGCTCCATCATAGTTAGAGAGACCGACATAGAGAGCTTTGCCTTGTTGCACGGCGCTGGCCAGTGCTCCCATGGTCTCCTCTAGATCGGTCTCTGGATCCATGCGGTGGCTGTAGAAGATGTCGACATAATCAAGCTGCATGCGCTTGAGGCTTTGGTCTAAAGAGGCCAGTAAGTATTTGCGGGAACCGAAATTGCCATAAGGGCCTTCCCACATGTCGTAGCCTGCCTTGGTGGAGATGATGAGCTCATCACGGTAAGGCGTAAAGAGGCGCTTAAAGAGCATGCCAAAGTTAGTCTCGGCAGCACCTGGGGCTGGGCCATAGTTATTGGCCAGATCAAAGTGCGTGATACCAGCATCAAAGCTGGCAGTGAGCATGGCGATCATGTTCTCTTGGGGATCTTGGTGTCCAAAGTTATGCCATAAGCCTAAGCTAATGGCAGGTAACTTGAGGCCCGAGGTGCCCAAGCGATTGTAGGTCATGTCTTGGTAGCGATTGGCAGCAGCAACGTACATAACAATCCTCAAAAATCATTGAACAGCTGCCGTGTAGCACAAGCTACACGTACAGCAAAGGATGCTTAGGCCAGTTGTCCAGCATCTGGCCGTGGTTATAGGCCACTGGCCGTAGGGCCTTTGGCCTAAGGGCGTGGTACTAGCAGTTCTAAGCGAGCACTGCCAGTTTGTGGGTCACATAAGCTCTTGTAGAGCTCTTCGACAATAGGTGAGAGCTTGTCTTCAAGTTGATAAGGTGGGTTGATGATCAGCATGCCGGAGCCACACATGCCAAAATCCTCTTCTTGAGCACTGACGCGCAGCTCGACTTGAAGCAGTGGCATATTGAGGCGTTTGAGGGCTTGGGTGAGGTTCTTGGAGTGATCCTGCATCCGTGCTAATACTGGATACCACAGCGCAAATACGCCTTGTTTAAAGAGGCCTAAGCCCTTTTTGATGTCGGAAACGACCTTCGTGTACTCTTGCTTGTCCTCATATGGAGGATCAATAAAGATCAGACCACGTTTCTTTAGTGGTGGCAGCAAGGCGTTAATGGTATCACTGCAAGAGCGCAGCTCCACATGGATGTGAGCTTTATGCTTAAAGATCTGCAGTAAGCTCTCATATTCAGCAGGGTGAGTGTCGTGGAAAAAGAGGCTGTCGCTTGGACGGGCTAAGGCATACTCAAAGTAAGGCGAGCCAGGATACATTACACGGCTAGCATTAGGCTCTTTGAGAGCTTGAGCACAGACCTTGTAGTACTCATGGATCAGCTCTTGTAGTTTGGCATTGTCCTTAATGAGATCCCAGCCAGTGTTATATTCGAGGTTTTTGCTGGCAAAACCGGAGGTGAGGTCATAGAGGCCAGCACCTGAGTGGGTATCAATAAAAGTGGCAGGCTTGTCCTTTTGGGTCAGAGCACGCATGATGAGGCACAAAGTCATATGTTTGAGCACATCAGCATGATTGCCTGCATGGAAACCGTGACGATAACTAAGCATTAAACCTTACCTCGCGTAGTGACTCAGGGTTAAGGGACATAATGATGGCCCCAGCCTATGAGGCTGGGGATGGGGCGGAAAACAGGCGCTGCTACGCAGCTGCGCTAGCGCAGCTGCGTATTAAGACGATGCTTGGGCCTCTTCCAGCTCAGCGGTCAGCTCCAGCCATTGCTCTTCGTGGCTTTCTTTGTCGGTGTTGAGCTGAGCGCGCTCTAAGATCAGAGCCTCAAGCTCATCTTTATTGCCCTCGTAGAGACTGGAGTCGGCCATACGCTCATCAATCTCTTGTAAGCGAGCTTCGATCTTAGCGATCTCTTTTTCCTCTTTTTCGATCTTCAGCTTGAGTGGACGAAGAGCGGCACGCTTTTGGGCCTCCAGCTGCTTTTGCTCTTTGGTCTTATAGGACGAAACGCTAGCACTAGGCTGACGACCACCTAAGGCGTTAACTGCTCCCATACCGGCACGGAGCTCGGTAGTGGAAGTGCTCTTGTTGGCACCGGCATTCCCGTTAGCATTTTGGGCAGCGTTTTGCTGCTGCTGCTCACGGAACTCACGGGCACGGCGTAAGAGGTATTCTTGGTAGTCGTTTAAGTCACCACTAAACTCGCTGACGCGACCTTGGTCTACCAGCCAGAGCTTATCGGCAATGGCTTCGACTAAGTGGCGATCGTGAGAGACTAAAACGAGGGCACCAGGGTAGCTGGCCAAAGCCACGCTTAGAGCTTCACGCATCTCTAAGTCTAAGTGGTTAGTAGGCTCGTCGAGGAGCAGTAAGTTTGGCTTTTGGTAGGCAATTAAGGCCAGTGCTAAACGTGCTTGCTCACCACCGGACATGGTTTTAACCGGATCAAAGACTTTATCGCCACTAAAGGCAAAAGAGCCTAAGAAGGTGCGCAGATCCTTTTCCTTGGCATTAGGGTTAATGCGGAAAAGGTGCCACAGGGCATTTTGGTCTTCGTTTAAAGACTCCAGCTCGTGCTGGGCAAAGTAGCCGATCTTAATGCCCTTACCAATGGTGACTGTACCGTGCAGTGGCTGTAATTCTCCGACTAAGGTTTTGATCAGGGTCGACTTACCTTGACCATTCTTACCTAAGAGCGCAATACGATCGCCGCTTAAGAGCTCTAAGTTGATCTTGGAGAGTACAACTTGATCGTGAGTCAGTACTTGGCGAATTTGTGGGCCATCTTCAAAGTCATTGTCGAGGTCGTTGAGGTCGGTGGCCTCAGTGACAGAGGCCGCTGCCTCTGCAGCGGCGGCAGCGGCGGCGCTGGCTTGAGGATCAGCCTTATAGCCTGCATCTAAGTCTTTGATGTTAGCGATCACTTGTGGGGTACGCTCAGGCTCAGGGAAGCTAAAGGAGAAAGGAGATTCCTCTTGAGT
Source organism: Candidatus Anaerobiospirillum pullistercoris (assembly GCA_019114785.1). Taxonomy (GTDB): domain Bacteria; phylum Pseudomonadota; class Gammaproteobacteria; order Enterobacterales; family Succinivibrionaceae; genus Anaerobiospirillum; species Anaerobiospirillum pullistercoris. The sequence goes on along the minus strand of DXEV01000110.1, from coordinate 1,000 downwards.
CACAGCAGTAAGCTGCATGCGATCAATAGCCTTGATTAAAGACTGAGCTTGCTTAGCTTTAGAGGCCTTATAACGGAAGCGATCGACGAAAGCTTGCATATGAGCCACAATGGCTTCTTCACGCTTACGGGCTGCTTTTTGGGCACGGATATGCTCAGCTCTGAGCTTTTCGTAAGCAGAGTAGTTGCCAGGATAGAGTACGACCTTACCTGACTCAAAATGCAGAATGTGATCAGCAAAGCTATCGAGGAAGTCACGATCGTGGGAAATACACAGTAAGGTGCCCTCGTAGCTCTTAAGGAAGTTTTGCAGGAATAAAACCGTGTCTAAGTCTAAGTGGTTGGTAGGCTCGTCCAGCAGCATCAGATCAGATTTGTAGATCAGAGCTTGGGCCAAGTTAAGACGCATACGCCAACCACCAGAGAACTCTTTGACTGCTTTTTCGAGCTCATCTGGGCCAAAGCCTAAACCAAAGAGCAAAGCACCAGCACGTGGCTTTAAAGTCCAATAGCCAGCGATACCGAGCTCATCTTCGATGAGAGCGATCTTTTCACCTGAGTCTTGCTGATAGGCAGCTTCACGCTGTTTGAGCAGCTGCTGTACAGTCTTATCGCCCTGCATGACGTAGTCGATAGCGGAGATCTCAAGGGCAGGTGTCTTTTGCGCCACGGTGGCGATCTTAAGATTCTTTGGCACACCAATAGAGCCGAGCTCAGGCGTGATCTCGCCTTGGATAGCCGCAAAGAGGGTCGACTTACCACAGCCATTGCGGCCAATGATGCCGACTTTTTGTCCGGCTAAGATAGTGGCACTGGCACCTTCAATTAAAGTCTTGGTGCCGCGCATAATGGTGATGTCTTGAAGCGAGATCATCAAATTCACGGCAAGGATACCCCCGCTTCTAAAGCGGGGGAGGAATTGCCGCCTCCTGTTCTCAATTCGGTTAAATAACTTTTGCGTTTTTGCAACAAGCGCAGTTTCTTATAGCTAACGCTTGCAG
>DXEV01000109.1 GCA_019114785.1 Candidatus Anaerobiospirillum pullistercoris | reverse complement strand
GCGCTACAGGGCCCTACTTTTTAGCAGGGCCTTTTGCGTATTAGCAGCGTGTACAGCACCTAGACTCATGCCCATGCTCAGCAAGGATTAGCCCAGCATGGCAGGGCCTAACGCCAACTAATTTAGGACTTTGCCAACGCGCTCAGTTCCTCGGGTAGTACTGGCTTTTGCGAAGACGGACAAGCTTTTTGCTAAGGAAGGTGATAACTATTAACTGTCCCAAAATTATCAACAGCCAGTGTGAGGCACCTACAACTCGTAGGGGTTAGTAGTCTGTAGTTTTTGGACAGTTAATAGTTGCAACTTCCTAAACAGCGCTAAGCCGCGTCACAGAGCACTTTCTCGTGCACATAGACCAATGGATTAACGGCCGCGAGCTTGCAGGGCAGCAATGCGCTTAGCCAGAGGTGGGTGGCTCATAAAGAGCTCAGATAAGCCCACACCGCCATTAATGCAGAATGCACTGAATTGACCTTCTTTCTTCACCTCGATCGATGACAAGCGCTGCAATGCCTGCAGAGCACTGATCATACGCCCTGTGCCCTCTAAATCAGCGGATCCGGCATCGGCACGGTACTCACGATAACGCGAGAACCACATAGCAATGATGGTAGCTAAAATACCGAACAGCATTTGGAATAAGCCATTCACCATGTAGAAGATGAAAGGATTACCACCGCCAGAGTTTTCTTCGTTATCGCTGCGATTTAAGAAGCCAGAGACGGCCATAGCAGCAATATAAGAGAAGAAGTACACAAAGGTATTCAGCACGCCTTGCAGTAAGGTCATGGTCACCATATCGCCATTGGAAATATGGGTGATCTCATGGCCCAAAACTCCCCGGATCTCATCTGGGCTCATATTATTCAGCAAGCCAGAGGACACAGCCACTAAAGCGTTGTCCTTGGAGGCACCAGTGGCAAAAGCATTAGGATCAGCCGAATAGTAGATACCGACCTCAGGCATACCAATGCCTGCACGCTGGGCCATAGAGGCCACTTCACGCAATAAGAAAGCTTCAGCGTTATTGCGAGGCTGGGTGATCACTTGCACGCCATAAGCACTCTTGCACATGCTCTTAGACATAAACAAAGAGATCATGGAGCCCACACAGCCAAAGATTGCGCACATCACAAACAGACCGCCATAGGCACCAGGACTGATCCTAATACCTAAGAGCGCCATGATGATCGAGCCGACCACGCCGACCACCAGCAAGATGGCGACTTGCATAGCAATAAAGAGCAAAACTCTCATAGCAACAAAACTCCGCACCGAGCGAAAACCAAATCACTTTATGATTATACGGCCAAAAACCTTAGGTACAACACAGCAAAGACCTTGCCCATCACGCTATCCCTGTTATCCGGAGGGGCTCATCATAAGGGCTCTTGCCGCCCCAAAGTGCACCTTGGCAGCATGATATAATCAGCATCTGTGCAACACACGCAGGCATGCTACGCATGCTAGCAGGCGTGCTACGCAAGCGTGCAACGCACACAGGCGTGCTCCGCACGCAGACAACACTGGGCACACTGCTCCAGTGGCTAAATTGGAGAACTATCTTGAGTTTAGGGGGGGCCATGCAAGGCACCATTATCGAAATTAACCGTGAAAAAGACTATTGCGTGGTCAATAACCCAGATCAGGCTGAAACCTATGAAGCCAGCCTCGGAGAGCTCAAAGGTGATCTCAATTTAGTCGTCGGTGCCGACTGTGAGATTGAAGTCAGCAAAGCTCCAAGCTTTTTCGCTCATGGCAAAGCCAAATTGCTCTCCTGCCAAGCTCTAGAGTTTAAGAATACCAAGGTCGCTCTCACTACTGAAGCCCGCTTACCTGAGCACGAAATTCTGCAAGAAAACAGTGACTACTTCATTGCCGCTGAAGGTGGCTCTGAGCGCGAGTGTCGTGCTGCTATTACTGAGCGCGCTATTGCCTGTCATGCCAATGCCCTTTTAGGCCTCAAATTAGAGACCGTAGTACGTCCAGGTGTCAAAACCGTACTCTACCGCTACATTGCTCGCCCTGCCATTATCGAAGGCCCACAATACCACCCAGAGCCAGGTATTGGCTTAGACATCCCAACCAAGGTCGCACGTCGCAACAGCCCAAATGAGGCCATGGTGCGCTACATTCGTGTGCTCTTAATCTGCTTCCTCTTTATTGCCATTCCATGTGTCTTAAGCATGACCCAAGGCGGCATGATTCCATCGCCACTAATGGGCCAGATCATTACAGCTGGCTTGCTGGTAATGTGTATGGTGCTCTTTATGTTTATCAGCTTTAAGAAGAAGCAGAGCTACATTCTCGTCAACAAACACAGCCACCGCCGCAAATAGGCTGCGTCGCCTAAACCAAAATAGGCTGTGCCACAGATAACCTGCGCCGCCTACATCCCAATGCAGGCTCAGTCTATCATGCCCCTCTGATGGTAGAACAAGTGGCTCTGCCATCAGAGCCAGCAAACTACACCTTCCCTCCCTATTTCCTTTTCCACGCCAGAGCCAAACTTATCTTGGAGTGACGGTCGGATCCATCGCGGCCTCAGCGTCGTCCAAGCTCTCCTCTTCCTCTTCATGCTCACCGTGAGCTGTTGCACTCGTGCTTGCGCTCGAGCTCGTGCTCGAATCAGCTGCCGCTGTAGCTGCCATATCGGATGCAGAAGGAACAGCACTGCTATCAGGCTCACCCTCTGGATCGTCGTAATCAGGGCTCTCACCAGAATCAAAGAAGGCACCGATCTGCAGCTTGTCTTTAAGCTCACGACGGAATTGATTTGGAGTGAGACCGCAATTGCGCTTAAAGAACTTAAAGAAGTAGCCTGGGTCTTGGATACCTATTTGCGCCGCAATCTGCTCTATCTTGAGCTCGGTTGTCAAAAGCAGGCTCTTGGCTAACTTAAGACGCTCCTGATCACGCCACTTGATCAGCGAAAGCCCCATGTTGCGCTCAAACAAATGCGAGATGCGCGATGGTGATAGCTGGGCATGCTCAGCAATGTCCGCAATGCTCATATTGTTATTGCACAGATTGTCATGAATATAGAGGCAGGAAATGGCAACCCGAGGATCTACGGCCTGTGGCTGCTGTTGACAACCTTGCTCTAAACGCAGGAACAGGATCTGCTCCAAAAAGTTAGCGGCCAATAGCTGGCTACTGCCTTGGGTGGAAAAGCTACGCTCCACAATGGCCTCAAACAGATAGGTAAATTCATCCCACATCTGCTGTGGCACACGGTAATAACCGATCTTTCCCTCAGTATTAAGCTCTTTGTCTGTCTCTAATAGAGAGTCTGCCTCGCTTTTTGAGCAAGTTTGTGCCTGATTTTGCGCTAAATTCTGCTCCAATAAAGCGATCTGCTGCACCACCGTCATTGGGTTGTAAGGGGAATCAAGAACGGAAGCTATATTGCTCTCGGCTGTCAGGGCAGCAGTAGGCATCAGATCACTACACGGACGCACCACTTCATCAGGCTGAAAGATCTTATCTGCCTCTGCAGCTAAACGGGCAGCTCGCGCCGCTGCAGCTGCACGAGCCTCACGGCGTGCTTTAGCCCGTGGACTTTGTACAGCCAGAGACTCTTCGGACACTTGTGCAGGTAGCGATGGCAATTGCTGTAAAGCCAAAGGGAAATCTAAGGCTGCAAGCCAATAACTTCGTGGATAAAAATAGATCCACTGGTGTACCCACGTCTCACAACCATTGTTAATGTGATAGAAGTGCGGTACATGAGGCGGGATCAAAATCAGATCACCAGGCTTACACACAAAACAGCGCTCGCCATCTCGTACTAAGCCCTCTCCCTCTAAAGTCAGATTCAGCACATAACCACGCATGCCTTGAGGCCAATCCACACCTGGATCTGGCTCTGGGCCTGCATTGGTCATGGGACTATTACCCGCAATTGGCCCATCGTAGAAAAAAGCATGACGCAGCAGTCGTGCTGCCTCTGCATTGGCAGAGGATACGGACGCACTCGATGAGGCCAAAGTAGCAGCACTGGACGCACGGGCCGCTACGGTGGTGGAGGAGGCAGTGTTGGCACTGCTTGTAACTCTTCTGGCGGAATCTTGCATTGTAGGCTGCTCTAATTGGGGATTTTAGCTTTATCAAACCATATGCCCTCACACTTTGCATATTCGTACCTAGGTCTAATATTTTGTTTCAACGTGCACGTGCACAAACCACTATTACGTATCTAGGCTTATCCAATATCCAAAAGTGATGGTTAAAAGACCAAATCCACTGGGGCAATAGACAAAAACTTAGTGAGAGGTTTAAGTTTCACTCCTCTAGCAAAACCTTGAAACGTAATCGTTTGGTTTTTGCGATCAAAGTTAGTGCTAGATATTCTATCTTACCCTTATTTACGCTATTTTTGTCGCTTATGTGCAAAAATAGTTCCCCATTTTTTACAAGCAAGTTTTTGCTAGTCCACCGCCACCCGCGAGATCACGCGGAGCAAATGCGGTGCAAATGGGATTCGTCTGCGCAAAAAACGCAAAAACCCCATAGCAGCAAAAACTACTATGGGGTTTTGAAAACTAAAAAGAGAGCCAGTCGTCACCAAACGATGGGGCAGCAAGCGACAGCATCAGTTGTCGCGAGCACAGCGGCTGTCGCGGCCAAGAAAGCCGCAACAGCTAAGACTGGCAGCAAGTACTATTAAGGCGCTTCAATCTATGTCCTTGCACCCTAGCCAACTAATCGCTGGCGCTTGGATCGGCCTCCTCTGGAGCATTATTGCCGATATTACTGTCTACCATGGATGGTAAGTTTTCTTGAGCACGCTGAGCTGCCTCAATTTCAGCACGCAAAGCTGCCTCAGCAGCACGCTCTTGGGCACGCTGTGCCTCTAAGGCCTTTTGCTCCTCTTCGTACAGGAGATCATCCTGCGACACTAAGCTCTGCACCGGAATATTATTCAAGGCCATTTGCTTGCCTTGCAGGCTAAAGACGGTGCTATAGTTTTGGCCATCATCAGTGATCTGCCCTGCGGCTAAAGCCGATTGTAAGGCCTTTAAGTAATTATCACCGGCAGCTTCTTCGAGCATGGTCTTATCGACTTTGATGTTAATGTCAGCATCGATAGAACCTACACGAGGACGATTGCTGCTCTCATCAAAAGCCACATGGGTAGTGCCATTGACATTTAAGGCCTTACCCTCATGGTCAAAGCCAAACTGCTCGATTGCCAGAGTAATGGTATCGGAGAAGCCATGCAGGATCTCTTTTAAGACCTTATTGGTCTCAAACTGCGAGCTGGCGTTCTTCAGCACACTTTGGGCGGCATCAAACAGGCGAGGAATGGAAATACGCTCCAATGATCCCGAGAGCTTAAAGTTGTCTAAGCGATAGAACGGTTGCACCTCGTCATACTGGATGTAAGGGAAAGCAAAGCCGTAATTACCGCTATTGTCAAAGGTCAGCTTAGCCATACCCTCATCATCAGGCTGGCTTAAAGCCACCAAGGTCGAAACATCGGTAAAGGAAATGGCCTCTTGCAGCGATGGGTCACGCACTTCCTCTTCTGGGCTAAAGCCAATGGCATAGAGGGTAGAGAACTTAAAGTCCAACTGCTTTAAGTTGATGATCAGACTATCGAAGTGTGGCTTGTTGTTGATGATACGAGGTAAGAACTTGACGTCCACACCTAAGAGATCGAGGCGATAATTAGGCTTATTGTTGTAACGTAGAGCACCTTCGCAGACCACACCAGCCGAGCTAAACTCCACGTCCACATCCTCTTTTGAGGTGGCATAGAAGTTAAAGGAATTTTGTCCCAGCTTACAGATGCCAGTGCTGGTTGGGATCAGGAAAGAATCGGTCTTTAATGTAGCATCCAGACGTGGCGTCACTGCACGAGCATGGAAGGCACCAGTAAAAGAGATCGGATCCACGTTAAAGCGACGCAGGATATCTTCTAAATTACCGGCTCCAGCCACACTGTCGATCGCACCCGTGACACGTAAAGGGCCAAAACCAATCTTTAAATCAACCGCACCAGATACCGACTCAGCACCAAGGCTATTGCCTTTTTTGAGAGGGATCTCATAGAAGAGACGGCCTTGACGCACGGTAAAGGAGTTATTACCTGGGGTATAACTGAGCTTTAAGCCAGGTAAGGCCCGCTCAGCACGGCTGAGAGCTGACTCCAACTTACTGTCAAAAAGATAGGTAGCAACTTTGATCTGGCCTACCAACAGCAATGAGATCACAGCCGCAAGGATCAAGAGACCAAAGAGGATCTTCTTGAGCAAAGCCAATCGCTCCATACAAAAAATTCCTAGAACCCAAAAGCACGCCTAGTCCATCCCAAAAGCAGGGACAACACTGGGCAACAATGCCCCTAAACACCAACGCTCGACAGACCCTCGCACCACAGCAGCACGCTGCACTGCAGCGCGGACGCGCAGCTGCGCAAGAGCGCAGCAGCACTGCAACAGCACACCGTGCAGATGGCCTGACGGCTGTCATCCCCGCCGTCATAACTGAGCCACAAGCGCTGCTTGGCAACTGCATTGCAGTTGCTTGGCAGGCAACTGCCACGCTTGGCAGCTGCCACGCTATTTTTGCAACGGATAGGTATCCTGCACCATTGCTAAGATCTTGGCACTTTCCTTTAAGAAGGCATCAGCCTGATCACCAAAGAATTGCGTCGTCAGAGCAAATTGTTGCACAAAATCTTCCTTGCTCTGATCCTTGGTCAGCGTATCTAAGCTCTCCTGGGCGCTATCGATATAGCGCTGCATCAGCTCAAGGTTGGCTTGGGACGCGCTAATAATATCACAATACAAGTTAGGATCTTGGGCAAACAGACGTCCGACCATCATCAGCTCTAAGTGATAAATAGGCGAGCTTAGCTCTAACAGACGCTTCACAAACTTAGCACCAGCTGTTTGGCCTTTCTTAGTGAGCTTACCCTTAACAATCTTTTGGGCATCCGGCACTAGAGAGCGTAAGAAATTGCCATACACAATGGTCGTAAAGTGGCGCAGGGCTTGGATCACTCGCATGGCCTCATCGTGCTCTTCACCGGTACAAACAACTACTTGAGCACCAAACATCTTTAGCTGCTCAATAATGAACTGGCAACGCTGCTCATCACGGCCAGGCACTGCCACTACCACCTGCTTGACCAGCGAATAGGTGTCAGGGCCAAACATTGGGTGTAAGCCTAATACTGGGCCAGCATGAGCCTCCAGCATCTGCTGCACTGGCTGGGCTTTGACTGAGGTGATATCACTTAAGACACAATTTGGCTTCAGCCATGGAGCCACGGTCTTAATCACATCGGCAGTCACGTTGATTGGTACAGCAATAATGCACCAATCAGCAGCCGCTAAACGCTCTACTGCCACCGAATCCTTAAGCTCGCTCACAGCCTTGTGCTTACTGTCGACCTCATAATCCTCAGGCTCAACCACGGATACTTCGTAGGCGGCGGCTTCCAGATAAAGGCGCATCATGCGGCCCATACCGCCATTACCACCCACAATCACGACCTTTGTGCTTGTGTCCGAAGCGGAAGCAGAGGCAGAGGCAGAGGCTTCCGCGTTAGAGGTGTAACGTGGTGCTTGGGCAAACTTGCCTGAACCATGGGCATTGTAAGAGTGACGCAGGATACGACGTTGCAGGTCTTGCATCAGCGAGGCTGGCAAACCATGATTAACCTCAAGCTTAGCTCCATGGGCTAAGATCTGCTCTTCACGCACAGCGCTAGCCACACCCTCGCCCACTTGCGCCTTAATCTCGGCGGCCTTTTCGACTAAATCTAAGCGCTGCTTGAGCAGAGCGGCAATTTGCTCATCCACCTTATCAATCTGCGAGCGCAGCTGCTTTAAACGGGCCTTATCTTCAGCAGGCAATTTGCCAGCAGCTAAATCCTGAGCACGCTTTTGCGCAGCGGCTTGTTCAGCTGCCTTTTTTCTTTCCTGTTGAGCCTTCAGCTCTGCCTCTTGCTGGGCCTTAGCCTCGGCCTCTGCCGCTTGCATCTGCTGGATTTCCTCTTCGGTTAGAGGCTCATAGACAGTCATGCTGTAATCGCGATAGACCCGATAGTACTTAAGAGCAGGGTATATCTTTAAAAACTCAGGATAAAAGATGATCAAGCCACAACGCTGCCGATTCTCAATATATCCCACAGACTTGATGTTGGTAGGGAACATGTTGCCATAGTGGATCATTTCCCCAGTACGAGGGTTGTAATACTCCTCTGGATATTTTGGAGTGTAAGTGCAGACGTTATAACCGTTCTTCTTAGAAGCCTTAACGATCAAACGTAAATCAGGATGTGGAGGGATATAAGACATGTAAACAACACTTTTTCAGGCACTCAGGTACCGTGATAACTATATTTCTGGCAGCAAACTAAGATTGAACCGCGTCGCACTGTGTATACAACGCAGCGTCAAGCTGCGCATCGCTGTGCAGCTTAACGCAATGTTGGCTAGCCGCGGGCTAGCCATGGGTTAACTGTGGCTAGCCATCGATCTCATCGAGCAAGGCCTCATCAAAGTCATCCTCGCTCTCCACTACACCCTCTTGCACTGGATTGACCGCATTCTCGTCGTACATCAAGAAGGAGTCACGTGTAGTGATATATGGATCCATGGCATTATCAACCATGCCCTCTTGTGGGATCAGCTGCGCACGGTTGTGCACACCCTGTAAAGCCCATTTACCAATAGTGATTGGCCATGACACGGCATACCATGGCATACCATCGATGACCGCACCATTGAGATCACGGGCCGTGGTTGGGCCATAAGCAGGGATCATGAGGAATGGGCCCTGCTCCACACCACCTTTACCGAGCACTGTCTCCATGTTCATAGGATGAGCATTAAGTCCCATCTGGGTAGCCACATCAAAGAAGCCTAAAAGACCAATAGTGGAGTTCACGACCAAACGGCCCAGAGAAACGGCCGAGCCGCCCACATTACCTACAAAGATATTGTTAGGGATGTTATTGACCTCATCTAAGTTAGCAAAGAAATTGCCCATGGAATCCTGCACTCCTTGTGGCAAATAGGCATAGCCATGAGCCACGGGACGCAGGATATAGTGGTCAAAAATGTCGTAATTTAAGTACCACATGGCACGGTTAGGCTCTTCAAGAGAGTCCAAGGCATGTCCCGACAGGATGCTATAACCATAGCTATAGTCAGCCTGAGCAGCCACAGCGCTGAGCTGACGTGGCTGCATCGGATTATAAGTACTGTGGGCGGCTGCGTAACTGAGAGATGAAAAAGAACATAAGCCTAATACGGCCAGCACCGTACCGAGCTTGCGCCCAAATTTTGGTAAAAACTGTGTACTCATGAAATACCACAGTTCTAGCCTTAACCTCCAACAAGCTCACTATGATCTTGGAGCTAAAGCTAGAACCGTCCTCCAAACTCAAATCGAGTTGCAATAGCAAGGCTGCAAAGCAGCCGTCTGCCTAATCCTCATCTAACAGCAAGTCGTCCAAGGAATGCTTATAACGTGGCATCTCTTCGACTTTATTGGCTTTACGATTGCGCTTGGTCTTAGCCTCTGTCGCCTCAGTCGCCTTTGTTTCCGGCTGCAACAGCTGCGCTTCAATAGCAGCAGCCAAATCAGCGGTGATATCAGCAGTGGAGCTGAGATCCGTACTGGTGGCATGCTGAGCCACAGGCGACGCAGGCTTTACCGTAGCTGCTGGTACAGCTGGTGCAGCTGGTGCCACAGTAGCTACGCTAGCAGCAGGATCGGCGACATGCGCAGCGGCATCCGCTGTGGCCACTGACACATGATCCTCATGGGCATGCTCAGGGACAAATAACGAGTCTAAGAAGTCCAGCTTAGAAAGAGCAGCATCCGTGCGCTTTTGCTTAAAAGCTTTGCGCTCAGCCTGCATTTTCTGCGCATATTCATCTACCGACAAATACTTACCATCTTGACCCTTAATTTGCAATCCACCCGCCACAGTCTTGGCGGCTGCCAGCGAATCGCTGCGCTCGCGCTCCTGATTCACCGCAGGTGCTGGGCTGGCTGCTGGCGCGGCCTCAGAAGCACCTGTAGTGCCTTGGGCCTTACTAGCTCCTCCGGAGGAGTTGAGCGTAGCGCTCGCAGCGCTGCTAGCGCTTGCTTTGGAGCTAGCCCCAGAGCTCGCAGCACCAGCTGGTGCTGGGGTGCTCACGTGCACAGGGCCTTGGCTTGGGCCAGTAAACTTGCTTTGCTCAGCACGAATGCGCTCATCCAGTGCCGCCATCGCATCTCTAGCCTGTTGTTGCTCCTGTGCTGCCAGCTTGGCCACAGCACTGGCAGCTGCACCACCGGCCGCCACTGCCTTTGCTTGCTGCAATGGCACCTTTTGCAAACGCTCTTTTAAGTTGCGCTTTAAGATGTAGTCCTTAAGGTTGTAATTGACCACAGTCGACTCATGAGTCTCTTCATCGCGATAGACGAAAGCCACGTGACTGACGTACTTTTCGATGATATCGAGCTTCTGCATTGGTGTTGCCACCAGCAGCTGCAAGTTAAACTTACTGAAGAGAGTCAAAGCATAATCTACCGACTGTGGCGAGCCACGACCAAAGGCCTCATCGATGATCACAAAGCGGAAGGATCTCTCATGATCTAAGCCTGAAGTGATGGCACCAGTAACGGCCGCATCAGCTTGAGGCATAATCGATCCGGCTTGCGCTGCAGATTGTGCTGCCTTAGCAGCTTCCTCACGGGCACGAGCCTTACTCTGGTATTGATAAGCCAGAGAAGAGGCCAGCACGGTATAGGCCAGCTTTTCCTTTTGACCACCAGACTTACCGCCCGAATCCTCGTAGTAGTCAACCTGACTATCATCGGAGCGGGCATGCTCTGAGGCCGAGAACTCAAACCACTGCTTAACGTCTGTGACCTTTTTACGCCAACGTCCGTCGATATCAGCACCATTGACCTCGCCTTTAAAGCGGTCAATCAGGGCTTTGACCTCACGGAACTTGCGATCTGCTTCCTCAAAAGTCCAATTATCGTTATCTAAGATATTGGAGGTGCAGGTGCGCATATCGCTCTTAAACTGACAGATCTCTTGATCCTTACTTGGTGTAGCCACCATTTGGATATAGTGATCTGGGTTAAAGTCCACATCGCGCATGATGAGGTTAATGTCAGCAATACGCTCTTGGATCTTACGACTCTGCGAGAGCAACACCGCATTTAAGGAACCAAACTGGTCGATAGTCTCACGGTTGAGCTTCTCTTTAAAGGCCTCCACAAATCGTGGCAGATCATCCTGCTGTAACTTATCTAAGAGCTCTTTAAAGCCCTCCCACGCTGCAGCACGGGTAGCATCGAGATTACGACCGGCCAGCACAAAGACCTGAGTGAAGTTACTCTGTAAATTCACCAGCTCTTGAGCTAAAGAGGCCTCTTTGGCTTTCAGGCGACGGATCTCTTTGTCTAAACGCTCACCGACCTCGGCAATCACACGGTCAATATTAGACACCGACAGAGCACTAAAGCGCAGACGCTCTTGCGCATCAGCGATCAAGCGATCTAAAGCTGCCTGTACTTCGGTCTTAATGTCCTTTGCTGGCAAGCCTAAATCGGTGGCCATAGCAAACTCGCGCTCATAGTTGGCATTACGCTCATGAATACGAGCACGCTCTTCCATGAAGGAATCACGACGATTTTGCAGGGTCTTACGATCTTGCTCGTATTCCTCAAGACGCTGTCTGAGGCTCTTTAAGACATCAGACGAGCGCATGAGCTCTTCTAACTCAGCCTTCAGCTCATCAATCTCACGATCACGACTAAAGTAATCCAACTGAGCAAAGCTCTTTTTGCTTTGCAGCAGATCAATCGAGCCTAAACGGGAGCGATTTTCCGAATACATAGCCGTGAGGTGACGTACCGCATCTTGCAGGCTGACAACCTGCTCACGCACACGTTGCAGCTCACCTTGTAACATGGCGATCTTTTCTTCGTTCGTCCAACCTAAGATGAAGTCCACGCGGCGACGACGATCGTCCTTTTCGTTACGCCCGCCACGCTTGCACAGACCAGATGGCATCAGAGCAAAGCGCTCTTGCCGATACTCAACTTCATCCTCAGTGCAAACAAAGTTAAAGCTGTGCTCCAGCACGCCTTTGATGTAGGCATTAAATGGAGCTTCGTTTTTGATCTCGATCTTGCGTGGTAAGGAAGCAAAACTAGAGCGAGCACGTGCCAGACCCGACTTATTAAAGGCATCACCCATGGCAGTATTGTTAGCCATACTGCCCATCGAGCCAAAGTCGTTATCCTTAATGCGATCAAAGCGCAGCAGAATGCCTAAGTGCGACTTATTGACGTAAGTCACTACGCTGCTGAAATAGGTCTCAGGCACCAGCATGGTCAGAGCAAAGCTGCGCAGCGTCTTCTCTACGGCGTATTCCCAAGTAGCCTTTTCTTCGGCCTTGATCTGCATGAGCTCACCGGCAAAAGGCAGGTACTTTTCGCTACAGCCAATGTACTCACAGATGCGCTTACGAGCCTCAATGTACTCACTTGGAATATTGTTCTTACGATGCTTGAGCGAGCGGATCTCGTTATCCAGTCGCGCCGCCTCATCTTGGGCGGTCTTAAGCTCAATATTCTGCTGAGTACGATTCTCATCTGCACGCGCCATATCGTTCTGCAGCTGCTGCTTCAGCTTATCCAGCTTGGCGGCGACGCGATTAAATTCAGCCTCGTTTTCTACTGGCTCTAACTGCAAATGGCGCAACAGATTGCAGTATGAGGTGTAATCGTTAAATAAACGCTCACGCTCTTTTTGCGCCATGCGAATGTTTTGCTTTAAGAGCTCGTGACGATTACCGCCCTGCTGCAAGATCTCATTATTGGTGGACTGAATGCGCTCATTCAGACTGTCCAACTCTTCACGAGTCTTATCGATCTGCTGATCCAACTCCACTAAACGTGCAGTGTTGTGCTCAATATCCACACGGATCAGATCTGCTTTTCTCTGATAGAGATAGGAGGTATTGCCCTTGGCGCATTCCTCGAGGAATGACACCTGCGCTCTCACCGTCTGATACTCTTCACCCTTTCGGCAAATAGGCTCTAAGGCCTCTACCTGCTGGCGGGCCTCTTCCACGCTCTTGTATGAAGCATCCAGATCGTCGAAGCGATCAATCATCTGCTCCACCAGCTCATCGCCGTTGAAGTCCTCGAGCATTTGCTTGCGCACGAAGTCAGAGATGTTGTTGATCGACTTCATGGAAATGGTCTTGTAGAAAAGATCCAAGACCTTGGTATCGCCAATACCAAAGAGACGCTGCATCTGGGCATAGTACTCAGAGAACTGCTCATAGCGATTCATGCCCAAGACTTTGAGCTTCTTGGACAGCTCTCTTAAGTTGGCAACCGGCAACACATCTTGTTGCAGGTTAAAGTCGCGATTACCAATGAAGTAATAGCGATCAGGTGCGCTCTTGTTTTTCTGCATCACCAAGCACTGCAAAAGCACTACGTATTCTTGCAGCTGATGATGGTAAAACGAGGCCATGATCACCGAAAGCACGGCATCTTGCCCCGAGCGCAGACCTAATTCAGTCTTAATGCCTGAGGTATTGTCGTTTTTATAGAGGCCAAGGACGTAGCTCGCTAGATTACGCTCGCCCTTTTCGGCTCCAGCCGCTTGGTTAAAGACCACCTTGCGCACGTCATAGAGCAGCACGGTAATGGCGTCAATAATGGAAGACTTACCAGCACCATTGTCACCAGTCATGAGGACATTCTGGCCACCAAAATAGACGCTCTTAACGTTGTTGTTAAAGCTACTCCAGTTGTAGACATCCACACGCTCTAAACGGAAGCCATCGCGGCTCTGTGGGCGTTGCTCCAGATGGGCCAATTGCTCTTCGGTCAGACGCAAGACATCAGTACCCGATGTGACCTCGTCAACGAGGCTCACTGCCTCGCCTGCACCATTGGCCGCACTATCGGCAGCACCGGCTGCCGATACAGCTGCATCAGTCTCAGCTGTTGATACAGCCTCAGCTGCCTCAGCGCTGGCGCTGACACTCTCAGCTGCATCTGCCTCAGAAGCAGCGACTGCAGCGGCATCTTGTGACTTAAACTCTTCGTTGCTCATTAATCTCTTTTCTCCGCTACAGACTACAGTGGCTGCTCGTCATCATCGTCATCCAGACGATTACGGCCACCTTCTTTGATCCGCTTTAAATAGCTGGCTAAGGTATCGTCAGCTTGCTTGAGGATCTCTGGGGTCACAATCACACCAATAATGCGCTTGACCTCAATACGCTCTAAGTCGCGCTCATTCTTGGCAGTACGGCCCCGTGCCGTGGTACCGCTCTTGTTTTTGCCCAGCAGGCCTAAAGAGCACAGGTTTTCGATAGACTTGTGCAGCTTATCATCCAAGCTCTTATCGTTATTGACCTGATGAATAAAGGTCTTCACCATGGTCAGGATCTCAGCGCGCTCTAACACCAGACGGCCAAATTGACCGGACATCTCAAAGTCCAGCAAGCGCTGACGAAGCAGGATCAGGATTAAGCTATCGTAGAAAGGAAGGGCCTTACGGGACAATAAACGAGGTGGACGTTGCTGCACCTCTGGTGGTAATTCATCATCAGCAAGGGAGCGCACATAAGCAAAGCCCGAATCCTGATCGATCACCAAGCGCAAAAAGAGGGTACGACACATAGAGCTCACTGCGAGCTCTTGACGCACTAAGGACTCAAAGAGCACCTTATTGTCTTCACGGTCAATATAGTCCTTTAAGAGGTGCACCACCAAAGCACCAGGTGAGACTAGGCGTAAGGCATTCTTACGCCCCGTGCCTCCCATGTTGGGATTAAGACCCGAATCACTGCTACTACCTGAGTGTAAAACCCCATCAAGGGCAGCGGCAGCCACGTCAGGATTTTCTGCAAAGCCCTCTGGGCTCTCCTCATCGTAGCTGTCTTCGGCATCAGCGCTGTCTGCGCCCATTAAGGCATTAAAAGCACTGCTATTGCGCGAGGCAAAGGGACTAATTCCAGAATCTCTGCCGTGGGCAGCGCTCACACCAACGGCGCTAGCAGCGCCCGCCCCTGCTGGGGCTGCGCCCGCCCCTGCTGTGTTAACAGCACTATTACTCGCTCCGGCCCCAATTCCGTGTGGGCCTGCGTTATTTTGCTCTGAATCAAATGGCGACATGTGTTCTTCCTGCGCAGCAGGCTCCTAAAAATTAAGACAGCCGACGAATGGTAATATGCTTGATGGTAGCCACACGTGCTACGAGATCACCGTCAGGATCAAAAGCCTGCCAGCGGAATGTGTCCTTAAGCTCAGGATCTTCGTGTACCTCATAATCGTTTAAGGCTAATTTGACGTAAGTCGTGAGCTCAGCAATACCACGCTCCAGCGGATACTTAGCAATGATCTCCGCCAATGACACCTCATCTTGTTGGCTCAAAAACTCTTCAATTCTGAAGTACAGCACCTCAGGATCAACCACGATCTGCTCAAAGAGCTTGTGATCATCAACCGTGAAGTCATCATCCTTGGTCTCAGTATTAAATTCGGCCTTAGTAGTCACCGCTGCCAGTGGTCGATCGTATGGCAAGGTGATCTCTGCTCTAGGCAGCTCCAGCTCAATCAAGCTCTCAGGAAGCTGACTGACACCTGTTTCCTTGGTCAGCGTTACCACCTTATCTGTGATGGAATTAATGCGCTCTTTTAAGAAGCGATTGGCAGACAGATTGGCAGGCTGTAAGAAACTCTTAATGCGCTTGGTAGAAGCACCCATTACGCGCTCAATGTTTAAGCGCAGATCAAGCCACTGATCGTGGATGGAGCGAATACGCTCATCTTTTGGCAGCCCCGCAATCTCCTCGCGATTGAGGAGGTTTTCAATGCGCTTAACGATCATCTCATCTTCATTGGAACTGAGAAGCAAGCGTGAGAAGGCCTTAAAGGAGCGACCTTGGTCGGTATTCTCAATGTAGGCGTTTTGGTCAAAGTACTTGTCCAAAAGCTCACCACGAGGCCCAGTCCAGCTCAGGATGTCGCGCATGATCTCTTTGTCGAGCTCACCTAAGTTGTACTCCACCTGACGGAAGTCATCTACCAGCTCAATGGCATCATGCTGGAACTGTAAGAAGCGCTCACGGATCTGCGCTGGGGATAAAGCCGCAATCTCACCGCGACGGGCTTTAGCAATTTGCTCGTCTAAAGCTGCACGTTGGGCCAGCAAGTCATCTAAATAGAGCTGGGCATTGCCCTCAGTGCTCATCTGCACTTCCTTTAGGATCTCAAGGAGCTCTTTAAAGCGCGACTCTGTTGGCACAAAGCTGTTGCGAGACTCTTTCATGCCCACGACAAAAGAATAGGCCTTTTGTAGCTCAGGGGTAATGTCGTAATAAGGCTCACTACCTGATGCGCCCATGTATGAGCAGCGAAAATAACGCTGTTGCTCCGAAGACCAACGCCGCAAATAATAGATCGGCTCTTGCGTCAGGAGACTGCCCTCATCCTCGCGCTCAGTGGCCCCAGCGGCTCCACCAGCCATGCCAGCCGTACCGGCCGTACCGGCCGTACCGGCCAGCACCTCACTGACCTGACGCTCATAGGACAAGCGACCGCCATTGATCTTAAAGATAATGTCACGCAAGGTCTCAATGAGCTCAGACTCTGGTGCCGAGGTGCGACCTTGTTTGATAAAAGCCTCATGGACAAAGGTCAAGATCACAGGGGCATTGTTAGCACATAAGAGATTCCATGCGGCATTGCGCTCTCTTTGTGCTACAAAGTAAAAATAATCAATTTCCATCCAGAAGTCTCAGCCTCGCTCTCAACCCATAGACGCACACGCGCCTCACCACTCACATCTCTGTCCACCCAAACCAAGCCGCGCTACGCGCTAACTGCGCTAACTGCGTTAACCTCGTTAACCGCGCAAGGCCGCCACAGCAGAACCAACTGAAAGGCACAGTAGCTAAAGCTTACTAGCTTTAAGCTCCAGCATATGTGGAAGACAGCAATGCAAGGGTGCAAATTATATCACTTTTTATTCGTATTTCAGCAAACAGGCGATTTTATGCCAATGTAGCCCAATATCGGCGATCCGTCAAAGTCAGTAACACCAGAGCAAAAACGCTATTTTTGGCTTACACCGATACCGCGCAGAGCCACCGCAAACCTCCACTCTGACAGTAGTTACCGCCAGAGCTACCAGCCCTACTAAAAGCTTTGCCTCAAGACACCTCGCCATACATCCAGCACCAGCTTACATGCTGATGGCTTACTTGCCAGTGCGGCCCATGCGGCCCATGCTGCCCATGCAGCCATGCTGGTCTTAGCCGGTAATGACCATATCACCACTACCCAAAGCCACCTGCAGGCGGGTATTTCCCCTATCCCTACTTTGGGGATTTCTTACCCCATCCCTAGCAAGCCAAATGCACCAAAAGCAAGCAAAGAGCTCTTAAGCTTTAAATTTACGCACCAAAATAAACAGAAGTTTGGCTTTAGAAAAAGGCCCCATAAGGCCCCTACGAAGTCTTAAATATAGGGATAAATCGTCTTTGTGCTGTATTTTCTGCCCCATAAATTGCGCTCTAAGCTTGGGCAAAAATGACCTATTTTGCCCAAGTCGCTGACAAAAGCGCCTATAATGGCGCAAAGTTCTGATCTTTTCACAAAAGCCCATGGCAATGCTGCTGGCTTCTTCCAGCCCAATCTACGGTTGGTGAAGTGCTGTCACGGCGTCATTGCCATGGGGCTTTTCACCCCTCGGAGAACCAACCATGTTAGAGCCCTTTAAGCCTAAATTCCCACTAGCGCGATCACTAAACCGCGTCCCATTCATCTTACAGATTGTGGCTGGTATGATCTTAGGTATTGTCATTGCCCTGATCTATCCTCACGACCACAATATCCTGCCAATGATTGGTAGCCTCTTTGTTAAAGGCTTAAAGTCGGTTGCTCCATTCCTCGTCTTTGTGCTGGTTTCTGCTGCTATTGCCCGCCACCAAACTGGCGTTCAATCCAACATTAAGCCAATCATTACGCTCTACATTATCAGCATGCTCTGTGCTTCATCTTTAGCACTGTTCATGAGCTACACTTTCCCAAGTGTCTTCACCGAACTACAAGCCGCTGACGGAAGCTTAACCCCACCTAAAGGCATTAGTGAGGTGCTCTCCAACTTTGTGAACCAAGCCATTGATAACCCATTCACCGCTTTAATCCAAGGCAACTACATCTGCATTCTGATCTGGGCTATTGCTTTAGGCTGGACTTTCCGTGCTGCAGGTGACACCACTAGACGCGTGCTTGAAGACTTAGCCGAGTCCATTAGCTCGGTCGTGCGCATGGTGATCCGCTTTGCTCCTTTAGGCGTTATGGGTCTGGTGTACAACTCCTGCACTCAGCCAGGCGGCTTCGCTAACCTCTTAAACTACGTCCACGTGGTCGTAGTCTTAGTGGCAACCATGCTGATCGTCGCCTTTGGTGTAAACGCTATTATTGTTGCTCTTACCATCCGCGCCAACCCATTCCCACTGATCATCACTTGCTGTGTACGCTCCGGTATCACCGCTTTCTTTACCCGCTCGTCTGCTGCCAACCTGCCAGTGAACCTGCAGCTGTGTGAAACCCTTAAGCTGCCAAAGAGCACCTATTCCATCACCATTCCTTTAGGTTGCACCATTAACATGTCCGGTGCTGGCGTGACCATTGTGATCATGACCATGGCTGCCGTGCATACCTTAGGCATTCAAGTCGACTTCTGGTCTGCTCTCCTGATGTGCATTGTGTCAGTGCTGTGTGCCTGCGGTGCCTCAGGTGTGGCCGGTGGCTCGTTGATGTTAATTCCTCTGGCTTGCTCCATCTTCGGTATCAGCAACGACATTGCCATGCAGATCGTGGGTATCGGTTTCATCATCGGTGTGATCCAAGACTCTACTGAGACTGCCTTAAACTCCTCGACCGATGTGCTCTTTACCGCCGCCGCTTGCTATCGTGCTGATCGCATTGCCAAGGCCAAAGGCCTCAAGACCCAGCGTGAGCTTGAAGATGCCGCCGCTGTGGCTATGCCAAGCACCGAGGAAGAGGTTCGTGCTGCCGCTGCTAGCGCTGCAAGTCCAATTGCCCCAGAGAAAAAGGACAACGACCAGCAATAGCCCCGAACTAGGATAGCTATTACCACGGGCAAAAGTCGTTAGACCTTTGCTCTAAAAATGGCAAAGCCCTTAGGAAGTCACACCGCTCATACCGGCCATGACTCTAAGGGCTTTGTTGTTTCTGGCCAATCATAGGTGCTTGTGGCCAGAAGGCCTCTGTCAGCAGCTGTTAGCAGCTTTGTCCCTCATATGGTGCTTACATACAAAATTCAAGATTTTGTCTTTATGCTCAAAAAAGCAAAATCCTATAGACCTCTGGTATTAATTAGACTCATTTCTAGAGAAAAGATATCGCTCATACAACCTCATTTGTACTCTTTTACCTGCTGAATGCCCTCAAGCTTACATCTTTAGCAAAACTAAGACTCCGCTTGCCTTATAATCACTCACAAAATTACGTGCTCTTTCGTTGTCTACTTAAGTTTGTTTGTGAGTTCTAGGGGTGCCAATGTCTAATATCTTCGATCTTCGTGACGACATCATTAGAGGCTATCTTGAGTTCAGCCGTTCGTTTACTATCATCAACGCCCCTGACATCCGTGACCATGTGAACCACAATCTGCAAGAAGAGCAGATCTATTGCCCTGACCCGCTCTTGCAGATCAATCCTAACTACAAGCAAGCCACAGAACTCAAGGGAAAGCCTGTAACCACTGGCCCCAACTCTTCGCTGGGACTTCATGCTCTGTGCTCTAAGATCTTTCAGATCAATGGCCAACCATTGGAGCTCTACCAACACCAAGAAGAAGCTATTGAGACAGCTCAAGACGGCAAATCCTACGTTGTTACCTCGGGTACCGGCTCAGGTAAATCCCTGACCTTCTTTATCCCTATCTTTAACCGTATCATTGAGGAAAAAGAACAAGAGCTCCTGACAAGCTCAGCTCCAAGCAAGCGCGTGCGCGCCATTATCATCTACCCAATGAATGCGCTCGCTAACTCGCAAAAAGAAGAGATCGATAAGTTTCTCTCTACGGACTTTCTCAACAGTCTCAGCTCTAAAGAGCGACAAATAGTCCCACGCGTGCTGCGCTATACCGGCCAAGAAGGTAAAGCTGAGCGTGAAGAACTGCGCTCTAACCCGCCTGATATCCTCCTCACTAACTACATGATGCTCGAGCTCATGCTGATCCGTTATGAGGATCGTAATCTTATCGAAAGCTGTAAGGGCCTCGAGTTTGTGGTGCTCGATGAGCTGCACACCTACCGTGGACGTCAGGGCTCAGATGTAGCCATGCTGATGCGCCGCTTGCGTCTGCGCACCCAAGACAAAGCCATTAATGCCAAAGACCTGATCTGCATTGGTACTTCGGCCACCATGACCTCAGTCGACAATGCTCCAGCTACCGCTACAGAAGCCTTAACTGCTGATACAGCTACAGTGACAGCAGCTGAGCCTTCACAGCTTACTGCTGAGGAAAAACGTAACAGCAAGGCTGTAGTGGCTCAATTTGCCGCTAACATTTTTGGCTGTGATTTCACTATCGAGCAGGTGATCTCTGAGACCTTAGAGCGCGTTACAAATCCCTTGAAGTCCTTAGTCATGCCTGATGATCAACAGATTTTAAAGGACAAAGTATTAGCTGCCACCAAGGGTGTAGAACACATCCAATTTACCGATCTCAAGGCATTTCAGAATGATCCTCTGGCCGTATGGTTAGAGACCAAACTCAGCATCAATATAACTGATGATGGCGATCTGCTCCGTGCTACCCCACAGAGCCTGAATACTATTGCTCACATGCTCGCCATGGACGCGCAAGTTGAGGAAGCACAAGCCAAAGATGCTTTAAAGAACTTTATCCTCTACTTTGCCCAAGAAGATCATCCTGAGCTCCAAAACAAACGGGGAAAGCTACCTTTTGCCTTTAAGCTCCACCAGTTCATTAGCGGCCCAAGCAAGGTTAATGTCTCTCTTGCTCCCCAAGGTCAGCGCAAGATCTCGCTGAATGGACAGACTTACTTCCAAGCAAGCGACGATGAGGCAAAAAGCCACAGCGGCACAAATAAATACCCTTGGTTTGAGGCCTTTTTCTGCCGCGATTGTGGTCAAGAATACCTACCGGTATGGATCACCTACAAAGGCGAAGCTATCGCTAAAATCGCCCCACGTCCTCTAGGTGTAGTCGATCCTCAAGACGAGGCTCAAGCAGGCTTTGTCTGCCCTGTATGCTCAGATCAAAAACTCTCAGGCGACAATCCTGATGCGTTTCTGCCTGATAAGTGGTTTGGCCCTGGCCAAAGGCTCAAAAAAGAGCACCGTGACCACAAGCCAGTCAGAATGTGGTTTGATCTCAGCGGTGAGGCCGTAGAAGCTGGACATTCTAGTGGCACTGAGTTCTGGGTCATTAAGGGCAAATACCGTATCTGCGTCAGATGCGCGGGTACTCATACCGCACATGCCAAAGAAACCAACTTATTGATCGGTCTATCTGGCGAAGGCCGTAGCTCAGCATCTACCGTCATTAGCTTGCTGACACTGCGTTGGCTCTTCGATGACAATGAGCAAAAGCACAAGCTATTGGGCTTTTCTGACAATAGACAAGACACAGCCTTACAGGCAGGTCACTTCAACGATTTTGTGAACCTACTGTCATTCCGTGCGGCCGTAGTACGTGTTCTGATGCAACGCCGTCTACGCATAAGCGAAAATGCAGCTGTTGCAGCCGAGGAAAACAACGAGGATCCGCAAACAGTTAGCACAGCAAGCGACGAGCTTGAGGCCAGCTTCAGCTTAAATGAGCTATCTCATGCTTTAATGCGTTGCCTGCACTTCTCAGAGGATGACACGCACTCTGCATATGATGAGTTCATGGATGAAGAACAAGATTCTCCTCCAAGCAACCACGTGCGCGACGCTCGTGCCTCTTTGGCTTTTGCTCTGAAATTCCGCCTACTCTTAGAGCTGGAGGATAAGCGCCTTTACATCTGCCCAAGCCTCGAAAAGCTTGGACTGCTGCAAATCGACTACAGCAGTCTTGAGGAACTGTGCTCTGACGAGGTATTTCGTCAATGCAGTGGCTCACATCATTCGATGTTAGATCTCCTCACTCCTGATCTGCGTGAGGAGCTCTTTAAGCTCTTCCTAAATGAGGTGCGTCGTCGCATGTGCATTCAGAGCTCTTGCTTCTCTGAGCAAAAACAAAATGCCATCAGAGATCAAGCACGCTCTGGTCATTTAAAGAGCAAGTGGCTGGCTGACGACATGTGGTATCGCAGCGGTAACTCCTTCTGTGTACCACCTTATGACCCAAAGGCCAAAAAGAATACCAGCCGTCGCCACTCATCGCGCCGTGATAACTACCATGAGATCTTTAACTTCTCGTTCCGCTCTGGCGTCAACCAAATGCTGAGTATCAGCACCGTCTGGAAAGATTTCCAAACTAGATCCCCTGATAAAGCACCATACCTAGACGAGATTAAACCAGCAACTATCCAAGAAGTGATGGTGCATATGGCTTATGCTTTAGGTCGTCAGGGTATTTTGCAGCGTTACCAATCACAAGATGATGATCTGCCGCTCTACACCCTTGATGAAAGCTGCATCCGCTGGAGCTTTCCGGCCAAGGCCACTAAGGCCACTAACGACCTGCTGCTGTCTTCTGAGCAAAACTTACAGGCTGTTGCGAAGCAAGAGTCCCAAGAGGCCTTTTCTCAGTCCCAAGTCAATTTCTTTTACCGCGAGCTCTACCTAAAGGTGGCCGGAGAGTTTAACCCTCAAGAGGATCCAAATACTCAATCGGGTGAGCCACAGTTGCCAACTGTCTTTGCCTTAGAAACCCACGAGCACACCGCTCAAGTCAGCTCTGAAACCCGTCAAGAGCTGGAACAGCGCTTCCGTGCCAAGGACAAAGATAAAAAAGACTGGGAGTTCAAACATCCTGGCAAGAAGTTTAAGCCACTGCCACTGCTTTTCTGCTCACCAACCATGGAGCTGGGTATCGACATTGCTGACCTGAACTACGTCTATCTGCGCAATGTGCCACCAACAGCCGCTAACTATGTGCAGCGCGCTGGCCGTGCCGGACGCTCGGGTCAGGCAGCCTTAGTTATGACCTACTGTGCCTCCCAGAGCGCCCATGACCAATGGTTCTTTAAGCGGCCACAGGAAATGGTGCAAGGTACTGTGCGTGAGCCAACCTTAGACTTAAGCAATGGTGCTCTATTAATAAGCCACCTGCACTCTCTATGGCTTAGCATGGCTCTCTATCTCTACGATCTCGATCCGCTGTTGTCCCCAGCTGTAGCTACTCTTGTAGCTAATGCAGATTCGGAGGCAACAAATGAGCCTGTAACAGCTGAGAGAGGCGAGCCTACAGAGGGTAATTCCGCTGTTGAAGGCCTACCACCACATGTGTTTGGACTGTTAGATGTTAATTTGCTAAAAATCAACGATGATTTGGATGCACTCAAGCAAGTACCAGCCGCGCAGCATGTTGCTAAGTTACGTAAGCTCTATCCAATTCGCGCCGAATACCAAGCTATGCTTAATCGCCCTGAGGTCGTAGAAGCTGCGATCACAGAAGGCAACAAGCTTATGAGCTCCATCTTTAACACAGCACCAGAGCTTAGAGCAACCTTGCCTGAAGAGTGGTTAGACGGCCGTAAAGTACGTCAGATCATGCTCGATGCCTTCTCTAACTTTAACTGCGCCCTTGATCGCTGGCGTGAGCTCTATGTAAACGTCTCTGCGCAGAAAAACAGAGCCAACATGTACCGCACCGAAAACAGCCAACGTCAATGGAAAGAGGCTGATAACCAACTGTCTCTATTGGTCGGTGATAGCAAGAGAGTCAAAGACGTCAATCAGGACTTCTACCTCTATCGCTATCTGGCCAATCAAGGCTTTTTGCCAGGCTACAGCTTCCCTGCTATGCCATTGCTTGCATGGTTGACCCCTCCAAATGACTACAACTCCCCAGAGGTGTTGTCACGAGCCCGTTTTATCGGTTTAAGTGAGTTTGGCCCGCGTAATGTGATCTACCACAATGGTGAGATCTATCAGGTTAACCGCATCAAACTCAATGCAGAAAGCTTTGGTGCCGATCAGCTGCAAACGCAAAATGCCCGCTATTGCCCAACTTGCGGCTTTATGACTTTTGCCGATAGCGGTACCTTAGTGCAGACCTGTCCACAATGCGGCACCTCCATGAACACTAATGAGACTACTTACAGTAACCTGTATCAGGTTAGTGTCATGGGTGCATCTCCTATCACTCGCATTACTGTAGCTGACGAAAACCGCCGTGCTCAGGGATTTGACATCCACACCTATTACCGCTTCATGCAAAATCAGTCGACAGTGCAATGTCCTGTGCTCTACGAAGACCAAGAGATCGCTACGCTCACTTATGCCAGTGCAGCTGATGTCTATCGCATTAATGCAGGTTGGAAGAACAGCAAAGACAAAACATCCTGCAACCACCGTGGCTTTAACGTTAACCCTTTAAGTGGTTACTGGGAAAGTGACACGCCTGCAGATGAGGATTCCTCTGATGCAGTCAGCACCAAAAATAACCAGAAACCACGGCCTAAGCAGATCATTGTGCCTTACGTTAAGGACACTCGAAATATTCTGCTCTTAAAGCCAAACTTAGAGGCGCTCTTTGGCTGTACTGAGTTTGATGACAACAACACCGAAGACAACCAAGCTGCTGCTACCGTACAGGGACTCAGCCGCAATCCAGTCACAGATGCCGCGCGCAAGCTTCTGAATGCAAAAGCCCGTCTAGCCGATGAGCACAAGTTTATGGCAACCCTACAAGCTGCCTTAAGCCGTGCAATCACACAGCACTTTCAGATTGAGAGCTCCGAGCTCTTTGTGGAGCCGTTGCCGGATCGCAACCACCGGAGATTGCTCTTGATCTACGAAAGTGGCGAGGGAGGCTCTGGTGTCTTAAGTCGTATTGCCAAGGGCAATACTCTGGCCAGTATCGCTGACAGTGCCTTAAAGCTCATGCACTACAACAAAGGGAACGATCAGATCTGGGATCTGGACAAACAACAGCAGTACAACACGCTGCCAAAGATCACGTCAGCTCATCAGCACCACAATTCACAGGGTGAAGATCAAGGTGACACCTGCTTTACAGCTTGCTATAACTGCTTGCTCTCGTATCAGAACCAAATGGATCACCCGTTGCTGGATCGCCAAGATCCTGATGTTTATCAGTTTTTAGCGCGCTTAAGTCAGTGCAGCTTAGGGCGACAGAAGACAATCGGCTCCGGCTTACTCCTAGAGGATCCGCCATCAGGCACAGAGACAACAGGCAACGCAACAACAAGCAATACCGCCACAGACAATAGCTCTACCAGAGATACCGGTAGTGCTGGCGGCACTGGCACCACAGGAGGTTCCGACGCTGTAAGCGATGACAAAGCTTTGCTGGGCAATTTTATGGTGTGGGCAATCACTAATGGCTATACGACACCTGATGCCGCCGCCAAACGCTTTAAGCTGATCGACTTTGAGTTTGCTGCTGTCTACAAAAACTGTCGCTGCTTGATCTCTTTTAGACCGGTTGATGACTCGATCAAAGAGGATCTCGACGACATGGGCTGGACATGCGTTGAGCTGGGTACCACCCCAGAGCAATGGGCCCAAATCATGGAAAAGCACCCTGAGCTCAAGCAAAGCTAAACAGCTAAAGCCACCTCCTCAGACTGACACAAAATCAGTCAGAGGGGGCTGAACTGATGGTAATATGAGGCCACGCTCAAGCTGAGACGCAATATTCGCGTAGAGCTGGCCTTAACTCTTAACGCTATCGTGTGCACGCTACCGTGCACAAACAACTTTTGACTTCTGACCACCTAAGATGCCAACACCAACAGCCACTACTTCTTCGCAAAAATTCCGCCCTGGAAACTTAGTGACGGCGCGCAATCGCCTCTGGGTGGTACAGTCCAACTCACAAGACAACTGGCTGCACTTACGCCCTGTAGGTGGTGCAGATGATGAGATCACCACGCTCATGCCATCACTTGAGCGGATCCCTGTAAAGCCTGCTAACTTTAGTCTGCCAGATCCCAACAACATTGGTATCTTTAACTCAGGACGTTTGCTCTTTGATGCCCTACGCTTTCAGCTACGCTCAGGTACTGGCCCTTTCCGCTCTTTTGCCAGCTTAAACTTTGAGCCACGCTCTTACCAATACGTACCTCTACTGATGGCTATGCGCCAAAAAACGGTGCGTCTGCTGATCGCTGATGACGTCGGTGTAGGTAAGACCATTGAGGCAGGCATGATTGCCCGTGAGCTTATAGATCGCGGTGAGATCCAATCCATTATGACCTTATGCCCACCTCACTTGGTGGATCAATGGTGCGCTGAGTTTAAAGAGCACTTTAACCTTGAGGCCTTTCCTGTCACCTCTGCCAATGCTGCCCGCATCGAGCGCTCTATTCCTTTGGGTCAAACGCTACTGGATGAGCACCCAATCATTGTGGTCAGCCTTGATTACATTAAAGCACCACAGCACCGTGACTACTTCCTCACCATGCACCCAGATCTTCTGATTGTGGATGAGGCTCACACCTGCGTTAAAGGCGAAACCAAGCAAAAGCAGTTGCGCTTTGAGTTTCTGCAAAAGATGCTGCAAGGCGAGGTAGCCGAGTACCAAGAACAATTCCAGTTTCTGAGCGACTTTGATGACACTGATGCACAGGACGATACCGACGCCGACAGCACCGAAACAGCGCCCGCCCCTGCCAAGAAAAAGTCTAAAGTCGCAGCAAGTAGCCAACCTGCAGGCCGCTTAATGCCTAAGCACCTGCTTTTGCTGACTGCAACCCCACACTCAGGTAAAGAAGACGCTTTCTTTAGTCTGTTATCGCTCTTGGATCCAAAGTTTGAGGAGCTGAAGACTAACACTTCGGCCAATTCTCCTTTACGCCGTCAGCTTGCTAACTGCTTTGTGCAGCGTCGCCGTAAAGACATCCAAAGCTGGTCTGTGACCAACAACGACTCTGCAACCCAATTTACGGTACGCAAAGTCTCAGAGGTCACTTACGAGCTCAATGATGAATGGCAAAAGTTCTTTGATGACGCTCAAACCTACTGCTTTAACATGCTGGAGGCTAACAGCAACGCCAGTCACATGATCTATTTTGCGGTGTTGGCCTTATTCCGCTGTATTTCCTCAAGTCCAGCTGCTGCCAGCGCAGCTTTAGGCAATCGCCACGATAATCTCGCAGCCAAAGAAGCAGCCAAGGCCCAAAAAGAAGCCTCAATCCAAGCTGAGCGCTTACAAGAGCAGATCAATGCCGCTGAGGCTGAAGGCAAAGAGGCCTTAGATGTGGCCACTGGTGATGATCTAGAAAACGACAGTGATGCCGCTCTCGGCGAAAGTGACTTAGAGCCACAGCTGTTCCTCCAAGACTCCTCAGAGCTCAAAGCTCTGCAAGAGCAAGTGGAAAAGCTCAAAGGAGCTGATAATGACCCTAAGCTCAAGAAAGTGATCACCTTAGTTAGAAACCTACTCAAAGACGGCTTCTCACCTATCATTTTCTGCCGCTACATCGCCACAGCCGAATATGTAGCTGAAGAGCTGCGAGCTAAATTTAAGAAAGCCACTGTCGCCTGCATCACCGGCAACCTCAATCCAGAGGAGCGCAAAGATGAAGTCTTAAAGATCGGTGCACAAGCCCCACGTGTTTTGGTAGCCACTGACTGCTTATCTGAGGGCATTAATTTGCAGCAGTTCTTTGATGCCGTGGTGCACTACGACCTTGCTTGGAACCCAACCCGTCATGAGCAACGTGAAGGACGTGTAGATCGTTTTGGTCAGACCGCCCCAGAGGTGCGCTGTGCCATGGTCTATGGCAGTAATAACCCAATGGACGGCACGGTGATCAACGT
Source organism: Candidatus Anaerobiospirillum pullistercoris (assembly GCA_019114785.1). Taxonomy (GTDB): domain Bacteria; phylum Pseudomonadota; class Gammaproteobacteria; order Enterobacterales; family Succinivibrionaceae; genus Anaerobiospirillum; species Anaerobiospirillum pullistercoris. The sequence continues at coordinate 12,910 of DXEV01000109.1, read as the reverse complement.
GATCCTGCAAAAGAGCCAAAACATCCAAAAGGAGCTGGGTGTCTTGGTACCAGTGCCTAACAAGACCGCCACCATCAACAAGGCCATCTTAAAGTCCATTCTCTTTAGAAAGGGCGAGCAGATCCATCAGAGTAGCTTCCTTGATGACTTAGAGCAAAATGACTTTGAGAGTGAGCTCAATCTGGAGTGGGAGAACGCTGCTAATAAGCTCAAGGGTAAAGCTACCGTCTTTGCCCAGAGCTCAATCCACATCGATGATGTCAGACCAATCTGGGAAGCAGAGCAACGCTCGTTAGGCTCACTCCATGAGCTCCAGTATTTTGCTAAGGAATCTTGTGCGCACTTAGGTGCCATTCTCGAGCCAAGTGAGACCGAAGCTCATGATCAGAACCTTATCCTCGGCAAAGAGCCGCTGCTCTACAAGTTCCCACTTAACTCTATTAACAATCAGGCCATTAAACAGCGCTTTGTGGATGAGGAGTTTAAAGAAGGCCAGATCATCGACTTTAACTTGCTCAACCGTGTCAGTCCGTTCATTAGCACGCTCGCTGAGAGCATGATCAGTGAAGCCATGGGCGATCAGGAAAACCTCTTAATGGGACGCCCAAGCAATGCTGTCGTTCTCACAGGCCAAGATCCAACAGGTGACACTGAAAGCCACAGCCTCAACCACAGACATAATGCCTTAGCACGCACCAGTGTGGCTTGCAGCCCTAAGGTCAATAAGCTCACGCGCCTATTCTTAGTGAGAATCCGCTACCAAATGCGTGTGGCCTACAACCGCCAGACCCGACGCTTCCTCATGGTGGAAGAAGTGCTACCTCTGGCCGCTCAGGGCAATAAGACTGTCAGCTGGCTACCACGTGAGCAAGCAGAAGATCTCTTAGTGAATAGCCAAGCCCAAGGCAACATCAACATGGAAGTGGCCAAACAACGTCTGAGCGCTGCTTTGGACTTTATCCAGCAACCTGAGCAAAGAGACTATCTCACCGCGTTAGCGCAGAAGCGCTGCCAAGAGATCAAGGACGAGCATATCAGCGTCAAGCGCTTCACCAGTGGAGGCTCAGTAGTAGAGGTAACACCATGTGATCCTTACGACATAATGGGCTGTTACGTGTTACTGCCTGACATGGATTAACATCAACAGACTAACCAGTCTGGCCAGTAAGGCTATTTGCGCCAGTCAGCCAAACCTGACTGGCCGTTAACTCTGCGCAGATCCTCACTCTCACCGTTGCCATGTTACCCGTAAAAGAGCTCATTAATTATCGAGTTATTGCACAGAGATAATACTCCTCCCCATTTCTGTGCTTATGCTTCTCTTGAGCCTCTATTTCCACCTGTTATTACCACATGGCTCATGCCACCGCCCGCCATGGTCGCCCACGTTACACCATTCTGACGCTATTCTGAGACTTCTATTGGTGCACCACTAAAACGCAAAATACTAAATTTCGCCCCAAATTAGCCCAAAGCAGCTACAATATTAGCCTTTTATCTTCACCTAAAATTTTTTGAAAATTTCTAAAAATGCATTATTTTTTGTAAAGAAGCTGATTTATATCAGCTTCGTGTAATTAAATTTGCCATTTTTAGAACTCGCCACTTTTGGGTGGAGTGACTGTTAGTGGAGCCAATTCTCTTGGTTCCTCTTATCCCATATTTTACAGCATAAGAGAGCATACCACATATTGCACCCCTAGCCAAAACCCTCTGACAAGCGCATAAATAAGAGCTTTATCTAGCTTGCAATAACATGCGGGCAAGGTTTGGCAGATAGCAATATGAGCTCTGTGGCGTTTGTCGAGACTAATGGCACACTCTGATAAAGCAAATTGCTGATAAAGGCCGTAAATAAGACAAATTAATTCTTATTAGAAAGGGTCGGAATGTCCGTAATAGTTAATCCTGCCACGAATGTCTGTAATTTTTTCTTAAGCAACTAAACAACGACAACATTCCAAGGATTCCTTTATGGCCGCGCCGCGTAACCAAAATACCTGCTATGACTTGCAAGGTAATCTTTTCGTTCCTGCCCAGATTGACCTGATCTGTGCCGGAAATGGCGAAAAGCAAACTGATAGCGACTATGGAATCCCTCAAGGCTTAGATCGTGCGGACGAGATCGCTCGTGCCTATCGCACCACTTTAGCGGCTTGGCAAAACTTCAAGCTGGCAATGGAACGCACAGATCTCTCAGCAGAGCAAAAGCTGCAAAGCACCCAACACTTTGCGCAGCTATTTTTCCAATACGGTTTAGGCTATAACAGCCCTAAACAGATCCCTCATATCAAAGTGGTTGATAGCCTTCATTCAAACGAGCCGCTCTTCTACCCAGTTAATTTCCTTTTAGACCAAAGTACCAATGCTCTCAGTTCAGCACAAAAGCTCACTGAAACCACTGTACAAGCTGGTACCACACAAATCGTGCCTTTAGCTGGTGACGGTGTGCACAAAGCCAGCACCATCCTGCCGCTGACTATAGCCTTAGCTGACTTCGACTCAAAAACCAAGAAGCGTGCTGATCTCGACACAACAAGCACAATGTACGCAGTACAAGGTGAAGGGCAACGCAAAAAAAGCCCATTCCAGATGACACAGCAACTGCTCAATCACGATCAGCGCTTTCTCTGGGCTTTTGCCTTTAACGGCTATAGCGTGCGCTTATTGCGTGACACCATGACCATTGCACGCCCAAGCTACCTTGAGTTTAACCTCGAGGAGATCTTCTCCGGAGATCACCAAGCTGACTTCACGAAGATGTGGATGCTGATCCATGCCTCGCGCGCCAATGTCTCTGATGATGGTCTCAATGTTTGGGAGCGCTGGGTTAAAACAGGATATACCGCCGGACAACCAGCCCGAGACAAGCTAAGTGTTAGCCTTCGTAAAGCCTTAGATATCTTAGGCAACGGCTTCTTACATACTCAAGGCGATGGTAACTATGCACTTTGCCACAAACTTGCTACAGGCGAGCTAAGTGCCGAAGACTACAATAACCAGCTAATTCGCTTGTTGTATCGTTTTATCTTTGTGTTCTGCTTAGAAGAGCGCGAGATCATCAACACACGCATAACTCGTGCACGTGCACAACAAATAGCCGCTGAGCGCAATCAAGCTGCGCAGAAAACATACGATGAAGCTCTAACCAAAGCTAAAGCTCAAGCACAGCAAGCCCCAAGCGCTATTTCTTTCTCTGCGAGCGACAGCGCTGCTCTACCTAACAATATCAGCCTTCAGGAAAACCTCGCACAACGTGAGCAAGAAAAGCAGCCACTGAATGATATTCAGCCGCCAATCTATGTCACTGTAGATGATATCCTCATGGAGCACTTTACGGCCCAGCAACGTTACAAAGAGGGCTACTCACTACAACGCTTGCGCTATCAAGCTCTCAAACAACGTTTCCAAAACGATTTCTGCGATGCGTGGGAAGGTACCTGCATTGTCTTTGAAGCCTTAGCTCAAGGACAACAGGCTTTAGCTTTACCTGCTTTAGGTGGTCTATTTAACCATGAACAATGTGCCGATCTTATGGCAGCAAACCTCTCTAACAAAGACTTTTTTGCTGCTATGCGCCTTATGCGCTGGGCCTATCTCAATGACTCTTACACGCTGATCGATTACAAGAACATGGGTACCGAAGAACTTGGCTCTCTCTATCAAGAATTGCTTGAGCTGGTACCACAGATAGCTAATTACGCTGGTGCTCTCACCTTTAAACTATTAGATTGCAGTGGCAATGCACGCAAAAGCTCTGGCACTTATTACACTCCAGACTTTTTAGTACAAAGCCTGATCAAAACAGCTTTAGATCCCGTAATCGCCCAAAAGCTTAAGGACAATCCACGAAATCCTGAGCAGGCTTTGCTGTCCATAAAGGTGATTGATCCAGCCTGTGGTAGTGGTCACTGCTTACTGGCCGCTGCTAGACGTATTGCCAATGAGCTGACACAAGTAAGAGCACAGAACATGTTCCAAGCGCCCGCCCCAGAGCTTTATCGCCACAGCTTACATGAGGTGATCTCCAAGTGCATCTACGGTGTGGATGTTAACCCTATGGCCGTCGAACTAGCTCGTATGGGACTATGGCTAGAAGGATTTGCAGAAAACGAACCTCTGTCTTTCTTAGATCACCACCTACAAGTAGGTGACTCCCTCTTAGGCGTAATGGACTTAAAGTCCGTGCAAGTTGGTATTGACAACGCTGCTTACAAGCCACAAAGCACAGAATTGACCGAGTTTTCTTACGCCACCAAAGAAGTTTGTGCTGCCCTCAAAAAGCAAAATACAGCCGAGCGCAAGCAGCTCAACAAAGAAGGCCATGAGCACTATACGTCATTAGGTGCCGGTACAGCCACCGAAATCACTGCCAACGCCTTTGCTACTCTTAACAAACTTACAGCCAACGGCATAGAAAACGAAAAGGCCAAGCAACAGATCTTTGAGAAGTATTGCCACGCGATCAGACAACATCCGATATATCGTGCCTGCGACCTACAGATCGCTGCCTATTTATGCCCAAAAACCGTCCAAACCCAGCATTTAGTACCTACCAGCCATGATCTGGCCCGTCTGTGCAGCAACGACTTGATCGAAGCCAATAGTCCAAAAATGCTGGCCAAGTGTGAGTTTGCACATCAGGTTTGTGAGCACAACAAAGTGCTGCACTGGCCATTTATGTTCCCTGAGGCCATGTTCCAAGGAGGCTTTGACTGCGTCCTAGGTAATCCGCCTTGGGAAAAGCCAAAGATCGAAGATGTAAAGTGGTTCTCTACCCGTATACCACCTATTGCTAATGCCCAGAACACTAGTAAACGTAAGCAAATGATTAAGGCTTTAGCGCAAGGTAAGTGGGCTCAGGAATATCCTAATGATGCCAAGAGTATGGGCTTACTAAATGATCCCAACAATACGCAACAACGTGCTCTAGATCTAATTACAGCTTCAGGCTCTGATACTATAAACTCTCAGACTCAATCAGTATGGGAGCAAAAGATTTTTGCTACTTATATGCGTGACCAGTATCAAGCAGCGGCCATGTCGGTCTTTACCCACCTGTCCCCAGAGAGCGGTGCACGCTTTCCACTTACAGGAGAAGGTGACACTAACCTTTTTGCACTATTTGCTGAGCTGTATTTCAACCTACGTTGTGAACATGGCACTGCTGGTATAGTCTGCCCTATTGGCGTCATCTCAGATAATGCTACACGTCGCTTTAGCCAAAGGCTCTTTGCTGGCAAGCAAGCAAGCTCGATCTATCACTTTAACAACACAGAAAACCTCTTCTCAGCTGTTGATGGTCGCTATTCCTTTATATTGCTTACTATACGCTCAGCTGAGCAGGCAGATTGCGTCTTTTACGCCACCAATGAGAGCCATTTAGATGACGAGCGACGTCTTGTGCACTTTACGCCGGATGATATTCCTCTCATTAACCCTAACACCCAAACAGTGCCTCTGGTACGTACTGAGTATGATTTGAAGCTGTGCCGTAAGCTCTACCAGCGTGCTCCCGTATTGCTCCAAGAGCTACCTGATGGTTCGCAGCGCAATCCATGGCAGGTGCAGACCATGCGCATGTTTGACATGAGCAATGACAGCGACATGTTCCTGACAAATGGCACACCTGCTTACGAGCAAGCTTTGCAGCTAGGCAAAACACTGGTTCCCCTGTATGAGGGTAAGCTCTTCCATCAGTTTGACCATCGCTTCGCCAGCTACGGACTCAATCAGCAAACAGGAAAACTAGAGACTTGTGACGTTGAGCAGGAGCAAAAGCAACAATCAACATTTAGCATTACTCCTCAATATTGGGTCGATGCAGCCAATGTACAGGCAAGGCTAAACCAAAAGCAATGGACTCGTAGCTGGTTACTGGCATTACGCAAAACAGCTAGAGCTACTGATATAAGAACACTCATTGCTTCTGTCTTACCTGCTTTATCAGCTGTTAACGACAAGGCTCCAATCCTTCTACCCAATACTACAGATAACTTGGCAGCATGTTTGTTAGCAACACTTAATAGCTTAACTGTAGATTACGTTAACAGATGTAAGCAAGCTGGAACTGACTTAAGTTTCTTCTACATTAAACAGCTTCCTATCCTGCCTCCTGAGGCCTTTAAGGAGCAAGATGTAGCATTTATCTGCGAGCGTGTGGCTAAGCTCACCCGTACAGCTGACGACATTAACGAGGTATGGCTCACGGACTATCCGGCTTACACCTTCCAAGGCCCAGAGGAGCGCTTGCAGATCCGCTGTGAGCTCGACGCTTATATCGCCCGCATGTATGGACTCACACGTGAGGAGCTGCACTACATCCTCGATCCAGCGGACGCCATGAACGATCCGACCTTCCCATCGGTAACGTTCCCAGGCCTCAAGAACAAAGAGCTCAAGCTCTATGGCGAGTACCGCACTCAGCGCTTGGTGCTAAAGGCCTTTGACGATTTAGAGGCAGGTATTCTGAAGTAGAGCAAGGACAATAGCTCTGAGGCTTGTAGCGGTCTAAGCTTAGGCCGCTATGGCTATAAGGCCTAAAGGGGGCTTAGCCTCATGACTAAGCCCTATAATAGGTCTTAAGATACGACCTTACAGGCCTCAGCGGTCAAGCTCAAAGCCTCAAAGCTAAGAGCTAAAGGACTAACAGAAGGGAGAGTCAGAGTAATGATCTCGTGGAATTTGCTGCTAAAGGCTCTGCGCGACCGCGCTAAGTTTCAGCAAAACGATACCGTTGCTATCAGCGGCAATAAGCACTGCTGTACCTCTACCCTCCAACCTAAGATCAACTTGTCACTTGCTACCTACAACGCATCCGAAGAGACTAATGCAGCCTCAGATCCTGATCGGGTAGGCTTTTGCTTCTACTACCCTGATCTTCAGGCCGCTTTACGACAACACCTGCGTCAATTGCAGGCATCAGGCCAGCTTAACGCTGAAATCGACCTTAACGATAGCACTGAAATGGCCACTGGTAACTCCAGCTGCTACGTCTATTGCGACTCGCTTGAGGCCTGTATTCAGGTCTGCAATGGCATTAACGATGTAGTCCGTGCTGTCTGTAGCGGCATATTTGCCATTACCAATGAGCAATTAGCCAGCACCATCAATCAGGTGCCTTTAGAAGCAGGGGAAATCGATCTCAGCGAGTTTGAGCCTTGCCATGACCAAGATGGACTCACTGCTGCTGACGGCTCTGCGCTGTCTCTTGAAGCAACCGAAGCTTTACGCCAGATCAAACAACGCCGTGGCCAAGAGCTCTATCGCAAGCGCTTAGAGCAACTCTGGGGCGGGCGCTGTGCAGTAACAGGCATTGCCATACCGGAGCTCTTACGAGCCAGCCACGCTAAGCCTTGGGCTAAATGTGAGAGTGCCGAGGAGCGTCTCAGCCCCTATAACGGCTTCCTTCTGAGCGTGTCCTTGGATGCTCTCTTCGACAAGTTCCTGATCAGCTTTGCAAACGATGGCCAGATCCTGATCGCTCCTAGCCTCAACTTCAGCGAACTCAAGCTTGTGGGGATCAATACAGATCTGCATCTGCAGAAAGTCTATCCACAAAACCTGCCCTTCCTTGCCTTTCACCGTCAGTGCTTTTATGAGCAGTTTAAAGACACACAGCCCCCAGACAAAGCTTCAGACCACTAAGCTCAACTGCTTTTACCACAAGCGCAGCAAGGCTTAGCTATCTGCACTAACAGGACGGTAGCAAGGCTAGCAGCCACTAGACTCGTTATTGCCGCTAGCTAAGCAGAGACTGCAACGCCAGCACCGTCTCAGTCGCTAGCTCAGTGTCAGCGGCTATTTCTTCTGGGGTGCTACCACCATCTTGCAGCATTTTTGTAGCTTGCTCTTTGCGCACCTTGAGGCTATCACTGATACGGATCGCAGGGATCTTGGCTTCCATGCGCCACTGGATCACTAAGCTTGCATTGATCGCCGTAAAGTGAGCAATCTCCTTTTGCGTCAGCTCTCCTTGACGCAATAGACGCAACACAAGAGACTTTTGCATTTCAATCATTGCGTCACTAAAGCTAGCCTCTAAAGCTTCGAGCTCGCGCTTTGAGCTCTCATCCAGCTCTGGCTCCGGCTCATCCTCAGGCTCAGCTTTCACCTCTACCGCATCCTCAGCGCCTTCAGTAGCAGCTGATGCTGCTTCACTGGCCGCTGGCTCAGTAGTGTGCTCTGCAGCCTGTTTGCCTAAAGGCTCTGTCTTTGGTGGCTCTGGCGCAATTGCCTCAGGGGCCTCTTTGCCTTTGATTGCAGAATCATCTGTCTTTACAGTCACAGCTGAGGCGTTAGTGGCCTCATTCTGAGCCGGATCAGCAGCAGAGGCTGCCGTGGCTACAGAGGCTGTGGTAACAGCGGTGGCAGTATCAGCTACAGCTACAGTGGTGGTTGTAGTAGTGGAGGTATTGGCAGATGCTGTTTTTGCAACAGCAGTACCTTTCTCAGCCACAGGCTGCGAGCTATTAAGCTTAACAGTAGAGACAGGTGTAGCAGCTGGCAACTGAGCACCTGCTTCGCTTGCCTGAGCTTCAGCCTGCTTTTTAGCACGGGCCTTGAGCTCCGCCAGCAAAGGCTGCGTCCAATACTGCACGACACTCAGAGGTAAGTTGGTTTTTCTCGCAATCAGCTTTGGCGACAAGCCCTGATACCAGAGCTTTTGGATGGTAGTACCGTTACCCGAGACATCCACACTTGGTAACAAGAGCGGCTGCTCAGGCAGCAGCTGATCTAGCTTAAACCAGTGCTCTAAACACACTGGGGCAACACCTGTTTTTTGGGAGATCTCAAAAACATCAAGCTCACCTTGGCGCATCAGTTCCACTGCATAGGCTCTGACCTCTGGTGAATAGATCCGATCTGAGTTCCAACGACGGTTTGCACTACGCACTGGCCTGCCATTTTGGGCCTCAAATGATGTGGCAGGTACAGACGAGGCACCATAGGTGTCAGAGGTTCTGCTGCTTCTTGGCTTGGTAGAGCTTGGAGGTAATTGTCTTGAGCCGTAAGGCTTAGAGGAGATCGGCTTTGTTGGCTGCACTGTAACTTGAGCTCTTGGGCCATCCGTGGCGGCCGCACTTGTCTTTTGCAAGACAGTATCTTGCGACACAAGTGGCTCTTGAATTTGTGCTGAGGCAGGGGATTGAGCAGGAAAAGTCGTAGCTGCTGTTACTGGAGCTGGTACAGTGGCTGGCTTGTGGCTGCTACGATAAGAGATTTTGGAGGTCTTAGCTTTGTTAGCTTTACCCTTGCTAGGATTGTAGCTTTTAGTTGTCTTGCGCTTCATAGGCTCAAAGCCAGACAAGACGCCAGACTGACCTGTTTTATGAGGCGCTTTGCTGTTAAATATAAAGTCAAAAGCACCATCGCGATCCAGCTGTCGCACAATACGCGAAGCTTGTCGAAAGGCGTCGGACACCATTTCGTTCCGCATTAATTGGCTTTGATCATCAAGATCTTGGTTTTTCCTCTGAGTCACAGTTACTCCCCACAAAAGCAGCTCTAAACTATCCTCAGTCTCATTAGACCTGCTCTCTGCTCAAAAGTTCACAGCGCATCCTTCGCGCCGCTCTCAGTGCAGGGGCAACAAAAAACCGCAATGCCATAAGCTTTCTTACCCCAAAAACTAAGGCCATTAAGCCCTAGCTTTGGTGATCAGCGCTATAGCATTGCGGTTTAGTAGCCTAGAGACAGGCTTAAGGACGCAGCTTATTCCTTAGCGTCATCAGCCTTATCATCAGAGTCAGCGGTGCTGTCTGTGGCAGATGAAGTCACTTCACCTTTAGCCATTTCAGCATCAACTGCGGCATCAAAGTCTTTGGCCGCATTAGTATCTTCGGCATCCTTGGCAACTTCGGTGTCCTTGGTAGCTTCGGCATCCTTGGCAACTTCGGCATCCTTGGCAGCGGCAGTATCATTAGCAACTCCAATATCCTTGTTGACCATGGCAACAGCAGCATCTGACTTACGACCCCTCTTACCCCTCTTAAGCTCCTTCAAAGAGCCATCGTCTAACCAACTAAGGGCCCAATTGTAGAGCGATGTTATCGAGACACTAATCTGCCTTGAAACCTCAGGTATTGTCTTACCTTGACGTAAAAGCTCAAGAGCTTTATTCCTGATACTATCATCATAACGATAGTTTTCAGTCGGAACACCAGCGCGTATATATCCTGGGATCCCTAACTCTCTACGCCAGATGGAAATAAACTTTGCAGGGATATTGCACTCCCTAGCAATGGCTAAGTTACTTACCTTTGCGCCCCCTGAGCGTAACAGCTCTTTGGCTTGAGCTTCCTGCTCCGGAGTACATGGTGGATTGTCACCACGCTTCATTGTGCTCTTCCACACGCTAAGCGTACCACGCTTTACACCAGTAACCCTTTCGATTTCGGAGCAAGAATATGTACCTGCGCGCAACATTTCGATAGCCTTAGCTTTTTGCTCTTCTAAATATCGACCATTAAACCTCGGCTCTTTCTTTGCGACTTTGCTCTTTGCGCCTCCGCTTTTTACGCCTGGTATATTAGCTTTCTTGCGCCACAAATTGATCGTGACAAAAGGAATATTCTCACGCTTGGCAATTGCGCTCATCGAAGCGCCTTGACGCAGCTCTTCTAAGATACGGTTCTTTAGCTCTGGAGCATACTTGTTTCTGCGATCCACTTTTTCATCGTGATCTGCACTTGCTTGACTAGAAGCAGAGTCTTGGTCAGAACCGTCCTCAGCTGTAGCAGCTGTAGCGATATAATTATTCTGAGCTGCAAAAGCAAAGGTTGTATTATTCCCTGCAAAGCCATTACGCAAGTCGGCTAAAACTTTCAACAGCTGCTCACTTGTAGCCAGATCTTGCTTAGCAATGCCTGTCTGCATTTGGATATCCTTAGTGATATCCTCTCCACCCTGAGTGGCGGCAAAAGCTAATAACAACTTCTGTTGCTGAGGGTTTAAACGCAAAGCAGGATCCCCTACCAGCGCTAAGAACTCCTTCAGAGCAACGCTTATTTTTCGCTCTCTGGTCATGAAAAATCGGCGCAAATACCAACAAGATCGCAATGATCAATTAGCAAGCGCCGCCTCCTACTATCAAACAAAAAATTCTGGATAATAGCTAGCTGTAGTCTGCCTTATCATTATCAATGAAAATGAAAGTGACAGTAACAACTACTACAGCAACCTAATACCAAAGCCCTTTCGCCAGTGTTGAGTTCTAGGGTGCTATTTGCACCACCGCGCCTTATCTTCAGAGCTTTCCATCACGATTCACCCTGCACGAGACTAGCGATAATCACGCTTAGCCTTGTGATATAGCATGGTATAGCGTCTATCATATCGCCGCGCCACACCAGAGCAATAAAAGCTCTATCTACAATGCCACTTTCAATGCAGCATTGAAAATCTTCCACTGGCATTAAAATATAACTGTGTAACAGCTAGTGCCGTTATCGATAGTATTTACTCTGGCTTAGAGTTATATCTATAACTTCTAGCACGTGGGGCAAACCAAAGTAAAACCACGGCTTCATGCAGCACCAAACAAAGTACTACAGATTCGATTGTAACAATAATAACACGGACATTACAATAATCTTACAAAAATGACATCAATGTGCTTATATAGCTTAGCACTAAATCTCGCGCACTCAGGCTAAAAACAAAGTAAATATCGCAGCCGCTCTTAAAGTATACTGGTGACTTTCTACTCTATAAATTGCTCATCATGATATGAGCTCATTATTTCTATGACACATAGAAACGCTTTTGGCTCACCAATGCACAGCCACACTAAGCCAAGCTGTGGCGCTGTGAGATAATCTGCTGCGGCCTAAAACCCGCTATCTTATGGCTCTTGCTCTATTGTATTAGTGCTCCAAGCTCTACTTTGTAATAGCGTAATAGCTGCCTTATTATCGTTATTCATAACACCAAGGCATTCAAGCACCTGTAGCAGCTCAGCAGCAGGCAAGACTTCGTTCCTAATCTAAGCCCCCAATAGTCTCCGTTTGGTACACCAACGCGCCATTAGGCTTGCGCAACCATGCGCCAATACGCAGGTGTGCCAGTGAGCCTACACGCCGCCACTCACCTCAGACGTGAGCCTTACTTGCCCCAAGCTTTACCGCTTAAAGCCCTGCTCTTGCTCCCTAAACCATGGACAAGCTCACCCTTTTGTCTCTTGACGCTTGTTTTTCCGTCGATCCTTACTGCACAATAAAAGAGATTACAACAAACATGCGATTTTCTTAATCCTACCGCAGGAAAGGAGGCCTCTATGCTCCACGCTGTCATTCTTTACTCCGTCGGCTCGCCGGAGACATTAACGGTGCCTAGCCTGCGTCGCTACCTCAATCGCTTTCTTTCTGATAAATGGGTGATCCAACTTCCTTCTTTCCTCTGGCAACCCATCCTGCACTCTTTTATCCTGCGCACGCGACCACATCGTTTGATTAAGCGCTACGAGCAGATCTTTGTCGATGGTCATAACCCCTACCTCATAGCCATGGACAAACTTTGTGTCAAGCTTGAGCAATACCTCAACGAGCGCCAAGAGCTGCAAAACATCACCACTACAGCAGCTCAAGATGCCCTCCGCCTCAGTCAAGAGTCCCTATTCTCTGCCAATACAGAAAGTGCCAAAGCTGCCGATGCCACAGTAACCGCTGCTACAGGTGTTACTGGGGATGCTGCTACTGCCAAAAGTGCGGAGCCTGATGCGGAGGCTAAAAGCTGGCGCTTTATGGTACGTCCCTGCTATGCCTATTGCGGTGAAGGCCTTGAGCAAGCCATAGACCACTGCTTACAGTGCGGTGCTACCCAAATAACGGTGGTTCAGCTCTTCCCGCAATACAGCCTGAGCACTTCCAAAGCAGCCGAGCTGACCTTGCTTGCTCTACAGCGCCAAGGC
>DXEV01000108.1 GCA_019114785.1 Candidatus Anaerobiospirillum pullistercoris | reverse complement strand
GTAAAGAGCTTAGCGGTTTGCTCCTTTTCAGCTTGACGACGCTCTTGTTCGGCTTGCTCTGCAGCCAACTTAGCTTGAGCTTCTTCGCTGGCGCGTTGGGCCTTAAGCTGCTTTTGCGAGATCACGCGGATCTTGTAATCGCTGGCCACAGTAGAGCCATCAGCGGTCTTAAAGTCGCTGAAATCAGGAGCAGTGTTATCGCTACTATCGCTCTCTGGGCTCTTTGGCTTTTGCTGTGGAGTGATAGCAATAGCAGTTGGATGCTGTGGAACATCACTCTCAAGCGCGGCTGGGGCAGCGTCATAGGCAGCATAAGCGGCTGCTAAATCCTTAGAAGTACTGGAAATAGCAGTGGCATTGCTTGACTGTAGTGCTACAGCAGGGGCGATCTCATCGGCAGCTGGGCTTGTAGGGTCAAGGTCAAATTCGCCTTTACGTGCAGCGGCAGCGGCGGCAGCAGCCACAGCTTCCTCTGTGCCTTTCTTACCATTGGCAGTAATAAAGTCAGAGAAAGTGCGATCAATACGATAGGTATGGAGTGGACGACGCTCTACCGCAGTGTTGCCTGATGGTCTAAAGTCCTCTGGGCTCTCAGTGGTTTCAGGTGCAACTTGTGGCTCAGGAATTGGAGCTTCGCTCGCAGCTGCGGCGGCAGCGGCTTGTGAGCCCTTACCCGAGACGACGGTGCTTGGGGTAGAGAGAACCATGCTGTCTTTAGCAAAGGCATTGTGCTCAGCAATCAGATCAGCAGCCTCGCGATTTTCTTCACGTAAGGCCTCTTCGTAGCTATCTAACTCCAGAGCCTCGTCATTGCCATATGGAGAAATGTATTGTTCAGCGCTGGCAGTGTAATGGGCAGCGGCATTGTGAGATTGCTGCTGGGCTAAGATCTGAGCTTGAGCAAAAGCTTGGGCGTTACGATCTTGCTGAGTAAAGCTTGGGGCTGAAACAATAGTGCTTTCGCTGGTAGCAGCCGAAACTACAGTACGTGGTGAGAACTGAGACTGATTGAGGAAAGTATTAGTAGGGTTCAGTTCTTCTGCCTGCTCCTCAGGTAAGAACTCCTCAGGAGTACCGATAAATGCACCTTGACGCGATTGATGGAACTTATCCTCAGCAAAGGCCTCTTGAGCAGTCTGCTCGGTAATAGCCTGATCTCGCCACCAAGGAGTTGCTGTTGGCGTGTAAGGACGTGCCGTAGTATTTGGTGCATTGTTTTCTTGGGCACCAGTAGGGTAGGCAGCATTATTTGGAGCAAAGCCAGAGCCCTCTACATGATGCAGAGGGTTGTACTCATGATGCGTGATCCGTGTCCGTGGCTCATTGTAATTGGTGCTTGAGGCAGGGATAAAGTCTTCCCATGATTCCTCCACGGAACCTTGAGCCTTGGCCTCAGCGGCGTAAGCTGCTTGCTCTTGAGCTAAACGGTGCACGCGTTGCTGATATTCTTTGGCACTGCGCACTTCTTTTTCCTCCTGGGAAGCGAACTCTGCACCATAGGAATAGCGAGAGATCGACGTGGAGTGAGAAAAAGCCTGATGGTAAGGCGCGTGTTGATCGGCAAAAGCGATCGCGCTATCAGATGGAATGTAGTTAGGATCCTCATACAGCGGGATGTTAACGTTTGGCATACTTAAATGCTCTAAACGCGAAGCATCAGCTGTTGGCATTTGGTATGGAGGGATCTCGTAGGTATCACCGAAGGTAGCCTGAGCAATCTTCTGCGCAGCTTTAACCGCTAGCACAGCCTTATTAGCATGTGCTTGCAGGCTAGCGATATAGGCTTGAGCCTGAGCACGGGTTTGAGCCGATACAGGAGCAGGCTTATTGCCTAAGCTACTACGACGCAGGGATGGATCAGGGGCTAAACTTAAAGCCTGAGCTTGAGTTTGAGTACGGCTGCCATCACTGATAATGACATGACGGGTACGCATTGGGGTAGTACTAACGTTAATGTTGGCAGATTGTGGTTGTAAAGCCCGCTGCGCAGCACTATTTCCATGAGAAGCAGTAATTGCTGTGGCTGCACTTGGAGTCAGTTTAGTTTCCGCAGACTGGGTGGACGCATCAGCTTTGCTACTATCTTTAGAGGTAGTAGTGTCTTTGGAGCTGTCATGAGCAGTAGCGTTGCCAGCGATCTTGCTCACTGTTGACTCATTGTGATGTTCGGCGGCTCCAGCAGCACGGAGAGCGGCAGCAGCGTTATGTTCGCTGTGCTCGCTAGGTTCTTGTTGAGTATGGTAATTACTGTGAGCGGCTTTGCTGCCCTCATCAGTACTTACATGATGGGTGGTTATAGTGTTGCGCTCATCGCGCTCAGAAGATGTAAGCACAGGATTATGGTGAATGGTTTGTTGTTGATAGGTACCGTTGACGACGGAAGTGATCAGCGTATTTTCGCTATAGGCCTCATCCGACAAGTTATTGTCTACTAAATTCTCAGTAGAGTCCTCCATTAAGTCAGCATTAGGCTCAGACTGTAAATGAGCAGCGCTAAAATCAGCTGCAGCTGGCTGCATAGCCTTTGCAGCAGGTGCAGCAGGCTGCATGGCCTTCATTTGCCACTCGAGACTACCAAGTGCAGGATAGCGCTGCTGTTCAAGACTAGAGCGTGGTGTTACCACAGCCTTTTGCGGAGCGGTGATATGACGCTTTGCTGAGATAAAAGCACTGCTATTGTTATCCTGAGGGGTAGAGAAGTCCTTAAAAGAAGAGATCTCTCTACTCTGTGGTGTCTTTACGTACTGTAAGCGGCTGTTGTCTGTAGCTGAAGGCAACTCCCCTAGATTAGCTGTAAGAGGAGTGTTTGCGGCGCTGACACTTGGGCGCGCTTGGTTTGCTGATAAAGCCTGCATGTGTTGTTGCCGAGCCATTGGATAATGAACGGAAGAAAGTTGAGTGTAGCTATTATAAGGTGCATCGGCCACACTCTGTGCCATACCGATTGGCAGCTCATAGATCGAGCTGAGATCGTTGGCAGAGTTTGATAAAGAGGCAGCACTACTAGCAGCCTCTGAAGAAATGCTGGAGCGTAGCGGATCATTGTGAGCTGCAAGGGCAGCAGTGGTTGCACGCAATCCTGCATAAATAGGATTAACCTGAGCCTCAGGTCGAGCACTGATCGTGTTCGGGTACAGCTGAGATGCAGCCAATTCCTGAGAGCGTTGTGCTGAGCTCTGGGCTTGAGCTTTAAGTTGCTCTAAAGGAGTCTCTTGTTCTTGACCAAAGGCACGTATTCTATGACGTGGAAGCCAAGCACGATCTAATGACTTGCTCTTAGGTAGCAGTGTTTGCTTTTCCTTAGAGGTCAAAACCGAATTAGAAATACTGGCTGTGACATTGAGAAAGTCAGGCACAGAGGTGCCATCATCACCAAAGATAGCTTGCGAGTCCTCATGAGCACCATCAGCGACATTAATCTCACGAGGAACAAAAGGTACTTCTTGACCTTGATGGTAGTAGCTCCAAGCATAAGGGGCAAAGCGCAGCTCATCTTTAGTCCGGCCATAATTTGGCAAGGCTAGATCAGTGTTAACCTGATTTATAGGGTTAGTATGAGCAGCGTTGTAATCTGCTTGTGCTTGAGCTTGATGGTAGAGGTTAGCATCTTGCTGGGCTTGAACGGCAGCTTGCTCGTAAACAGACAGAGAGCCCTCAGTGGCGAAAGCATAAGGCACTAAGGCGAGGATCTGTTTATTAGGCGCAACGATCACTTGGACTTTGCAACCTTTAGGGGCACCTTGCAGTGGGCACATAGAGATCACATCATCAGAGCCATACTTTTGCACTGCAAGTAACTTGAGCTGAGTACTTTTTTGTAATCCTGATAGAGGATCAATGTCCAGCTGTCTGTCGTAGAAGTAGACATCACCATTAGGCATGTCTTTGGTGAAGATGGAATGTTGAAGTTCGCTGCTTTCGCTCATAACAAAAAGTCCGACCTAAAGACGCTAAGACGCTAGCACCAGCTCAGAGCAAAATAACCTCAGAGGTACAGCTGTACAGTCGTACAGTCAGAGGTACAGCTTGCTTGAGAGTGAGAGCTGCGACCAAGCAGCTCAAGCCGTCTATCCGGCAACTAAAAATAAGTTGAGCACGATAGAAACTAAGGAAAGAGTAGGTAAGGCAAACGCTTACACCCTGTCTTAGTTCTTACCAGATGATGAGAACTTGCAAGAATTGGGCAGCGTGCCGCTTCTCATTTTAGTATGACTAGGGGCCAGTGTGAAAACTTTTACCGCGCTTTGTCAGAGCGGCCACACTTTTGACAGTGGTAAGGTAGGGAAAATAGGGTGTAATTATTTTTAGGGGACTTAGTCGAGCAAGATCGCAGCACCGCATGTTTAGACTGTGGTGATGGTAAAAGAGCAATTTTTTCTCGTTGCACGTTAGGGGCTGGGCTCCTAAGATATTGGTTGAGAGTAGGGAGCTTTGCAAAGTAAGCCCATTAGGTCAATATCAAGCAAAGAAGCAAACAGAGTGGAGGACGAGTATGGGTAGCAAGGACGATGTGTTGTTGGTCGAAGAGGTGGTAGTGATCCACCCACGTCATGCTCGTGTCGACTCTCAGCAAAACCAAGGACAGGAAGGGGCGGGCGCTGCTAATACAGGCGCTGGTGCCACCAACAATGCCACCAACGTTGCTTCGGATAAGTCCGTTGCGATTGAGCATTCTGGATCACAAGCTGAAGTCGCAGCGGATTTATGGGCAAACTTTGAGCGGGAGAGGCTAGCACGACAGGCAAATAGAGAGTCCGAAGCTCAGGAGCTTGGTAAGCGTCAGCAGTATTTTAGCCAAGGAGTGCTGATTTACGAGTGCACGGTGGTAAATGGCCGCGAAGAGGGTGAATGTCGCGCGTATTATCCCAGTGGTGAGCTCAAATATGTTTGCCACAAGAAGCAAGGCAAAATGCAGGGCTTGGCTCAGCACTATTTAGAGAATGGTACCCTGTGCGAAGAGATATATTTTGCCAACGATCAACGTGAGGGAGTAGCCAAAGAGTACTATCCGTCTGGGGTGGTGAAAGAAGAGATCCCTTACTACAACGGCAAAGAAGAGGGTGTGGCGAGAAGCTACTTTTTCACAGGTACGCTCAAAGCAGAGATCCCTTTTAAAAGAGGCAAAGTAGAGGGCTTAATCAGGCGCTATTTCCCTGACGGTAAGACCGTGTTTGAGGAGTGCGAGCAGTACGATGGGAAATGGCAAGGGCCTCATCTGCTCTATCATGACAATGGGCAACTGCAGGTGGTCAGTACCATGGTGGACAGCAAGCTGCACGGCCCAGTAATGGAATTTGCACGTGATGGCACTTTGCTGCATGAACTGACCTTTATGCGGGGTGAACCTCATGGTATCGAAAAGACCTACTATGATGCAGGGCCATTGTTCTTAGCGAGCACCTTTGTGCGTGGGCGAAAGGAAGGGATAGAAAACTGCTTTAATGCCAAGGGCGAATTGCTCTTTAGCGTCTCCTATCGGCAAGGGCAAATACTAATGGGCCAGATTGGCTTGGCAGCAAGGGATGCACGCCTCAAACTACAGCTGAGTATGAAGCTAAGTGGAGAGGAATTGCGGGCTTGGAGTGAGAAGAAGCAGGCTCCTTTAGGTGTGCAGCTGGCTCCATGGACACCATCAGATGTTTTGATGCCTGTTTAGAGCAAAAGGGGATGTATGTGGCTTGAGAGCAGTAGTTCAAGCCCAAAATAACAAGCCCCGCATGAACCCTTATGATGAGGATCCTTGCAGGGCTTGAGTCCCTTAGGGGACTATATTAGAGCTGTGACTGCCTACTCAGCAAAGGTGATGCTGCAATTGTCGAGGCTAGCAATGGTGGCTAAGGACTCAACGTGAATGTTTTGCTGACGTAAAAGGTTGCCACCACTTTGGAAAGACTTTTCGATGATGAAGCCCATTCCTACGATCTGAGCATGAGCCTGTTGCACAAGGTCAATGATACCATGGGCAGCTTTACCATTGGCGAGGAAGTCGTCAATAAAGAGGACGCGCTCGCCTTCTTTTAAGAACTCGCCGGATACGCAGATCTGGTAAGTGGTGTTCTTGGTGAAAGAGAACACCTCGGTGACCAGCATGTTGCTCATGGTGGATGGCTTCTTTTTCTTAGCGAAGACCACTTTCTTATGGGCGATGTAGCCGAGCATCACAGCAGGAGCAATACCGCTGGCTTCGATGGTAATGATTTTGTCGTAGGAGTTAGGGTC
>DXEV01000107.1 GCA_019114785.1 Candidatus Anaerobiospirillum pullistercoris | reverse complement strand
CCTGAGCGCCGCGCTACCCGCGTCCCTGAATTTACCGAGCACGATCTCTTAGTCTTTACTTACCCTGTGTTCTATGGCCGCATGCCATGGGCCTTGCAAAACTGGCCAGAGCTCAAAGGCAATGGAGCCTCTGCTATCGTGGTCTCGGTATACGGTAACCGCGCGATTGAAGATGGTGAGCGCGAGACTATGGCCTTTTTACGCGACCATGGCTTTAAGATCGTTGGTCGTATCGAAGCTATTGCCGAGCACTCACTGTGCCGTACCTTAGCTGCTCATCGTCCTGATGATGCCGACAAAGCTAATCTGCACTCTATGGCCCAAAGCATTATGCAGGCTATTGTTAAAGCCCAAAAGGCTGGTCAAGAGCTGAAAACCATGAGCTTTGATGACACCACGCCGCTTAAAGCCCGTGCCCCAGCCGTCTGCATTCCACAACCTCTGGATCTCGAGACCTGCAATAACGACTGCCAACAGCGCTGTGTGGTAATGTGCCCTTGTGGCATCATTAATCCAGAGACCCTGAAGGTTGAGCCAGAAAACCAACAAGAGTGCATGAACTGCACTGCCTGCATGCACGTATGCCTCTCTAAGACCCGTGGCTATACCCCAGAAGTACAAGCTGCTCTGAAGGCCAAAATGGCTAAAGTTCAGGCAGCTAACAGTGAGCCTAAAGCCTACGTTTTTGAGCTGGCTCATTAAGGCTCATGCATACTGCAAAGCCAGCACCCTATCGCTGACCAGCTCTCTGCCATGGCTAAAACGCTCTGCCATGGCAGCCACTGTTAGGCAGAGACCAAACCTTTCCCTGCCTCAGCACCACCACCATCTCATCTCTACGCCATTGATGGCCTCAAAGACATCGTTCCTTGGCCCTAACGCTAGATATGATCTAGCTTTCAGCCGTTTCCTAGATGCGATTACACTGGGCTAGGTAACATTCGTGCTATAATCCCAAAATGATAGTCTTAGCGCAGAGATCCGGCTAGACAGCGGCCATACGCACGTGAGCCTCACGTTCACCTCCCGTATATTTAGCTGTTCTAGAATCTTTCTCCTAAGAGCTCAAGATATAGGATTCACACCTAAACAGAGAACGCACCTCTAGTACGAGGAGCAATGCTCTGCTAATTCTGAGTACCTGCATATAAGCAGCGGCTTGCCTTAAAATCTTAGGAACTTCCCCCTGCTTTTGCCTCAAGTTGGTCTGCACTAATTGCGGTATTGGGCTGCATCACTATCATTGTTTTTGTTAACTTGCGATCAACCGTGTGATACGGACTTTTAGTTAGTTGCTCAGGATTTAAGGATTTAGTTGCCGTGAAGCTGCAAGCATGCTCAAAAATTATTACATTGGCGGCGCTGGGTTTTACCCTCACAGCGGCTGGTGCTTTTTATTCCTTGATCAGCGCTGAGCACACCATTGATGCCAATTACCAGCAAGAGCTCAAAGAGCGTTTTACCGCTGTAGGTGCAGATCTCAACCATTATGTGCAACGCATTAATGGTGACTACTATGAGCTGATCAACTCCTCACTCAGCAACATCTTGGCACTAGATCAGAGCTACTATCGCAAAGATCCACTCTTAAACTTTTTTGAGCAAAATATCCGTACAGGTGGAGCCTATAGCAGCGGTGAGAACCTAGTCTACGCTTTAGAAGGCCTCAACTACTTTGGCGTGCCTTATATTGCTTACAACCTAGACAGCAAAGAGCTCACCGTACACGGCCTTAAAGATCACAATGACGACGAGAGTACCCAACACTTACTCAAGGCCCGCAACCAAAACGGTCAAACCTTAGAAGAGATGATCTCTGAGCCGCAAACCTTGGCCCAGAGCTTTACTATTTTCTACTCTGGTAGCGATACCTACCTATGCCTGCGTCTTTTCGACCAAGACACCAACAGCAACTACTACATCGTCAGTAGCTACCTCGAAGTACTCGACAACATCGCCTTAAATCTCAAAAAAGTCTTCTCCGACATCGATCCTATGTTACAAGGGATCCTTAAGGACGATGCTGTCATGATCGTGCGTCGTGGCCAGCCGATCTTAAAGAGCAAAGATTTTGATCTGGCTTTAGACATGAGCAGCAGCCATTTACGTGAGCTCATTGGTGTACGCTTAATCGATCAAGACGGTAACTTACTTGATGATGCCAGTAGCATCACCCAAGAACATCAGGCCTCGATCCTTGCTGTCTCTTATGTCCGCAGTATCAACTCCTATTTACTGGTCAAGCGTCCATTTGATCTTATTAAGAGTGATACCTCGCTGATCTTGCTGGCCAAGATCTTCACCATTGTGCTCTCTCTGCTCTCAGTAGGACTCATTGCACGCGTAGCGCTAAAGGATAATCAAGGCGAGCGCCGCAAGCTCAAGATGCTGTCATCCTTGGTGCGCAAGCTCAATGACATGAGCCCAGCCGATTTTAAGCAACGTTTACAGCAAGCCTATGTAGACTTACAGCCACAAGCTGCTAATACACCAAACTCTGATGTAACGGCCGCTGGTGCTGCTAGCGCAACTGCGACCAGCGCAGACTCTGCCGCTGAGACAACCTCAAACAATACCGAGGCTGACAGCACTACTGCAACAGACAAGGAACAGACTGCTAATGTAGAGGCTGCAAGCGCAGCTCATGCTGCTCCAAACACTTCAGCTGAAGACGTTAACGGAGAGACCGCAAGCGACGTGCAGGCAGAAGCTAAGAATGCTATTGAGACTGAAGGCTCCAATAACAGCTCAGCTCAAGGCGCTCTCGCCCACGATTCAGTAAAAGAAAGCGAGGCACAAGCTGCTGTCAGCCAACAAGCCTCCGACTCCACTGAGAAGTCTGACGCAGCTGATGCTACTCAGAGCTCGGCTCAAGACACTAATGCCGAACATGTTACTGACGCAAATACGCCATTAACCGCTAGCGCCTCCGACGCTACAGAAAAATCCTCTGCTTCTCTGTCTGCTAATTCACTAAGCCCTGACTCTGGCACCTCTGATAGCCATGACAGTAAGCCTGCAGATAGCAAATCCAACATGGAGTCTGTGACCAATGGCCAGCTGAACACCATTAAGCCGGAGGATGTCACCGCCAAGCTTGTGATGGAGCTCTGCCAAGATGACAACCTAGACGAGCACAGCCCTGCATGGCAAATGCTCACAGCTGTAGTCCGTCTTGCACAAAGCTTAGAGCTCAACAGTAACGAACAGTTAGAAGAGCTGAAGCAAGAGTTTAAGGCCCGCATTCCACTCTATCGTAAAGAAGGTCAATGCATTGCTGCCCGTCAGATGCTGCTCAACGCACTGCCAAGCGAAGAGTCGATGCCTTCATCGAACTTTGTGGACTTTGCCGCTTTTACCGTTCCTGCACGTGAGCTCAGCGGTAACTTCTACACGATCCAGCGTCTTGATGATGACAATCTGGCCTTTGTCATTGGTGACTGTGAAAGCAGTGGTACTAAGGCTGCCTATACTGTAGCTGTAGTCAGCATTCTGGTATCTGAGGCCTTAAAGCTCGATTTAGATCCACCACACGTGATGCAGTATTTAAACGAGCGCTTATGCACCATTCCTCACCTCTCACCTGTGTCACTCTTTATCGGCATGATCTCCGAAAAAACAGGTAATGTCATTGCCGCCAATGCTGGACACTGTGTACCTATCGTGGTGGACGATACTGGCCCTCACTTTGTGGCTCCATTTAACGAGCAGCGTTTGGGCATCAATAAAGAGCAAAACTTTGAGCTGGTGAAGTGGTACTTGGCCAATGACGACATGGTAATGCTTTACTCTAAGGGCATTCTCAACGTCAAAAACGCTGCTGGCGAGATCTTTGGTATGGATCGCTTACTGGATCACTGTGTGGGAGCTAATGCCTTACAAGCTGACGAGCTGGTCATTAAGATCCTCAATGACATTAAGCAGCACAAGGGCAAGCGTCCATTCCGCGAGGACGTATCGCTGATCTGCTTAAAGCAGCTGCGCATTCGCTTCTAAAGCCTAAACAGGGCTCCGTATTCACTGCCCAAAAGAGAGTCGTCGGGCATGCCCAGAGCTCTTGCGAAAGCCTTCTAACCGCTTATCACCGAGAGCTGCTCTCTTTTTGGGTTCATATGACCCCCTCACATCAGGGGAGCAAAGGGCAAGCGACCGCTTTTTGGACTTTGCGCCCCTCTTGCAGCACTATTTCACTAACATCACGATACTGCCACCGGAGATCAGAAGCGCACCCACAATCACTCGCAAGCTAACTTCTTCCTTAAGAAAAATAAAAGCCAGCACAATGGTGATCACCACACTGAGCTTGTCTATTGGAGCTACACGGGCGACATCACCAGTCTGCAAAGCCTTGAAATAGAACAACCACGGTGAATTACCGGCCACCTATAGAGGTGGCGGCTTCAATCTCCATTGCAACACAACCACTAAGAGTAAGAGCTGTCTGCAATGGGGACTTTCTAGTTGTGTTGAGCACAACGGGCGTATTCACTAAACACCCTCTATAACGTCCGACCAGCTCTTTCAGCCAGTCATCCCCTAATTCTTTTCGAGCAATATTAATT
>DXEV01000106.1 GCA_019114785.1 Candidatus Anaerobiospirillum pullistercoris | reverse complement strand
CTGCAAGGTGTGAAGATCAACGATAAGCACATCGAAGTGATCGTGCGTCAGATGCTGCGTAAGTGCGAGATCTTAGATCCGGGTGATAGCACCGAGTTCTTAAAGGACGAGCAGGCTGAAGTGGCTCACGTTAAGTTAGTCAACGAGCGTCTGCGTGCTGAGGGCAAGCGTGAGGTGAAGTACCGTCACATTCTGATGGGCTTAACCAAGGCCTCGCTCTCTACTGAGTCCTTCATTTCGGCTGCATCGTTCCAAGAGACCACTCGTGTGTTAACCGAGGCTTCTGTGGCCGGTAAGGTTGACGAGCTGCGTGGTCTGAAGGAGAAC
The DNA here is from genome assembly GCA_019114785.1 of Candidatus Anaerobiospirillum pullistercoris. Taxonomy (GTDB): domain Bacteria; phylum Pseudomonadota; class Gammaproteobacteria; order Enterobacterales; family Succinivibrionaceae; genus Anaerobiospirillum; species Anaerobiospirillum pullistercoris. Next base: position 15,893 of record DXEV01000106.1, on the reverse strand, counting down.
GTGATTGTGGGTCGTCTGATCCCAGCAGGTACTGGCTTCAAGTATCACCAGCAGCGTCGCGAAGAGATCGCTCGTGCCAAGATGCGCTCCGATGTCTTGGACAACAGATCCAGTGATGAGCTTGCCAAGCAGCTGGGTGAGGCTTTAGACAACCTCAACTATGCCGCCTTTGGTAACAACTCAGGCAACATCTAATTAGCTCTCTAAGAAGAGCTAACAGCTAAAACATCTGGTGCCGGTGGCAGCGTATGCCACCGTGCCACGCGCACCATGCGCGCCAGATGTTTAGGAAAACAGCCATTGCTTGACCTTATCCCCGAGAACAGGGGGAGGTGGGGCAGTGGCTTTTTTGTTTTTTGGAGACAAAGAGCGTGACTAAAAGTGTGAGCTTAGTGGTGACCATTCCTCAGCGTGGGATAACCAAGCACCTTGAGAAGTTACAGCTGTTATTAGAGCTGTTGCCCAAAAGTGATTACCAGCTCGACAAGATGGTGCTGGTAGGCCCAGCAGCAGTATGGGCAACTAATCCTCAAGCCGTAGAGCAGCTCTATGAGCAGGAGCAGAGTGCTCTGGAATGCTGGCGCAATATGTCGCAGGCGCTCAATACATTGGCCCAGAACAGTGGCTGTGAGTGCTTGGTGTGTGGGCAGGCAGCGGGGCATTATGGCTTACGTGATGAGAGCCTGCGTCAGGAACAATGGCAGCTTACGGGTTATATGGAAGTGCTGGCTTTATTACACAAGGCGTCAGCAGAGCATAAGGTGATCTGCTTAAATGACAGTACCTCATCTGAGGCATTAGTGGGGGCCTTAGGGGTTAACGGGGATGCACTTCAGAATGCAGATGGGCAGGGACGTTGCCAAAAGAGCTGTGATGCTTTTTACCAAGCCGAAAAGAACGCCTTTTTAGATCCAGCGTTTAAACCGGATTTGCGGGTCGTATTTAGCTATCCGCCACATGGAATACCTGTGACCTTAGCCGCTGGGGCTAACGCAAATAACAGGGAGCAGCAACAAGGTCTGGATCAGAGGCAAGATCCGGAACTGAGCTTAGCTCAACGTGCAGAAAATGCGTGGAGCTGGGAACAAGGTCTCAATATGGTCATCAATGCCGCTGATCTGGATCTTAAGGTTACTGCTTACTTTATTGATCAGGGCGGGAGCGATGAGCAACAGCAGCAGGGCGAGCATAAGCTCGATGTGCTGTCGCATGGGACCTTAGTAAAGCAGCTTAAGCAGTTAGAGCTGTATGACATTCAGTGCTTTTTTGCGGGGCAAGAGGAGCAACAACAGCACCTAGAAAAGGAGTTAGCGCCGCTTAAGCTGTTGTCTTTACCAGTGGAGCTTAGCCGTGTCTTTATCCAAAGTACGACGGAGTCGTTACTGGTGTTTTAGAGCTGGTTTGCACCGGTTTGACGATTTTGAGAAGGCGGGGCACAATGACTTTAGACAAGGTTGCCAATGAGCATATAGGCAAGGCTCAGCGTTTAGCTCGATACAAGCGCTACTCGTGCAGATTGAGACATATTGTGTGTGTTTGGTTCAAAAACGCGGTTATTAGGATTTAGTGAGGCTTTTCAGGTATGCTGCTTTTGGTGCCTCATTGGGTAGTGAAATAAGAGCATAGAGAGCTGCTTTTAGAGAGGATTGTTTGTTTCATGGCCAAGTTAACTTTTGTGATCCAAGCCCCAGTATCCGACATAGCGACGCATGCGTGTTTGTTGGGGATCTTGCAAGACCTGCAAGATTATCCGGAGCACCAACTGGAGCGTTTAGTTTTCGTGGGGCCAGCAGCTATTTTTGCCGCCCGCGAGGACACTGTAGCGAACCAGTTGCGCAACATCATTTTCGCTGGATTTACGCCTGCTCCTTTTGCTTATTATGAGGATGAGGAAGAAGAGGAGGACGAATACGACTCCAATGTGGAGGACGACAATTTTCCTTTTTCTGTCGTCTATGATGGTCGTGGACATTTGAGCCTTGTGCCTGAATTCTCTAACGATTACGAAGATGATCCGTCTGAGGTTTTGAAGCGGAGAACATTGCTTCGTCAGACAGAGATTGTCTTCGAGCAGCTGTTGGCTAAATACCACAAGATCGTTTTGCAGAGTAAGTGCGAAGTATTTGTCCATAATGTTGCCGCGCAGCATTACCAGCTAACGCCTGAAAATATTAATTCCGGTTGGAGCTTCGTCGATAGTAGTGGCCTTTTAGACATCATGCAGGCAGAAAGCAAGTCTAGCCATGAGGGCGATGATCAGCACCTTGTATTTGTGTGGAGCTCTATTGGTAGCGGGGCCGTGACCTTGGAAGAGTTGATCAATGGCCATAAGGAGAGGAAAAATTCAGAGTCTCAGGGGGATCTAACCCCAGAGTTGTTCGTGTACTTTAACTTTCCGCGCATTACCGTCGATCTACTCTCTGCTTCTGTAGCGGCCAACAATGACAGGAAGTGTCGTGATTGTGGGTATTGTTGTGATTCTGAGTTGTGGTGGCGCATGGAGTATGGCTTGAACTTACTCCAAGAGGCAGCTAGGGCTAAGTTTAGAGTAAAGGCCTGCCTAGCCGTTGATATCCATCTGAGAAATGACTTTTCTAAGTCCGATCTTTTGGATATCAACATGCCTGATAAGGTGCGTAGGCTCTTGGTTAGAACCGCAAACAAATTTGTGCCTTTCTTCTACAGCGACAATGGCTACAAAGCTTTTGTTCCTGCGCTGAAGCGTGAGGTGCCGAAGATAAAGATGTCTAAGGCCAGTATAGACATGACTAAGCTGGTTAGTTGTGATTATGCGCCTTTAATGCTTTTCTAGCAGCAAGCTGAGGCTAGTGGCACTAAGGGAGTTTTCACGGTTGGTTCTGGCGAGAGGACTCCCTTTTAGGTGATTGTTTTTGAGGGAGATATAGGGAGATAGGCATGGCTAAACTGACTTTTGTGATCCAAGCTCCGATATCAGAGAGCCAAGCGCATCGGCATTTGCAGGATATTTTGAAGGAAATTAATGCTTCCTCTGAATATCAATTGGAGCGTTTGGTTTTTATGGGGTCAGCTGCTGTTTTTGCAGCCAACGAGGACTTGGCAGGCAAGCTTCTGCTTAATCTTGGTGGTAGACACTATCCTTTTGTTTCTTCTGCTCCTTATGCAGAGGAAGAGGAGGAAGAGGAGCACCGTAACAAAGCCGGTGTTGTTTCGTCATTAGGTGCTGAAGAAGGTAGCGCTAAGGATGATGCAGCAGAAGAGGACGAAGACGAATTTGACGACTTCAAGCTGGACGAAGACGAGCTAGATTCTGATGATCTAGATGAGGACGACGACTTCGACGATGAGGACGAGGACGACGACTTCGATGACGATTTCGACGATGATGACGACGACTTCGACGATGAGGATGAGGACGACGACTTCGATGACGAGGACGATGATTTCGATGATGTCTTCGACGACGATGACGATGACGATGACTACGATGATGAGGTCGTCAATTCCGATTTACAAGCGTTAGCGTCGTTTTTGAGTTCCTTATCCCCTAATGAGGTGGAACTGTTTGCGGAGGCATTTAGTCATAGTGCATTGCCTGATTTTGTGCAGAAGCAGAAGTTGATCAATCAATCTGTGCGCGTCTTCAATACGTTGTTGGACGACTACCATAAGATCATTTCGCAGAGCAATTGCGAAGTGCGGGTTCATGATGTTGCCGCGCAGCATTACCAGCTAACGCCTCAAACTATCCATACAGGTTGGAGCTTTGTAGATACCAAGGGCCTTTTAGACATCATTAAGTCAGAACACGAGTCTGTGGTTGGTGACAATGAGCAGCACCTTGTATTTGTGTGGAGTGGGCTTGGTAATGAGGCTTATGATCTTGATGAGTTGATGGAGGCCTATGCAGAAAAGATAGCCGCCGCCACAAAAAAATCTCAAGCTCAGCCTGATTCTGCTTTGTCTCAGCACAAGGATTCCCTCAAGGGTGGTCATAAGAAGTGCGCTCCAAAAGCAAGTGCATTGCAGCCGCAAGAATCTTTAAGCCCAGAGCTATTAGTGTTTTTTGACTTCCCGCGTATTGCTGTCGATATCCTGTCTCCTTCTTTGGCGGCAACCGATGACAAGGTGCGTAATGATTTTGGGCTGAGTTGCAATGATGAGTCGTGGTGGCGCGTTGTTTATGGCTTGAATCTGATCCAAGAGATGGTCAGGGCTAAGTTTAGAGTGAAGGCCTGCATGTCTGTTGATGTTTTAGATAAATTTGGTGATGTGAGTGAAGAGCTTGCGGAAATCAGCATACCTGCTCCTGTGCGCAAGCTCTTGGTAAAGACCGCCAACAAAGGTGTACCTTTCTACTACCTAGACAATGGTTATACTTCGTTCGCGGCCGTAATGAATCACGAGGTTTTAGGTCTGATGATGACTCCTGCCCCTGAGGACACGACGTTAGGGAAAATCTATGATGATTATGCACCTCTAATGCTTTTCTAGCAGCAAGCTGGGAGCGCGCGTCACCAAGCAGGGGCGAGTGGCACCAAGGGAGTTCTCACGGTCGGTTCTAGTTATAGGACTCCCTTTTAGGTGATTGGTTTTGAGGTAGATATAAGGAGATAGGCATGGCTCAACTGACTTTTGTGATCCAGACGCCGCTAACTTTTGGGGATGAGCACAAAAACCTGCTCAAGATGCTTGAGAAGCTGCAGGGAAATCGCCTCCACCAAGTTGCTCGCTTAGTGTTTATTGGGCCTGCCGCCGTGCTTAGTGTCACACCTCTTTACCTAGAGCGTCTCTTAAGCATGGTCGATTTTTCAGAATATAGTGAAGATGTTGGGGATGATGCTGATGAGGTTTTTGCTCAATTTCTTCCTCCTGAGATGAGAGCAAGCTACTTGGAGATGGAAAACTCCTACCAAGATATAGAAGCCGAGATGGTGCAGTTTGCTATAGCAGAGGTGGAGTACATGGCGGCTCAGCAACAAGCTATGGCGGAGATGTACTGCAAGGTCGCTAATAAGCTTCATTGCGAGGTCTTGGTGCATGATCTTGCTGCTTTGCATTACAACATCACCTCGGTCATGCTGCACGAAAATTGGAAGTTTATTAGCACTAACGAGCTTATGAGTATCCTCTTTCCTAAGAGCAGCAATGGTGAAGTCGAGGGCGTATCTGCTCAATCAGCGCAGGATGAGCGGGTGGTGTTTTACAGCTACAAGGGCTGCTGTAAGAACATTGGGGATCTGTTTGCTGAGCAGTCATCACAAAGCCTGATTTTCCCTAAGAAGCTTAATGCGCCTCATAAAGGCAAGGGCGTGAAAGGAACTAAAGGTTCTGGCGCAGCTTCACAGCGAGCTGGCGCAACTGCGCAGCAAGCTGGTGCTCATGGAGCAAACGGACAGGTGCAAAAAGCTAATGGAGCTGAGCCTGACTTTACGGTGTTTTTTAGCTTCCCTCTCTATTTTGTCTGTGAGTTTGATTCTGCAATGGCGGCCAACACAGACAAACGCGCAGTTAATGTGGATTGGGCAAATGTCTGGGAAGAGTGGTGGTGCGTGTATTACGGCTTGATGCTGCTCTACTTTGCACAGAAAGCTGGGCATAAAGTACAGGCGTGCTTTAGCGCTAATTTAGGTGAGTTCATGGATGAGGATGATCAAGAAGACCTTGATGACATCAAGTTTCCTTTCCAGTTGCGCGATCGTATTAAGCAGGTGGCCAATAGCGGTGTACCTTTCTTTTTCAGTGGCCCAAAGAACTTTAAGACCCTGCTCAAGAAGCAGCTGCCATTTTTGCAGCTGAGCGAGGTCGATTTTAAGCAAGTGCGTGCGATGCTGCGCTACAAGAACATGCCTATGTTCGTGTTTTAGATCCTAATGCGGCCAAGGTCAAAGGCTTGGCTCCTGTGCTCGCTAATCACCTGTCTCAGGAGTCTTAGCTGTCCTTTTGTCTAGCTCTTCGTTGTTCTAGCTTAGCCTATTCAGGGCAGAGCATTTGTTGGAGTTTTTCTATGGCCAAGCTCACCTTGGTGATCCAAGCACCTCTTATGGAGACTTACGCCTCTCATTTGTACATACACCGCATCCTCTCTAAGTGCCAAGAGCCATCGCCGCACCAAGTTGAGCGTGTCGTATTGATCGGGCCAGCGGCTGTCTTAGCGGCAAAAGAGAAATTTGTCGATCAATGCTGGAAACAGAAGCCTTGTGCTCACGAGGAGCCCGTATATCCTGAATACTATGGCGAGGAAGGTGATCCCCGATTTTTGGACGATGACTTCTTAGACTTTGAAGAGCTCGAGGTGGATGGGAAGGCTGAAGCTAAGTTCTTGGCAGAGTCCGATGCGTTGCTCTCTGCTGAGATGAATGATTGGCAATCAGGTTTGGATCTCGATGGTGATGACGCTGTCGCTGATGACGATGAGGCCGAGGAAGAACAAGAGCAACGTAAGCATTTGGTGACTGATCGTTGTGGTAATGTTGCATTTCTCAATGATAACGAGTTCTTGTTCACGGCTGAAAATTCGAGACGACATAGACCTTTTGATCTTTCCTTGGATCTGAAAACGTATCGCGACGAACACCAAGCATACAACACGCTGACTAAAAGCTTAGGCTGTGAGGTCTTGGTTCATGATGTGGCGGCGAAGCATTATCACCTTGATCCGCAGACGATGCGCTCAGGATGGAAGTTAATCAGCACTACTGAGCTGGCTAAGCTCTTGGTAGCTGATCGCAAGCAAGGCATTAATGGTGAAGAGCATCGGGTGATCTTATGGCATATCAGACAGCTCAATGAATCCATTGATCCTGTCCTGCAGGCCTCTGTGACTAGTATGCGTTTTACCCCAGCTGAGACTGCTATGTCTTTAGTGACAAGTAAGCAGCCAGAGCCAGAACTGACAGTGTTCCTTTCGTTCCCACAAGATCCAGCTGACGGTGTGGCCTCGGTGTTGGCTGCAGAGACTCCTCAGCAAATCGCAGATTATAAAGAGGCTGTAAGGTGGGAGCAGTGGTGGCGCATTTTCTATGCGTTGCTCTTGGTCTATAAGGCCAGCAAAGCTGGTATCAAGGTGCAGGCCTGCATTACTACCAGCGTGAAGAGCCAACTTGAGTCAGATGAGCTGCAATTCCTGCAATCGGAACTGAGTTTTCCTAAAGAGCTGCGTGAGCGTTTTGTCCAAGCTGAACATCAAGGTGTGCCGTTTTTCTTCAGTGGCCCAAACAGCTTCTATCAGGTGATTAAGAAGCAGATGCCAACACTAAATATCACCAAGGTGCCGGAAAAGCAGGTACGTGCGCTGCTGCGTTACCCTAATGCGCCACTGCTGGTGTTCTAACTGCAAGTACTGGTACCAGTACTGGTGACCAGTACTGATGAGGGGCGGGCGCTGGTTTAGTTGTGGCGCAGCGTGGTTGCTGTGCTAAAGGAGGTCGCGTGTTAGGTGCTGTGATTGGCGATATTGTTGGCTCCCGCTTCGAGTTTAACAACTATCGCGCTAAGGATTTTGAGCTTTTTCACCCTGATTGCTTTGTGACCGATGATAGCTTCATGACGTTGGCGGTGTGTGAAGCTCTGCTGGGAATATCAGACGATCTCGGCATCGATTGTCAGTTGCTCCCACAGTTACCGGCGCTGACTGTGCAGAGCATGCAGCGCATCGGCCGCGCGCACCCAGATTGTGGCTTTGGTCTATCTTTCTTCAACTGGATTTTTGCAGACAATCCACAGCCTTATGGCAGTTATGGCAATGGGTCAGCGATGCGCGTCAGCGGTTGTGGTTGGGTAGGAGCTGATCCTGCTGAGGTGGAGAGCCTTGCGACAGCTGTGACGAAGATTAGCCATAATCACCCTGAGGGTATAAAAGGAGCAGTGGCAGTTGCTATGGCTATCTTCTTAGCGCGCACAGGCAAGACTCAAGATGAAATCAGGTCTTATATTGAAGCGAACTATTACCCTCAGATTCCTTCTCTAGAAGAGATCCGCCCAAACTACGAGTTCAATGAGACTTGTCAGGGGTCGGTGCCGCAGGCTATAGCAGCTTTTCTTGAGGCGACATCTTTTGAGGACACCATTCGTAACGCCGTCTCCATTGGAGGCGATAGCGACACCATTGCTGCTATTGCTGGCAGTATTGCTGAGCCATATTTTGGTATTCCAGAGAGTATGCGCAGTGCAGCCTTAGATTATTTGGACAAGGAGCAACGCTCGATAGTTGAGCGCTTTGAGGCGCTATATGGCGCAAAGGTGCTTGCTTCCTAGCTTTTGCGTAGTATGGGCAGGGCGGTACAGGAGATGGGCAAAGTATAGGGCGATAGCAGGTAGTGCGGTGTAGGTGTGCGGGGTTGGGACGCGGCTAAACCTTTTTGCCAAAGCCCTTTTGTAGGGGTGCGAGCTTTGGCAGAAAAGGCTCCCGATCGCGAGCGATGGGGATCAAGGTGCTATCTGTTTTTGGTTGTTATTGCGTTTTCTAGATTCGGTCTGCTCTGAGCGTTAGACAGCAGCGGCAGTCCAAGGAATGGCCTTGTATACGACCACGGCTAAGATGCCACCTACGAATGGGGCAATCAGTGGTACACGGCAACCATAAGCGAAGTTCGAGCTGCCCTTGCCCTTGATTGGCAGTAAGGCGTGAGCTAAGCGTGGACCAAAGTCACGGGCTGGGTTAATGGCATATCCAGTTAAACCGCCTAAGGACATACCGACCGACACGATGATGCCGAACACGAAGATCTTATCCATACCACCGGCGATGTTTGGTACTTGGGCAATGCCTAAGATAGCGAACACTAAGACAAAGGTACCAATGGTCTCAGATAAGAAGTTGCGGAAGAGGTTTGGCATCGAAGGGGAGGTGCAGAACACACCTAATTTCAAAGCAGGGTTCTCTTCAGCATCTAAGTGATCCTTAAAGAGGGTGTGGGTTAAAGCACCACCTACAAAGCCACCGACCATCTGGGCGACGATATAGCCAGGCACCATGCCCCAATCAAAAGTGCCATTGACGGCTAAGGCGACGGTTAAGGCTGGATTGAAGTGAGCGCCAGAGGCAGCACCAAAGATGTAGGCTGGGATCATCACAGCAAGACCCCAAGCAACGGTGATAACCACGACGCCACCACCTTTCATGCCGGACTTAGTTAAGTTAACGTTAGCTACCACGCTGGTACCTAATAAGAGCAGCAGGGCTGTACCGACAAATTCGCTGATATATGGCAGCATAATTGTTCTCCTCGGATATGGTCTCACTCTCCTGTTATGGCACCTATAAGAGGTTTTTAGGGCGAGTAAGACCTAGGGGTGCGAGATCGTGTTCTCGCACCCATTGGAGATAAGAGGGGAATACCATCTTCCCTGTATCTCGGCCTTGTAAGAGCTAGCCCTTACGCTGGGGAGATTTTGAGATGGTAATGCGACGGTTAGACTTGAGCTTGAGCTTGAGTAGTGCTCAAAGCGTTAAGTCTACGGAGCTTCGGACTATTCTTCGTCCTTGGCCCAGCCGTGAGCATAGGTCAGAGCCTTATTCCAGCCCTTGATGCGGCGTGCACGATCTTCATCGCTGATGCTTGGCACAAAGGTATGGTCGATAGCCCAGTTCTTGATCACGTCTTCCTTGTTGGACCAATAGCCGACAGCTAAGCCTGCTAAGTAAGCAGCACCCATAGCGGTGGTCTCAACGCACTTTGGACGCAGCACAGGGGCACCGATAATGTCAGCTTGGATCTGCATTAAGAGGTTGTTAGCGCTGGCACCGCCGTCAACCTTTAAGGCCTTGAGGTCAATGCCAGAATCAGCCTTCATAGCTTGCAGCACGTCGTTGGTCTGATAGGCCAGAGACTCTAAGGTAGCGCGGATAATATGGGACTTATTAACGCCACGGGTAATGCCTACGATGGTGCCACGAGCATATTGATCCCAGTGTGGAGCACCTAAACCAGTAAAGGCAGGAACCACATAGCAGCCGTTGGTGTCTTTGACCTTGGAGGCCATGTACTCAGAGTCAATAGCCGAGTCAATGAGACGCATCTCATCACGCAGCCATTGAATAGCAGCACCGGCCACGAAGATCGAGCCTTCTAAGGCGTAGTTGACCTTGCCATCTAAGCCCCAAGCAATGGTGGTTACCAGACCATTGTTCGAGAATACAGGCTTCTCACCAGTGTTCATTAACAGGAAGCAGCCAGTACCATAGGTGTTCTTAGCTTCACCAGCATTGAAGCAGGTTTGACCAAAGAGGGCGGATTGTTGGTCACCGGCGGCACCAGCGATCTTGATCTCGCCACCGAAGTAGTCAGTGGTGCCATAGACGCAGCTGGATGGCTTAACCTCTGGCAGCATGCAACGTGGAATGTTGAGCTCCTTTAAGATCTCGTCATCCCATTGCAGGGTGTTGATGTTGAAGAGCATGGTACGGGAGGCATTGGAGTAGTCAGTGACGTGTACCTTGCCCTTGGTGAGCTTCCAGATCAGCCAAGTATCAACAGTACCAAAGAGCAGCTCGCCACGCTCAGCACGCTCACGGGCACCTTCAACATTGTCGAGGATCCACTTGAGCTTGGTGGCCGAGAAGTAGGCGTCAATCACTAAGCCGGTCTTAGCACGGAATTGATCGGTCAGACCGCGAGCTTTGAGCTCATCACTATAGGCCGAAGTACGACGGCATTGCCACACGATAGCGTGGTAGATTGGCTGACCAGTAGCCTTATCCCACACAATTACGGTTTCACGTTGGTTGGTGATACCAATAGCAGCGATGTCTTCAGCAGTTGCGCCGATCTTGTTTAAAGCCTCGACAGCCACGCCTAATTGCGAAGCCCAGATCTCATCGGCGTCATGCTCCACCCAACCTGGCTTAGGGAAGTACTGGGTGAAAGCGCGTTGAGCGACCGAGCAGACTTCACCCTTTTGGTTGAAGAGGATGCAGCGGTTGCTGGTGGTACCGGCATCGAGAGCCATTACATACTTGGCCATAGGGCAATCTCCTTGGGAGGTGGACAGTTACAGAGCGAAAGAAGCTGTCACACCTTGATAGACATAGAACTGGTAATAAGTAAGAGCGACTTACACTTTTGCCACTCGAGTTGTGTGCTTACAGTTATTCAGGGATTGTGCTGTAAGGAACTAGGAACTAAAGAAGCGCTTTTACTTAGTCAGGAAGAAGCAAATTTGAGATCCACGACCGTACTCTCCCTTAGCTTCATTTGGGAGAGCCGAGCAAAGGTGTGGATGAATTTATTTTAGCAGCCACCACACTGTGGCTGTGGCTGTGGCTGCGCTGTGGCCTTGGCTTTAATAGCCACAGGCTGTGGCCTTAACAGCCACTGTGCTGTGGCCTTAACGGCCACTGTGAGCGCGCTTACGATAGGATTCACGCAGCAGGTAGAGTGGGTGGATGGCTTTCTTGCCGGTTCCATTCTGCATTTGCAGACGGCAGATGTTGCACTCGCAAATGCCCATATCAGCCTCGCTGTCAGTGAGCTTCTGTCTTAAGTTAGAACCAATCAAGTGGCCGATCGGTGCTGTCTCTTTCTTGTAGCCATATACACCAGACAGTCCGCAGCAGCCTGCGTTTAGATCCTCAACCTCTACACCAGGGACAAAGCGTAAGACATCCAGTGTTGGACGACCCATACCCTGAACCTTTAAGTGGCAAGGGGTGTGGTAAGCCACTTTGCACTTACCCAGAGGAGCGAAACTCTTAACAAAGAAGCCCTTAGAATTGCGCATTAAGAGGTATTCCATAGCCTCATAGACATGAGGGGCATAGGCTTTAACCTCTGGCAGATTAAAGAGTTCTTCGTACTCTTGCTTTAAGAACAGCGAGCAGGTGGTGCAAGTGGTGATGATATCAATACCCTGATCGACGTACTCCTTAAGGATCTTGGCATTGCTGATAGCATGTTTTTCCACTTGGTCTAAATAACCAGTGGAGAGAATAGGGGAACCACAGCAGCTTAAGCGTGGATCGACGATCACTTCGACGTTGTTACGGTTTAAGACTTCGATTAAAGCAATGCCTAACTCAGGCTCGTTGTAATTGACATAGCAGCCTGGAAAGAACAGCACTTTAGTGCTGCAGCTTGGTTGCTTATAGAGCTTGGCACGAGTCTTAAAGTTAACGTTGGCATACTGTGGCAATGGGGCGTAGGTACCAACACCAAACTTTTCAATCAGCTTGGTTTTGGAGGCTACCTTCATGCCGATGTTAGCCGCAGTACCAGAGACAAAAGGAATACTGGTCATGAGCTTGCCTAAGGTCTCATTCTGGCTCAGGATGAGATCGGCAGGATCATGAGGGTGATGTTTAAAGTAATCGGCGCGGGCTTTCATATTGAGAGCCGCGATCGAAGTACCGTTAGGGCAGACGCGGTCGCAGTTTTTGCAGTTGGAGCAATACTTGACCATAGGGTCATCATTCTCTTGCACCAAGAGACGTAAACGCGAGAGGGCTGGGCCGTTTAACTTTGGGCCACGATAGAGACGTGTCGCCTTAGCCACAGGGCAGGCGGTCAGACAGATGTTGCAGCTAACGCAGGCATCTGGATTGTCGTGCTTGATGATTGAAGCCATCTTTACCACCTCCTAGCTCTGGGCCCCATGAGCACGGTCAATCACGGCCGCACTTTCCTTGAGGATGTGCTCTAACTCACATGCTGCTTGGTAGGCTGTAGTTACAGCCACGCCATTGCCTGATTTTTCAAAGCAGAAATCGTAACCACGCAGCGAGCGTCCCACAAATTGCACATTGTGCAGGAGCACTTGCTCTTGAGGATCGAGCGGGTCTATTGGTTGTAAGTGCTCATTTACGGCTACACCATAGGCTGCAAAAGGCTGAGGTTTACCACAGAAGAGATATTGATGAGACCAGTCTTTTTGTTCAGCTGGAACAGGGATCTCAAGATCGAAGATCGGCTCATACATCTTGCCCATAGCACTGACTAAACCAGAGCCAAAGACACCACCGGTAGCGATAATAAAGGCATCAGCACTGTATTCACGCTCACGTCCGTAGCCACCTGTGATCAAGCTCTGGCAGATACCACGAACCTTGCTGTACTCATGAGGCATATCCTTAGGAGCATCTGCTTTGAGGCCAGTAAAGCCAATGACTTGAGCCTTGTCGATGATCTCAATATGACGTTGTTCGCAGGCGCGACGCAGGAGATGATCAAGACGCAAGCCAGTTACTGATGGCGGAATAGCAGAAACCTCCACCATCTTGGTGTTGAGCTCTTGCTCAAGGTGCTCTTGGATCCCTGCGGCTAGCTCTGGGCGCTCACCTAAGATTGGTGGAATGATGAGCGTAGTATCAGGGCCGCATTTGCCTTTGAGTTGGTTGATAAAGTTAAGTTGACCGACGCTGGTTTCCAGATCGCGAGCCAGATCTAATGCACTGACATCACGATAAGCACGACCGGTAGGCCAATCCAAGATCACCTCTTGGATATCGATACCTTTGGCATCACCAAAGAAGTGCTTCAGGTTCTTGGCAATGAGCTTTGGGTAGTAATCTTTGAGCAGGTTAAAGCCCACCACTAAGATCTTTGGACGCTCAAAGATGATCTGTCCATCGATGCTTGGTGGAATCAAGCAAGAAGGCTTAAAAGAGCCAATGGCAGTTGGCACCTTTTGATTGTGGTGGCCATCGCCTAAGTAGTGATAGTTTTGCTCTGCGGTGAGGGCTTTAAAGGCCTCTAAGGCTTCATTGACGCGCTCAGCGCCTAATAAGGCATAAGGGTGAGGCTTCTTTAAAGTCTCAATATGCTTTAAGGGATCTGAGATCAAGGAGCCGTGCTCATCGTAACCGAAGAGGTCGATGATGCCACCGGCAACGGTCAGCGCACCTAAGCCGTAGGCTAAGACCTTAACCTCGTGGCCGCGATCAGCGGCAAAGCAAGCAGCCAGTAAACCGGAAACACCGGCTCCGACAACGATGACTTTAGCCATTACTTTGCCTCCTGCGACGATTTGCTAGCCTTACGGTGCACTTTAATTTTGAGGTCTTTGGTTTTGCCCGCCTCAGCGGCACCAGCACCCGCTGCCTTTGCAGCGCCTGCTGCCGTTTGTGCCTCAACGGCAGCTGAGCCAGCGGCGGCTGCGAACTGGCGCGTGGTGTCACTTTCGTGGTTGATGTTTAAGGACACCTCGTAAATGCCACGAGTGAGCTCCACATCCTTAATCTGGTTGCCCCACATCACAGGGCGAATGCCTTTCCAGCGAGCCTCTAAGAACTCTTTGAACAGGTCTTTGGTATTGCCTGTCCACGTGTCAGTGACCTCTTGCACGGTACCCACTGCACGGTAAGTACAGAACGTGCCTTGGCAAGTGCCCATACCTAAACGGGTGCGGCGACGCAGATCCGAGATGGAGTGGGTGGTGCTCTCTTTAGCTACCATCTCAATCTCAGCACGGGTGACGTTTTCGCACTCGCAGATGATTTCACCTTGGTCGCTATCCTGTGAGATCTTTTTCACGATCTCAGCAAAACGATCTGCACCTTGGCGGTTAAAGGAGAGCTTAGTGCCATAGCTTGGGAAGACCTGACGGGCCTTTTCCATCAGCTCTGGATCTGGATCATGATCAAGGCTGATCCGTGCGGTCGAGCAAGGGGTGTGGTTGCCTAAGATTGGGCAGACGATATCGCACACCTTTTCTGCCATCTGGCGGTGGGTCGTAAACTTACCACCACACACCGACATAAAGTTTTGGAGACCATCACGTGGGCCATGCTCTAAAGCCACGAAGTCGCGTGATACCGCACGTCCTGAGGCGTTCTTGTTATCGCCTGCATAGAGAGGACGGCATCCAGCGAAGACGCGCAAAATGCGGTAGGAATCTAAGTTTTCAAAAGTAGCGCGGCCGATAGCCATCATTTCGGCTACTTCTGCTTGCGTGGTGGAGTTGTCGTCTGGGTCGGCATCCATCGAGGTGGTACCTAAGATCGTGACGGTACCATGAGGCACAAAGATATCAGCGTTATCTGGTTTGTGCAGGCGGTGAATGACGTTAGTGCTAATACGATGGTTGAAGGCGATCAACGTGCCTTTCGATGGCTTGATATTGATATCAATGCCAGCTAAGGAGGCAACGCGAGCACACCATGGGCCGGTGGCGTTTATGAGGTATTTGCAGCCGATCTTATAAGTGGTACCAGCGTACTTATCCTGTACCGTGACACCCTCTACGACGCCATTACAAGAATCAATAGAGATCACATTGGTATAGGTGAGCACTTGGCCGCCTAACTTCTTGGCACTATCAAAGATATGCCACAGCAGACGGAAGCCGTCGATGGCAGCACCAGGGCACAAGTAAGCCGATTTGATCTTAGGGGAGAGGTTAGGCTCCATCTGTAGCGCTTCTTCGACCGTTAATGGTTTGGCCGAAATACCAGCAGCCCGACATGCAGAAACCCACTGACCCTCATAATCAGGATCGTCTTCTGGCGTGCGAATAAAGATCGAAGAAATAGGCTCAACGCAAGACTTAGCGATCTTGCGCAGGATCTGATTTTCTTCGATACATTCGATCGCAGCATTGCGATCACGCACGGCATAACGAGCACCTGAGTGTAGTAGGCCGTGGAAACGGGAACTGGTACCGCAACCTAAATCGCCTCTTTCTACAAGGATAGCTTTAACGCCTCGTAGACAGAGATCGCGTAGGATGCCAGCGCCGGTGGCACCGCCACCTATGATGACAACATCGGCATTGAGCATGGCTAAACCCTCCAAACAACAAAATCATCTTACAAAAGAAAAGAAGATAAAAAAGGAGAGAAATAGAGCCAGTTTTGAATTTTTCGATCTGCATCACGATAACTAAAAAATACAGTGTCATTTAACAAATGTTGGCATATGAGGATATATTTATACGTATTTTTATCAAAAATAAGCTAATTATAAAACATGATAAAACCT
>DXEV01000105.1 GCA_019114785.1 Candidatus Anaerobiospirillum pullistercoris | reverse complement strand
CACCTGCACCAACAGCCACTGCTGCACCTCAGTACCAACAGCCACAACAACCACAGCAGCCACAGCCACAGCCACAACAAATAAGGCCACAGGCTATTCCTGCACCAGCACCCGCTCCAACAGCCACTGCTGTACCTCACTACCAGCAGCCACAACAACAACCACAGATGCAGCAACTGCAACAGCCGCAAAATCAATCGGTTAGCCCAAACGCCCCGATCGAGAACCTACAACTACCTGCTACTACCCCTAACCCTAAAGAAGCCGTAATCCAAGCCGTCCAACCAGTAGGTACTGTCACCGACGAGCCTGTACACTAACCCTTAGATCTGTTCTTCGTGCACGCGCACTCCCTCTGTTTATCTTGTTTGTTGACCAAAAACGCATGTTGCGAATAGCGATGTAGCTCACAAAAACTTATTTTTCTGCTAACAATATCAGTTTTTCGTAAACGTTTACGGAATTTTAGGCCTATAATGATTACATCAAATAACCACTAGCCACCTAACTCATCTAGCGTGCTATTTTCCTTGATCTGTATCTGCTGCGCTAGCTGACTTACTTCTCAGTTATTACTCAATTACTCTCGGTAATTGCTCTGGTAGCTTGCTTTTTGTGTGGCCGGTGGAGGCAAAGCTTCATTTCGCTTAGTTTAGCTTCGCTTCGTTAGCTTTCTGCTCGGTTTGGATGGATTCTGAGGTTGCTATGCTGGAAGAGTTAAAAGAGAAGGTTTTTCGCGCTAACTTAGACCTGCCAAAGCATGGTCTTGTTACTTTCACTTGGGGTAATGTCTCCGGTATCGACCGTGAGAAGGGCTTAGTTGTTATCAAGCCTTCTGGAGTCGACTACGAAACCATGAAAGCCTCTGACATGGTGGTCGTGGATTTAGAGACCGGCAAGAAAGTTGAGGGTGACTTAAATCCTTCTACTGATACCCCAACCCACTTAGAGCTCTATCGCGCTAGCACCGATATCAACGGTATCGTTCACACCCACTCGCGCAACGCCACCTCTTGGGCCCAAGCTGGTATGGATATCCCAGCCTTAGGTACCACTGGTGCTGATTACTTCTATGGTGCTATCCCATGCACCCGCACCATGACCGATGATGAGATCAATGGTGCCTACGAGGCCGAGACTGGTAAGGTCATTATTGAGACCTTTAAGAGCCGTGGCATCGAGTTCAAGGATGTCCCTGCTGTTTTAGTCCACTCCCATGGCCCATTCGCATGGGGCAAGTCACCAGACAATGCCGTTTACAACGCCGTAGTCTTAGAAGAGATCGCTTTCATGGCTTTCCACACCTTCGTCTTAAAGAATGGTTACTTAAAGCCAATGCAGCAGACTCTGCTGGATAAGCACTACTTAAGAAAGCATGGCGCAAATGCCTACTACGGCCAACCAGGTTTAGAGCACTAAGCACTTAAGTGCTCGAATTTCTTTCCCTTAGCGACAAACTGCTATCTGACTGATAGCAGGGCGTAAGTAAAACTAAGGAAAAGAACAACACCTCCAAAAGTGCAAACCACAAGCAACACTTTACAAAACACTCGCGGGGCAACTCACGAGTGTTTTTTTATGTCGGCATTCCAGCCCACCCCTCACTTCTGTTGCTACTTTCCTGTTGCCGCGCGCCCTCACACCAGCCCAAAACAACAAAGCCTCGCGCTGTCTCATACAAGAACAGGCAAGGCCTTATCTTCGGTTGGCTATGTTGCTGGCCTTCTGACCAGAGCTCAAACTTTCTTGCTCTGCAGAACGCCTTGTGAGACCTAGCTCTCGAAGTGATTCTTCAGCTTAATGATATTGTCCACAATGTAATCTTCCATCTTGCCTAAGCGTGGCTTAGACATGTATTCATGCAGGAGCTTGATGGCTTGATAACCTTGTGTCCGTGGCTCTTGGCAGATGACAAAATCGATAATGTCTGACTTCACCAGCTCACGAGTGGTATAGATCTCATCGCAAGCAATCACAAAGAATTTGGTCAGAGACTCTGCAATAATTGCTGCACCTAAGCCACTTACGCCAGAGCCCGAGGCCATATAAATGCAATTGACCTCACTGTGAGACTTCAGGGCATCCATGGTCACCTGTTGCGTCACAATGTCATTGTCCATACCCTCAACCACATCCACGATCTCAAAATCGCAGTGGCGACGCTGTAACTCACGGGTAAAGCCCTCCACGCGAGCCGCATGACCATGGTGACTCTTTAAACCCACCACAATTAAAATCTTTAATGGCTCATAGGAGCGCGACTTATACAACAAGGCAGCCGCAATCTCACCGGAGCGGTGATAGTCAGGGCCCACAAAAGCCACATTCTTGCAGTTCTGCACGTTATTGTTGATGAGGATCACCGGAATGTTTTCTTTGTCCAGATCATCAATACAAGCGCGGATCTTATCGTGATCCACAGTGCACAATGCCAAGGACTTGCAACCGTGCTCTTTTAACTCCTCAATGGTGCGCACATGCTCATCAACATCCCAGCCCTCAACCTCACGCAGGATCACCTCGAGGCCTAAGTCCTTAAACTCACTCTCTGCCTCTTTGATACCCTGCTTAATATCATCAAAGAAAGGGCCATTGATCGAAGGCAACAAAATACCCACAGTGTTGAGATTCTTCTGTGCAGACAAGGCTTTACCTGCACGATTAGGCACATAGCCTAACTCTTGGGCTAGCTGACGAATGCGCTTGGCGGTGTCAGCACTAACTTCATTCTTATCATTAAGGGCGCGTGATACCGTACCGACAGACACGCCACTGGCTTTAGACAAATCTTTTAAGGTTACTGTCATACAACTACTACGCCCTCGCTCAGATAGGCTTGAGCTCTACCCAAAAGCCAATACCATCAGCTCAGATCACTGAAACTCTACAAGAACAGCCTTTTGGATGGATCACTGTTTTCTACCACACAGAAGTCGCGCCAAAACCATAGCTTTGAGCCACAACACCAAGAAAAGCATCGTGCTTTTGAGTGCATCTGCCAGTTAACGCTGTTAACGCAGCTAACGCCAGCTTTCCTGCTCCCTTGCTTATGCCCTAGCACTATGTCCAGCCACGGCTTACTGCACATCATCTACCTAATGCTACTACCTCAGGCCGTAACAGCACCATTTTTTGCGCTGCCACATTTTAAGCATTTTCAGCCTCGATCTTAGTCTGAGCCCTGAAATGGCTTGCGACCTAGGGAAAAGATGCGAAATACCGCAAACGATTGCGGTATCTAATCTTAGCCTGAAAACAGCACAAATATACGTGTATTTTTCCAAAAGTTTAATCTTGGGCACAAATTTGCGAAAATATTTGCTATTTTGCGATCTAGGCAACATTTATAGCCCTCTTAAGCAAGCTGCTAATCAGACAAAGCCTAATGATCTGTAAAGCTTTTCCCTTTATCCACCTTAATTGAAGGAAGGCTCTGACACCAAGAGGGCTAATGATGATATTTGCGCCCCAAGATTCAATTCTGGCCACGCTCTCTTCCGCTAAAAGCCTGATTGTACCTAGCTTTACGCTCCAAAACACAATTAAAACCAATCAAGCGTAAGCGTTTTAAATTCTCTTATCGTGTACTAGGTCGCGCTCAAAATGCACACTATTTTGCACCCACATTTTACCCACAACTCAGGCGAGATGCTTTTATCAAAAGAGTGATATTTATCGCATTTATGCACTCTGTCCCATGCCAACAAGGGTAAGAAAAACGACAAGAGTGATTGCTATTTTTGGCAAATGCACGCTTTTTGCGGTATAGCACGTATATTTTGCAAAGCACGGCAACTTGTACCAAGCACCTTCTTCCCATCATTGCCCGAACCATGGTTGGATGAGGTTTAATGCTTGCAAAGCTAGGATGGTTATCCTGTGGTGCTATATATTCTCAACCAACGTGGTTCACCTTAGGTAAACTGAGGGTAGTTAACTGGAGCCTGATTTCTCAAGCTCCTATCGTAAGCCTGTGGTAGTTAGCCTACAATAAAGAGTCTGGCACCCAGACGCCTCAAACTTACGCCCTTTCACCCAATCAAGACACGGAGACGGCGTTTGCCCCCTTAAGTTTCTTTAGGGCCATCCACGCCGGTTTTTTGTAATGGAATCACAAGACCAAATCCAACCTCAAATCCACGTTGATCAAGACTTCATTGATCTCACTATTGACGGCTATACCGCTTACCTAAACTTTGAAACCTACGGTGGTGTGTTAGATGTGCGCAAGACCTTTGTCCCTAACGAGCTGCGCGGTAAAGGTGTTGCTGGAAAGTTAGTTAAGGCTGCCTATGATTACGCCCGTGAGCACCACTACGAGTGTGTGGGCACTTGCTCTTATGCTGTGAAGTGGTTAGAGCGCCACCCAGAGTACGAAGGTCGCCCAAGTGAAGACTATGTGCCTGATAGCTGTGCTATCGGCAAGCACCAAGCCAAATAAGGGACTAACTGTGTAGTCCTGCGCAGGTAAGACAAGCAGGCAGGCAAGCCTGCGCACGGCTTAAAGCAAAAAGGGCCAAACAGGCGCGTTTCTCGACTAACTACGCCTGTCGGCCCCTAAAGGCGCTATCGTCTAGCGCCTGCTGGAAATCGGCTGCTGAAAAGCAGCATGCTGGAAAGCGGCTTAAGAGGCCAAGCCCTTAAGCATCTCTGGACTCCCTGCTACGAACTGCGAGCTGTAGCTGCGAAACATCCCCGCCTAAGAGCCTCTCTTTTCTCTGTCACTTCCCTCTTGGTGCATGCCTTAATTGTTGGCCCGCATCTGCACGACCTTGCCACCTGCCTTCACATCATCTGTTACCCACACGTTACCACCAATAATGGCTCCCTTGCCAATGGTGATACGTCCTAAGATCGTGGCATTGGCATAAACCACCACATCATCTTCCAAAATTGGGTGACGTGGAATATTGAGAGGCATACCTTGTGCGTCCACTGGAATGGTCTTAGCGCCTAAAGTCACACCTTGGTAGAGCTTGACATTATTGCCAATGATGCAGGTCTCACCAATCACCACACCTGTGCCATGGTCAATGGAGAAGCAGGCACCAATACGGGCACCAGGGTGGATATCAATACCCGTCTCCGAGTGAGCCAGCTCAGTAATAGCACGAGGGATCAGCGGCACGCCTAACATCAAAAGCTGGTGAGCAATGCGGTAATTGCAAATAGCACGTAAACCAGGATAGCAGCAGATCACTTCACCAAAAGAGGTTGCAGCAGGATCAGCATCAAAGGCTGCTTTTACATCCATAGCCAGCTGAGCACGCAAGCTACTCAGCGAAGCAATGAACTGAGCTGCCATATGTGCAGCTACTTCTTTGATCTCATCGTTAAAGCTTAAGCTCTGCTTGCCTTGTTCATGTCCAGAGGCATCGGCATCAGCCTCATCAGCAACAGCTGCACGTAACAAAGCCTCTTCTTCGTCATCATCGGACACCACTGCGGCAACAGCCTGCATGAGAGACTCAATATCATCAGTAGCTGTCTTTGCATCATGTGACAGCTCTCGAGCTAATTGTTCGGCTGTAGCAGCGGCCAAAACAGCAGGATTATTACCCACCTCGGCAGCAACATGTTGGGCTGCTAAAGCAGCATCAGCTGCTGACAAGCCAAGGCCATGTGCTTGAGCCTCTGCATTAGATTTGACCTGAGGATCAGGATTTAGCTGCGGATGATAAATACTACTGGAGCTGACAGTGGTGCGCATATGAGCCTCATTGTCTGCACTTTGGAAACACAGTGCAGCAGAGATCTGATCCGAAAGCAGCTCAAACAAACGCTCCACCTGCACACCAATGTGGTAGCGCACCGTATTGCGGTTGATCTTGGAAGCACCAAAGTAGCCTGGAAAGATGATAGAACGCGTCAGCTCTATGATCTCTCTAATGGAGCGGGCCGATGGTAGAGGATTTCCCTCCAAATGCTGATGAAATAAGCCACGCAACGAGTCTTCAGCTGACAGCTGAAAAATGTTGTGCGTTAACTGCTTAGAATAATCTCGCATCCTCGATACCTCGCACTAAACCGAAGTTTGCGCGCCTAAGATCCTATATCTTCATCCTGCATGTCTCTGTCTTACAGACATGATGTCCAGCTAGGCGCTAGGCATCGTGCACACTCACACAAAAACACCATAATCAGAGCTCAGGCAAACGCTCTTTCCTTTCACTCACACTCAAAATACGGACAATGTTCAGCCCTGTCTTTCAAATAGTAGCACCCGTCTCACATAGCCTCTAAGCAAAGGTGAAGCTTATGATTGTGAGCGCTGAGCTTTGTAAGCTTGCAAGGCCGCTACCAACACTAAAGGGCCGCAATATTCGTGACAAGCAAAATATTGAATATGAGCTCCAGAAAGCTCCAAACCTCCTGCCCTCTGCGGCCATATCCAACATCCCCAAATAATATTGCCACATTTCACAGGCTCATGGTAAGACTGTGGCTCATCACTTCTAGCTATTCTTGCTCTAAAAACGCGCGTTTTAGGGCTTTTCGCGCCCTCATTCTCAGCACCAATCATTCCTTTCCTAAGCATGCATTGCACCATCTTAATCCGCATATGCCCTTAATCGTCGCAATTAATGAATATTTGTTCTCAACACCGGCTGGCAGCTTATTTTTTTCACACCCCACGTGATAGCATCGAAAGAAAGGCCAAGGCTTATAGCGCCCGCCCCTGAACAACACTCATGGCAGGTGTGAGCTATTGCCCCTCTGGGTTAATGCCTTTTAGAGCCGATCTTTCCTTTCCTTATTTGGTGGAGGTTTTCGATGCCTAAGATCGCACAGAGCTTAACTGACTTAATCGGCCATACCCCTTTACTACAAATCAATAAACTGTCTGCTAAGGCTGGAGCCAAAGCTCGGATCTTAGCCAAGCTCGAATACTTCAACCCAGCTGGCAGCATTAAAGATCGTGCTGCCTATAGCATGATCATCGAAGCAGAAAAGGCAGGAACGCTCAAGCCTGGCGCTACCATCATTGAGCCTACCAGCGGCAATACTGGTGTTGGTCTCGCTATGGTCGCAGCTGTACGTGGGTACAAACTGATCCTTACCATGCCAGAAACTATGAGCCTTGAGCGTCGCCGTCTGCTCCAAGCCAGAGGTGCTGAGCTCGTTCTTACCTCAGGCTCTACAGGTATGGCTGGCGCAGTGGCAAAAGCCGAAGAGCTCCGTGACCAGATCCTAGGCTCTGTGATCTTGCAGCAATTTGATAACCCTGCTAACCCACTGGCTCACGAAAAGACCACCGCTCTAGAGATCTTAGAAGATACTGATAACCAAGTGGATTTCTTGGTAGCCGGTGTCGGTACTGGCGGCACCATCAGCGGTACTGCTAAAGCCTTAAAAGCTAAACTGCCTCACCTTAAGGCTATCGCGGTAGAACCTGCAAGCTCTCCTCTCTTAAGTGGCGGTCAGGCTGGGCCACACAAGATCCAAGGCATTGGCGCTAACTTTATTCCAAGCAACTTCAATAAAGAAGTAGTGGATGAAATCATCACTATCACTAACGATGATGCCATGGAAACGGCACGTGCTCTTTCTGCCCAAGAGGGTCTCTTAGTTGGTATCTCATCAGGTGCCGCTATGGCCGCAGCACTACAAGTCGCTCAGCGTCCAGAGAATGCTGATAAGACCATAGTCGTGATCTTGCCTGATACCGGCGAGCGCTACCTCTCAACCGAGCTCTTTGCCCAAGACTAGAAATAGTCCCCATAGCCTAAATTACTGACTCAGTGCTGCCGAGCATCCTTCATACTTCTTGCTCGACAGCACTCACCCCACCGCTTGTGCTCTTCCTTTTAGGCTTCGCCTTACTTATCCTGCCTCGCCTTTCCCACAGTAAAAACACAGTTTTTTTGTGCTAGCGACCACATTTTTTCTCTATTTTTCCCTGAAACGCCCAATTTCTTTGGGAAAACGGCGCAAAAATAGCATCAAAAACCATCAATTCCTTGCGCAGAGTTTTGCCCCTACTTTACCTCTAAGATAAGATTAATAGAATTTTGCGTAGGACTGGGCCTTGTCATGCTCCTTGGCCCTTAACGTGTCTTTGCTTTTCCTCTTCTCAACGTCGGCCAGCCTCGCTGGTTGGAGCTCTCACAATATGGCGCATATTAGACAAATCCTCGCTAATCTCAGCATTAGCATCTCCGAGTTCAAAAAAAGTCCGAAGAGTGTCATTAAAGCAGTAAAAACCGAGCCTATTGCGGTCATTGACAACAACAAGCCTGCTTTCTACTGCGTGCCTGCCGATATCTTGGAAACGCTCTACCAGAAGTTCTATGAGCTCAATGAGCTCCAAAACATCCAAGATCTCAACAGCAATGTGGAGCACGATACCGTCACCCCTACAGATGACGATGACTCAAGCTTTGGGGTTAACGATATTTTCCAATCCATCGAAGATGAGCAGGACGCCAAACTGCAACAGCCTGAAGATCTCGTTGACCCGATCAACAACCATGTTGCCGATCCTTTAGATGAGGAAGTGGCCAATCAGCTGAATAACTCAATCGACAAGCACCTGCTCGATAATTCCCCACGGATGCCGAATTGCGCCAATACAGCCACCAGCTCTTCCAATGGCAATACTTCAGATCTCAATAACATCGACTCTCTTGATGACTTCAGCGATCTGGAGTCATTGGGCACCTTACGTGGCTTCAACTCTTTAGATCCTTTACATCAAGGGGCTATTGACCACGATCTGCAATACCTACAAACAGACACCATGGATATGCCTGATGGCTCTCCAACTGAACATCCAGCAGAGCATCAAGCAAGCGAACTCACGTCCAATCCTCAAGAGGATCCTTTATTTAGCTCTGCTGAACATGCTCCTCAGGAAGAGCCAAAAGCTCTGGCTGGTCATAGCATCCCTTTAGCACCTAATGACACCGAACTTACCGTTAACAAAAAGTCGTTGCCACCAGAAGGGTTTGCGGGAGCCGATCCAACCGATCCTATTGCCAGCAGTTGTGATCCTAATAAATGCTTAGAGGATCGTGCGGCTTTACGTGAAGCTATGCGCGATGTCAACCAAGAGCTGCACGATACCAGCAATCTGCGCAGCTTAGTGAGTGGACCACACTCTTTTTCCTTAGAGCACGTTGCTAAGACCTACAGCCCATATCAACAAAAGAAGATCCAAGCCAAGCTCAAAAAAGAGCGTAAGGCCAAGAGCAAGGAAGAAAAGCAGGGAAATGGCCACGACCTCAAAAACGAACTCCAAGAGGTAGTCGCCAAGCTCACGCCCCGTCAAGCCGCGCCAACCCCACTAATTGGTAAGGATAAAGAGAGCAAGAAAGGCGCTAAGGCCAGCAAAAAAGCTAAAGCACCAAAAGAGTCCAACAAAGACTCGTCCAGCTCCAAGTAGCTCAGCAAGAGACAAAAAAACAAAGACACGCTAAAAGGCTCCCTACTGGGAGCTTTTTTATTGGCTGCTTACTAGGTTTAAGCCAACCGCACCCTACCGCATCCTTGGCTTGGTACGCACCGCGAGAGCTCGCAGCATGTTGCACCGCTATAGATTAGAGCGCACTGCTTGATGGCTCACACCACGACAAAGGCCACGAGCACGCAAACATTGGAGCGACAAAGACTATCTTTGAGCAGCTAAAGAGAAGTGAAAGGGGAATTTGAGATTGCCTGACGGCTAAGGAAGGATAAAAGTGAATGGCGGAAAGAGGGGGATTTGAACCCCCGAGACCCGAAAGGGGTCTGCCGCATTTCGAGTGCGGTGCATTCAACCGCTCTGCCATCTTTCCGTGGCCACCATTATAAGGAAAACCGATCACAAAGCAAGCCCTCTATCGCAACTTTTTTCGGAGCCTGATAATCATCAGCGTGCTGCTTTATGGGTCTGGCTTCGTGGGAACAAAAAAGGCCGCCCTTAATTACCTTAAGAAAGCGACCTTTTCTAGGAGGCTGCTGTCAGTGACGCAGCCAATATTCTCTAAAGACTAAACGGAAACTTACTTCTGCTCAGTGGTAGCAGTAGCTGAAGTCTCTTTAGGCTCTGCACTGCTATCCGCAGCAGGCTCTGCACCGCCAGCAGCTGGAGCTGGAGCTGGGGCTGCACTGCTAGCAGCAGCGCCTTCGACCTCTTCCTCCACTGGAGACAAGATCATCTCTTCGCTATCAGTGCGCTCGGTGCTACCTAACACCTGTGAACGGAACTCAGCATTTTGCAGAGTGTTATCAATCTTAGAACCAGCCACCAACTGCGATAAAGCACGCTCCATCATGGCCACTGCAACATAACGATTAGCCATATCGCGCAGGCCTTGTAAGAAAGCCAAGAACATCTCAGAGGAGTGCATCGATACGTGCTGGCGACCAATGATGTTCACCATATCTACCTGCGAGCGGTCGATATCACGATTCAGCTTCTTGGTGAGCTTCACCACAGCTTCGACATTAGCTGCACTTGGCTCCTTAGCCATGACATTCAGGCTTTGTGAAATCAAGTGTAGACGCTGGGTAATATCCAGCACACGCTCTTTCATCTCACCTTCAAAGATGGTGTGGCGATTGGCTACGTGAGTGACAGCACGCTCAGACATTAAACGCAGAGCTTTAGAGGCCTCACGCATATTCGAGAAGGTCAGATAGAAGAAGTGCTTGGCATCAGAAGTGAGCTTGTTATTCGTACCATTGCTTGGACGATATAAGGCCAGAGAATAGTACTCGGAGCGAATACGAGCTAACTCATCTTCGATATTAGCGGCCTTATTGAAGTCGCGTCTTAACTTGAACTCGTTGTCGTTGAAGAAGTTGATCATGACACGATCAACCACCTCTAACTGACGGTCAAAGTACACTGGCACGGCTTGAGAGATCGAATTTAAGATCTTCACATTGTCATCCTTAGCTTGCATCACTAAGGAAGTAGTCTCAGAAGTCTTCTGCTTAGCGAAGTTACTACGGATGATGATTAAGATGGAAATCACCATCAAAATCATGATGGCGACATAACCACAAGTGAAGAACAGGAAAGCGACAACAGCGGCAAACAAGAAAGCCGACATGGCAGTTAAGAACCAGCCTGCGATCACGGTGATCACACCAGAGATACGGTAGACTGCACTCTCACGGCTCCAAGCACCATCAGCAAAGGAAGTGCCCATGGCCACCATGAAGGTCACATAGGTGGTAGATAAAGGTAACTTTAAGGAAGTAGCGGAGGCGATCAGGATCGAAGCCAGCACCAAGTTGACCGAAGCACGCACATAGTCGAAAGGTAAGTGAGCTTCACCCTTGACCACTGGAGCCTTGATATAACGGCTACCAATAAAGGCAGCCACTAGGCTAGGCATAAAGCGCTTGCAGGCACGAGCGACACCTAAACCAAAACGAGTCACCACACGACCAGGTGCAGAGGCACCAAACTGCTCATGCTCACCGTGGGAAGAGCTCGACAGATTGATGGAGGTTTGTAACACCAAATGGGCTTTACGCGACACCCACAAAGTCACCACCATCACTAAACCAGAAATCACTAAGAAAATGGTAGGTGCGGCGGCATTAGTGTTTAAGGTATCCATAGCCATGGAGTGGATATCAGGCTGACCTGCACCCATCCAAGCTAATAAGGCGTCTAAAGCAGCTAAAGGCACACCAACGAAGTTCACCAGATCGTTACCGGCAAAGGAGAAAGCTAAAGCAAAGGTACCGGATAAGATGATGAGACGGAACACGTTCCACTTTAAGAACACCATGATCTGGCCAACAACGGTGAAGAGAATAAAGAAAATCCAGATCAGAGTGGTGGTATGAGTATTGATGAACTCAATGTACTCAGGCTTCATGAAGGAAGCGCCCTTAGCGCCCTTCATCACTAAGAAGTAAACGATGGAAGTGATCGAAAGACCGCAGAATACGCCGCCTAAGTAGCGATAGGTATTTTGGAAACGGAAGGTGAAGAACAGACGCAGGATGAACTGTACTAAGGCACCGGAGAAGAATGCCACCACCACCGAAGCTAAGATAGCTGAGACAATGGTAGTAGTACGATCAGTCTTGATGTACTCCAAAATCTCGGAGTAGGAAGCACCTTCTGTATGTAGCTTATAAGCAGCAGCAAGCACAGCTGCACCTAAAAGCTCGAAGATGATGGAAACGGTGGTAGAGGTTGGTAGACCTAAAGAGTTGAAGATGTTTAAGAGCAACACATCAGCAATCATGACGGCACAGAAGATAAAAATCACGTCATAAAAACTGAAGAGCTCTGGTCTAAACATACCACTACGTGCTACCTCCATCATACCTGAGGAGAAAGTAGCACCGATTAACACGCCCAGCGAGGCCACCAGCAAGACGATCTTCATTGGAGCGATGCGGCAACCAACAGCAGAGTTAAGGAAGTTTACAGCGTCATTGGACACACCAACGAACAGATCAATACACGCTAATATGAGCAAGAAGCCCACTAGTATGCAGAAGATAGTTTCAATCATAGACTTTGTTTCGCGAGAATGAATGGCCGATGTCGTTGTGCCCGTGCGCTCGTGGGCCTAACTAAGCCCACCCCTGTTGCTGACTTTTCTTTTTAACCTAAGCTAAGCTCTAGCCCTCTTCTTCCTGTCGATACAAAGTCTAATCCTTTGATGGTAAGACGTGACACACGTACACCAAAGCTAAGCATGATCTGCACTGATGGTTACAGCACCTATATCACACCCACACAAAACAAAAGACTATGCTGTTTGATAAATCGACTGAAGTGATGAGAGGAGATCCGCTATGGCGAAATCACAAAGATCAGGTTAAAAAGAAAAGTCCGCTTGGAAACACCACTCCAAAACCGCAGCAATGCTGAGGTTAGAATAGGTTCCTGCGAGAAGCTCTCGCCCGCGCAAAAAGCCGCTAAAACAGCATCTTACAGGGCGTATTCGCCACCCCCCTTAGAAAGCTCCTAAAAATCACATGCTGGCACACATATAGTGCTAAAGCTCACTACATAAGCAGCAAGAAATAGCAAGTCGTGTATCACCATTACATCTTTTTAGGCGCGCAACTAAGCAAGCCTGACACCAGCAAAAACACACTGCACTAAAGTACCAAACAGATCCGATGTGCACTGCGCTTAAGGGAAGTGATCACTCTGCCTTGAGTAATCGTGCAAATTCTAGCATAGCAAAACGCAAAAAAACGCATCTTTTTGCCCGCAAATCAAGGTTTAATCAGGACTTTACAAAAATTTAACAAACGTAGTTACAACACTCGAAAATCGCAGGTTCCTTAACAAAAAAGATAGGCCCACCTCGCCACGGCTACACATCAAGCGTCCAAACACCCACAAACATCGCCGCAGTCTACCTCAGGCAGGTTACTGTAACGCCCGAAAAAATGGCAAAAGTAGTTTGTTTTAGTTTGACACTGCTAAGCATTTTCTCTAAATTAGGGGGCGCAAAAAGGGCCGATCTGCCACTTCTGGTTATAGCTCAGGCTGTAACTCCCCAAGTGGATAGCCCTCTCTTACGGGCATTGTGTTAGCACTGCTTTAGACCGAAGCTCTCCTTACACTAGCACTAGCTCGATCCATATGCCCAAACAGGTCAACACGGGCCAACACGGGATCGAATGTGCCCCTAAGCACCCACAATTGCTGTCCATGCCTACATCTATCGCCCATCATTGTGCAAACATGAGGTGATGCAAAAGAACTAGATGGGGCATGTGGCATATATCGAAGCCTTCTAGCTCGGGTAGCTTCAAGCAAATTTACTGCTACCTCCGAGAACTGGAAGCCAAAGCTCTGCAACCCCAAGAGGTAGTACTTTCGATACCTTATTGCTCCTAGTACTTAGCCTCTAGCTGCTAAAAGCTCTTTGCGGGAGGTGTTAATGATCACAGCATGCCAACTCTACGACGATAACCGCTTGGCTCTCATTAACGTCCAAGCTGGTGAGGCTTTACCCTCAGACGTGATTTGGCTTGATGTGCATCAACCGACTCAAGAAGAAAGTGACTGGCTCGAGCGCTTATTCGTGGAAGACGTGCCAGATGAAGACGAGATGGACGATCTGGAGTCTTCGTCGCGTTTCCGTGTAGGCGCTGACGGTGTACATATTCTGTCCTTATTCCCACAACGCCTCGCCAATGACACCCGTGGTGTCAACATGTCCTTTATTATGCGCAAAAACCTCCTCATCTCATTCCGTGAGGATGACGTCTCTATCGTGCGTCTACTGCGCTACCACATTCGCTTTGGTAAGGCCGATGTGCGCTCGGCATTGGACATCTTATTGGCTCTCCAAGACCTCAAAGTAGATCAGCTCTCAGATCTCATCGAGGATGCTTACGGCGTGCTGGATGAAACCGCCGATCAGATCTTAGATGACGATCGCGTTGAGGACACCTTACGTGAGCTGGTGCGACAAGAAGAGCTCAACGGCCAGATCCTACAAGCCCTTTATGATACCCGCCGCGCTTTGCGCTTCATTAATAAGTCCTTTGAGACTACCTTAGATGACCGTCAAGAGCGCACTATTGTTGAGGTCTTAAACGACATTGAGTCCATTCTGCCGCACACGCAATTCTTAGCCAATAAGATCAACTTCCAGCTAGAAGCATCTATGGGCTACTCCACACACAAGCAAAATAAGATCATCAAGATCTTCTCCGTGGCCGCTGTAGTGTTCATGCCACCAACTTGGATTGCTAGTGTCTACGGTATGAACTTCCAAGCCATACCGGAGCTGAGCTGGAAGTTTGGTTATCCTATGTCCATTGGCATGATGGCGCTCTCAGCTACCTTAACCTACCTCTTCTTTAAGAAGAAAGGTTGGCTGTAGACTTCACTCCAGTTCCTCCACGGCCCCACTCCAAATCCATGGCAATGGCCATGGCCATACCCCATAGCCATTGCTCAAAGCAATGGCCTGCACTCGCAGCTCAAGCTGCGCTAAACCGTCCTCCCTAATGGCTCTATATTTGCTTTGGCATGTTAGTCTGCATCTATGCACACAACAGCAAGCTACTGAGCGCTTCTCAGTCTGCACTAATACCTATCCCACGACGGTACAGTCTGTGCAGCTGAAGAGGGCCCCAAAAGAAGACATTCGCTCTAAAATCCCAAAAGAATGCCTGCTTTTAGCCGATAAAGTAAATGAAGAGAGAAAGTATTACGTAGTGATCCCTCACTACCGTTTGCATGTAAAATGGCGGCAAATCCGAGTTAGCTGTCATTATGGTGCTGTCCTAAGCCCCACCTACAGCAAGCATGTAATACTTGGCTTTTTGACTTATGTTTGAGCCTTTGCCTTAGTCCAAAATAAGAGATTGCTCATCGTGAGACCTCTTTAGGTAAGAGCCTAGATAAGCTCACGGGACTTTTGCCTTATTCGGCATATAGCTCTAAAACAACATGCCAATTGTCAAATAGTGCGGATATTCAGGAGAAAAAACAATGGCATCCATGATTACTTCTGCCGGTGCTGCCTCCGGCATGGACTTTGAGTCCATTATCTCTGCGTCGATTGAACTCAAGCGTTCCCAGCTTGAGAATCGCGTTACTGAGCAAAAAGAGAATGCCAGCATCGAGCTTTCTGGTGTTGGTAAGCTCAAGAGCGCTCTTGAGGACTTCCAAAAGAGCATCGAGGCTCTCACCGAGGACAATGGCTTCAATGCTCGTAAGATCACCACTAGCCAGTCCACTGATAATCCTTACTTCACCATCACTGCCAAGGATGACGCTTCCAACGCCAACTATGACATTGACGTTAAGCAGCTGGCCAAGACTGAGAGCATTGCCCACACCTTTAATAAGGATGCTACTTTCAGTGGTGGTAAATTAACGCTGACCGTTCCAGCTCCAACCGATGATGATCCTAATGCCACTAAGAGCTTTGAGGTCAATATCGAAGACGGCTATAACCTTGCTCAGATCCGTAAAGAGATCAACAAGAACGATTTAGGTATTACTGCCTCCATCGTCTCTACCAGCGCTGGTGACAAACTGGTAATTGATAGCGGTGTCTCTGGTAAGGATGCTGCTTTCTCTATTGAGTTTGATGACTCTGGTGTCACCCACGATTCGTCCAAATATAATACCGACAGCTCTATTTTTGCTATCGACACCGAGAACTACTCTGGTAGCGATTGGACTATTACCCAAGGTCAGGATGCAATCATCAAGGTCGATGGTGAAGAAGTTACCTCTTCTACCAACGAGTTTGATACTCAGATCTCCGGTGTGACCATCAACATCAACCGTGTTACCGATACTGAAGACGATAACGGCAACATCAAGGAGAATCCTGTCAGCGTCAATATCGCCGAAGATACCGATGCTGTGACTACCAAGATGCAGAACTTCGTGACTGCTTACAACACCTTGATGGACACCATGGATTCGCTGTACAAGCACAACACCTACACCGATGGTGCCAACAACTACGACGGTGGTGCTCTCTCTGGTGATAGCATGCTGCGCTCGCTGAAGTCTCAGATCCAGAACATGATGACTGGTATCACCAATCGTAGTGGTGATCTCGATATCTACTCTGTGGGTATTGAGTTTGACTCCGATGGCCAGATGTCCCTTGATACCACCAAGTTCAAGGAGAACATCAAGGACAACTTCAACGCTGTGGTCAACCTCTTCTCGGGCGAGGACAATGACCCAGATAATGTCACCGAGAAAGACGGTGTGCTGCTGCGCCTTGATAGCATCATCGAGACCTACACCAAGAGCAATGGTGTCTTAGACGAGCGTAGTGAGTCTCTGAACGCCGAGATCCGCGACTACGAGGCCCAAGAGTCTGAGAACGCCGCTTACTTAGAGCAGTACGAAGAGAACCTTCGTCAGCGCTATGCTAAGTTGGATACCACCATCGCCAACTTTAACAATTCGCTCAACTACTTATACTCGGCATTAAGCTAGTTGAGTAACCGCCTAGCGCGGTGAGCAAACTATATTCGCACCAAAGGGGAGGCAACTCCCCTTTTGTTGCATTCCCGCGCTATCGGCCCACTTATCACTTCTTCTTTCCAGAGTGACCAATTCTCTTGGGATATGGCAGGGACATTGCCACTTTCGGCATGGGCCGTAATCTCTTACGCCCTCTTTTGCCTCTCAAAAAACAACAATTTAATCCCGCTATATTCCCTATCTTTGGTGGCAAACAAGGCCGACAGCGCCATGTGCGCTGCTCCCCACCCTACTATCTTATGTCCCTTAGGTCGTTCTGCTCACCTCTAGCCTACCTGCGCGACTAGTATGGTAACGGCGAAAAATTGCCTTATATCTCCCCCTTTCCTCAGCTTTTAGGCTGCTAAAAATTGGTGCCCCCACTAGAGCAACAGATCGCACCAAATCCAATCATTCCCTACATCGCCACCACAGCGGCCCCAAATAGCGGTTTTACGAAGCTGTAATCCCTATTACTGGACTCTGTACGCACAATTAGCACGCCTGATGCAAAGCGACTATTTGGACTTTTGGACTTTTTAGGGATTTTTTGTTTTTTGTTAATGAGGAGATTGTTATGACATCAATGGTCACCTCAGCCGGTGCCGCCTCCGGTATGGACTTTGAGTCCATTATTTCGGCATCGGTCGATGCCAAACGCACTCAGCTGGAAAGCCGTGTCACTACCCAGAAAGAAGAGGCTTCCCTCGAGCTTTCGGGTGTGGGCAAACTCAAGAGCGCTCTTGAGGAGTTCCAAGAGAGCATCCAAGCTCTCACTGAAGACAACGGCTTCAACTCGCGTAAGATCACCATCAACCAAGACAGTGAAAACCCGTACATCACGGTCACTGCCAAGGATGATGCTGCCAACGCCATCTACGACATCGAGGTGAAGCAATTAGCCTCCACTGAGAGTGTCTCGCAAACCTTTGCTAAAGATGCCACTTTCGGTGCTGGTACTTTCACCTTTACCATTCCTGCACCAACCGATGATGATCCTGATGCAGTAAAGACCTTTTCCTTCGATATCGAAGATGGCTATAACCTCGCTCAGATCCGCAAGGAGATCAACAAAAACGATCTGGGCATTACCGCCTCTATCGTTTCCACCAGCTCTGGCGACAAACTGGTGATCGATAGTGGTATTTCCGGTGACGATGCAGAGTTTAAGATTGAGTTTAAGGCTGACGCTAACTCCGACAGCACCAAGTACAATACCGATAGCTCTGTCTTTAATGTCGATACCTCTGCCAGCTCTATTGGTAATGGCTGGAATCTCACCAGTGGCCAAGACGCTATCATTGAAGTCGATGGTGAAGAAGTTACTTCTTCCACTAACGAGTTTGATGAGCAGATCTCGGGTATTTCTCTGGTAGTCAATCGTGTCACTACTGACTCTGATGGCAAAGAAAACCCAGTTAATTTGTCCATCACTGAGGACACCGATGCTGTTACCACGAAGATGCAAAACTTCGTCACGGCTTACAACACCTTGATGACCACCATGGATGAGCTCTATGAGCACAACACCTACACCGATGGTGAGAACAACTACGATGGTGGTGAGCTCTCTGGCGACAGCATGCTGCGCTCACTGAAGTCGCAGCTGCAGAACATGATGACAGGTATTGAGGCTAACAGCTCTGGCCTTGACATCTACTCGGTGGGCATTGAGTTCGACAACGACGGCGTGATGTCCTTGGATACCACCAAGTTCAAGGAGAACATTAAGGACAACTTTAACGCTGTGGTTAACCTCTTCTCCGGCGAGGATGCCGACGAAGACAACGTCACTGAAGACGACGGTATTCTGCTGCGCCTCGATAGCATCCTTGAGGAGTACACCAAGAGCAACGGTATCTTAGATGAGCGTACTGAGTCGTTGAACGAAGAGATCAGTGACTACGAGGCTCAAGAGGCCGAAAACGAGACCTACCTTGAGGAGTATGAGGCCAATCTGCGTCAGCGTTACGCCAAGCTGGATACCACGATTGCCAACTACAACAACTCCTTAAGCTACCTCTCCTCAGCTCTGTCGTAGCGCAAGGTAGCACACGGTCACGCCGTGTGGCTCACGGCCACGCCGTGTGGCCAACGGCCAATTGGCTGACCCACGGTCAGCCAGTCGGCTGGACGGCCGGTCGGCCGGTCGCCGGTCGGCTGACCGACCGTCTAGGGGGCGAATGCTAAAGCCCCAAAAAAGAAAAAACCTGTGCAAGCTTCCCCCTTGTGAGGTGGCTTACACAGGTTTTTTCTTTTGCCCAACCACGGTGTACTAAGACACTGTAGCTGAGCTATAGGATAACTGACAGCACCTTACGGCGCTCAGACAGCTTGCTTACTAGCTTGGCTAGCTGTTAGCCAAGATAGCAGCTAGATTTTGCTTTACTCTCTACAAATTAGAGGGAATCAGCAGAACCTAACTCCTTGAAGGCCTCGATCACGCGCTCGACCATGGTCTCTTGGCCCTTACGTAACCAAACACGTGGATCGTAGTACTTCTTGTTAGGAGCGTCTGGGCCGGTTGGGTTGCCTAACTGGCCTTGTAAGTAGTCGCGGTTGGCCTCGTAGTAGTTCTTGATGCCGTTCCAGCAAGCCCACTGGGTGTCAGTGTCGATGTTCATCTTCACTACACCGTAGGACACTGCCTCGCTGATCTCTTCCTTAGAAGAACCAGAACCACCGTGGAAGACTAAGTTCAGAGGCTTGTCCTCAGTTAAGCCGTACTTATCCTTGACGTACTTCTGGGAATCACGCAGGATGGTTGGCTTTAACTTCACGTTGCCTGGCTTGTACACACCGTGCACGTTACCGAAAGAGGCAGCGATGGTGAAGTGGTTAGGAGCAATAGCGGTTAAACGCTCGTAAGCGTAAGCGACGTCCTCTGGCTGAGTGTATAAAGCGGACTCATCCTTGCCAGAGTTGTCAACACCGTCTTCCTCACCGCCGGTGCAGCCTAACTCTAACTCTAAGGTCATGCCCATCTTGGCCATGCGCTCTAAGTACTGGCAGCAGATGTCAATGTTGTCCTTTAAGTGCTCTTCGGACAGATCCAGCATGTGGGAGGAGAATAATGGCTTGCCGTGCTGCTTGAAGTACTCTTCACCGGCATCTAATAAGCCGTCAACCCATGGGATTAACTTCTTAGCGCAGTGGTCAGTGTGCAGCACAACTGGAACACCATACTCCTTGGCCACGTTGTGAACGTGTAAAGCACCGGAGATAGCACCTAAGATGGAGTTGCCCTGTGGACGATCGATCTTTAAGCCCTTACCAGCGATAAAAGCAGCACCGCCGTTGGAGAACTGCACGATCACGGCAGAACGAGCCTTAGCAGCAGCCTCTAACACGGAGTTGATCGAGTCAGTGCCGACGCAGTTGACAGCTGGGAATGCGTAACCATTCTCCTTAGCCACGGCAAATAACTTTTGCACGTCTTCGCCGACTAACACACCTGGCTTAACAACATCTAAAATCTTAGTCATGTTAATTTCCTACAAAAAGGCGCTCTTAATGAACGCCCTTTTATTATAACTAATCAGAGATCAAACTGCGTACTACAAGTCCTGATGGTGCGCTAACGTTCACAGTTTGAGCTAGCGCTCACAGTTCTGTACTTGTTTTGCCTCATGGCCTCAAAGCCGTATCAGAGACAGTACGCAGCTTTGGTGCTAATGCTACAGCTTTACTTATTCAGCAGCACGCTTCTCTAAGATCTCAACAGCTGGTAACTTCTTGCCCTCTAAGAACTCTAAGAAAGCACCACCACCAGTGGAGATGTAGGAAATCTTGTCCTGAACGCCAAACTTCTGGATAGCTGCAATGGTGTCACCACCGCCAGCCACGGAGAAAGCACCAGACTCAGCAATGGCGTGAGCCATCTTCTCAGTGCCCTTCGAGAAGGCTTCAAACTCGAACACGCCAACTGGGCCGTTCCATAAAATGGTCTTAGCACCCTTAATAGCAGCGCACACATTCTCGATGCTCTTAGGGCCCATATCTAAGATCATGTCGTCGTCTTCTAAGTCGGCGATGTTCTTAACAGTAGCTTCGGCGTCTTCCTTGAACTCCTTGGCAACAACCACATCCACAAACTCAGGGATCTGGGTCTTGCTGGCTAAGTCCTTAGCAGTGTCAACTAAGTCAGCCTCGTAGAGGGAAGCACCGACCTTGTGGCCTTCAGCAGCGATAAAGGTGTTGGCAATACCACCACCAACCACTAAGTGGTCAGCAACCTTTAATAAGCTGTTTAACACAGGCAGCTTGGTAGAAACCTTAGAACCACCAACGATAGCTAACATTGGGCGCTCTGGGTTCTCAAAAGCCTTACCTAAAGCGGTGAGCTCTTGATCTAATAACAGACCAGCACATGCCTCTGGGGCAAACTGAGCAACACCGTAGGTGGTGCCCTGAGCACGGTGAGCAGTACCGAAAGCATCCATCACGAAGACGTCGCATAAAGCAGCGTACTTCTTAGCTAAGGCTTCGTCGTTCTTCTTCTCGCCCTTGTTGAAACGGCAGTTCTCTAAGACCACCACTTCGCCCTCGTTGACCTCAACGCCATCGAGGTAATCCTTGACCAGACGGACTGGGCAAGGTAAGAGCTTAGCCATGTAATCAACCACAGGCTTTAAAGAGAAATTCTCGTCATACTCACCCTCAGTTGGACGACCTAAGTGGGAGGTGACCATGACCTTAGCGCCCTTTTCCAGAGCTAACTTAATGGTTGGTAAAGAACCAACGATACGAGCGTCAGAAGTAACCTTACCATCCTTAACAGGGACGTTTAAGTCAGCGCGGATGAAAACACGCTTGCCCTTCAGGTCGAGGTCGGCCATCTTCTTGATTGCTGCCATAACGATAAATCCTCATGAAAACTTACTGTGACGAAGCTTTGCCTTTACGACTTAGCAAAGGTAAAGCCTCTAGGCCTGTGTTACTTATTAATTGAGTTAACTTTCACACTTGGAGCTACCAACCATGAGCACAGCCCGCCTATACGCTAACACCTCAGCGTTAACATCTCAGCGTTAATACCGAGGTATTAACGCTGTCGTTTAGATCCAAACTGCATACATGGTGTGGTGCAAGAGAGCGCTCTTGCGCCTTTGCTTTGCCTGCTGTTCTCTAAGCTTACTAGCCTAAAAAGCAGAATGGCAAAACACTGGAATAACTTGACGTTCTTACCTCTACTTACGACTCCTCATGAGTGCGATTTAGGAACCTCATGGCTCCTACTTTTGTGCTCCAACTAAGGTAACAGCCGTGACCTCGTGAGGATCAAGTTAAGCAGAAGGCGTCATACTCTCAAAAACAGCTACAAATCTCGCTCATATCCAGCATGAGCTTAGCTATACACTGCATGAACCCAGTATGACTTCAGCCCTGACAAATATAATACTTAGTATATGCAGGCCATGCCAAAAATCAACAAGCTCAAATCCATTTTGCCCGTTAGATCGTGGTTTAGGCAGCATATATATCGGATACGCACCTTGACGCCAAAATACTCAAAGCCAATGTTGAGCGCACTAAAAAAGGCGATGAGAAGTATGAATCCTCATCGCCCCTAGGTTACTTTGAGTTTAGTCGGTAAAGCCACTTGTCTTTTAGGCAGAACTTACAGCTATAAGCCTACACACCAACATGAAAGCAAGCGGCAACGCTTGATGCGACCTGCTTGCGCCTACGCCAAGCTCGCTAAGCTCGCTAAGCTCTCTGCGTCAGCGCTGAGCCCTATGCGCTCTGGGCAAAGCCCACTGCGCCATGTGCTGCACTAGTGCAGCTCCACGCGCTGCGCTATGCGACTCATTTAGATGTTGTTCCACATCAAGCGCATATGGTATTGGGTGGCCAGAGCAACTTGGTGGATCTGATTCCGCTCCTCCTCTGAAGCAAAGCCAGTGCCTTGTAGCCACGAACCTAAGACCTGCTTAGTTTTGTCCTCACTGTCTGCGCTAGCTGAAGCTGGTGGCGTCTGCTCAGTTGTCAGATTACTGTCAGTAACACTGTCGCCAATGGCCACGCTTGCTTCCTCTCCTTGCTCCTCAGAGTCATTATCAAAGCCAAAGATCATGGCGCGACGCTTGAGGATATAGAGCAAACGCTCCACATATTCGGAAGCCTTTAAGGCATAGCTGTTATTGCTGGCACAACGGCACAGTGTCTTAAACTGCTCTAAAGTTAAGTCCTTATTGCTCTCTAAGGCATGGGTCAATTCCTGATAGAACGGAGCCAGCCACAGGTTGCAGTTGATCTCAATAAACATACTGGAGCACTCACAAACCGAGAGCATACTGAGATCACGTAGCTCTGGCTCTTGGCACATCAGATGATGGCGACGCTTAGAAATATGTGTGCCCGTAAAAGGCTTATGATGCAGGGCAAAGTTTAAAGACAAAGCGCAGACATCGCGCACGTCTTCAAAGTTTTCCCGCAAACCAAAGAGATTGGCATAACCCATAGCAGTCGAATAGAGACCTGCTAGCTTGTTGACCATGACAATAAATGAAGCCAGTGTTGGTTGCTGCTGTTGGTTGTAAGCGGCAATATCATTTTGCACACTGACAAGATCGATCCTAAATTGATCCTCTGTACCAGCTTGAGCATTGGCTCCGTAGCGGGCATTTAGCAGCACCGCACGCTTGAGCTTAGAAAAAGGCTCACGACCAATTAAACCACCCTCTTTGCGTGGGCTTGGTTGTAAACTCAGCTGACGCATAGCCCGTCTGACGCTGGCGGCAGTAGCGGCACTATCGGTATTTGTGGCAACGTCCTTTGTCCGCGAGGTAGATACGCCCACTATCTCCGCTGTGGTTTCAGCAGCGTCGTCTGTTGCGGCATCTGACGCCGCAGCGGCGTCAGAAGCAGCGGCGGCTGAGACAGCTGCTGCCGAGGCAGCGGCAAAAGCTTCGGCCATATCAGCGGCATCATCAGCATCCTCTAGCTTGGCAGTACTGGTGGAAAAAGGATTTTCATTGCTAGACACTGAGCTCTCACCTGTAGCTACACCGGTGTAAGAGTCTGGGCTAACATCAAGATGAGAGACAAGACCAAAGAGGTGAGCCGAGTCTAAATACTCCTTTGGCGCGCCTGCCATCAACAGCATGATCTCATTGATAAAGGCGCTAAACTCTAAACGTACATCATCAAGATCGTAGACATTAGAGCCCATGGCCTGTAAGAAGTCGGCATCAAGTGCTTTGAGCTCAAACTCTACCTCACAGATCGGACTATGATGCTCTTCGTCACCATTACGCGCACAGATATCACCTTGATCCACTGCCAACTCAAAGGTCAAAAACAGCGGTACCGTTAAGGTGATACTCTCACGGACAAAATCAGTCTGATACTTGCGCTGCAGTGGATGTTCCCGCACCAGATCCAGCATACCCTCAGGAAGCTCTTCGGCTGGGAATAAGGTTAAATCAGGCAACTCGAGCTCGTGGTCAACATGCACATTGAGCTCTTTGTGAGTGTGGGCAGAGCCCGTATTTTCACGACCCTTACACTTTAAAGTCTGCTCTACGCCTGTGCCTTTGCTCGAACGACGCAGTCGCAAGCCAGACATATAGTTAGCAAACAGCAGATCTTCGGCCGTATCAAAATACTCGTTTTGCAGGCTTTCTTTGCAGGCAGTATTTGGATCAGCCACGAACTCACCTAACTGATGGCAGTTAGTAAAACACAGAGGCAGGGTCTGGTAGCGTAAGGCGATCACTTCATTGAACTTCTCGCAAAACTCACGTACAAAGCCTGCAACGTAAGCTGGATTAAGCGCGAACTTGTATTCACACTCAATATTGCGCAAAAGATTTTGTTGTTTGCTCACTTTTGTTTCTCCCCAATGACACCACAAGCCGGAGCGACTAAGCATTCACCTTATGGACTTTAAGGCAAATTTCCTACAGCTCCTACTGCCCCTCAGAGCCAAAACAAACAAGCACGAAAATCGAAGACCTGTGGCACCACCAGCCACTCCTTATGGCTAAGACAAGGCCTATAAGCGATCCTGTTGCTTAGCAGTACTGCCAGCATTGCAAACACTGATATACATCGCTATATGCCTTTGTGTGATCCTCATTATCACGAGGTGCCTATACAACAAAAATAGCAAG
Source organism: Candidatus Anaerobiospirillum pullistercoris (assembly GCA_019114785.1). Classification (GTDB taxonomy): domain Bacteria; phylum Pseudomonadota; class Gammaproteobacteria; order Enterobacterales; family Succinivibrionaceae; genus Anaerobiospirillum; species Anaerobiospirillum pullistercoris. The sequence continues at coordinate 1,417 of DXEV01000105.1, read as the reverse complement.
ATTGACCATGCCTTCCACCAAAGAAGCGCCAATTATGGCCATATTACACCAAGCTACGCTTAAGTTACCAAACGGAGATTGATTTTTCTGCTACGCGACTCGTGAATTGCTCAGGAGCTATGCCCGAACAAATCTTGTTTTCTTCGCCAAATACTAAACGATCACACTACCGCCCATTACCAATGATCATTTTGAGGGCACTAAAGTCCACGGCACCTTAAGCATGCGTTGGCAGCACGCTGTTTTCCCTCATTTCCCGAGCTATCTTATACAGCCTAAAACTCATCTCCTAAAATGAGCCTCAAGCTAGCGGTAGTTAGTAGTGAATAGAAACCCACCCAGAGCCGAAAAAGAACAGCTCAAACATATGGCACTGATGCAAATGGTCAGCTTATGCTCACAGAGCACTACTGACCACAGCTGACTCCTGCTTCTCGGCAGCTAACATACAGCCATACCATAAATGCGACATGCTCTCTGCTCTATGATTAGCCACGAGCGACAAGCAGCAGCAGCGTGAACGCAAAAGTCCAAGCTCTTACATCTGAGCGTTTTTCACAGCTCTCTGAGAGCTTCCATCAGAGAAGCCGCGTTCTCCGCCAGCTAAAGCCATGCGGTTTTCGCGGCTAGTCGTCTAAAGCAATGCAAACTGCGCATATCGTTACTATGCCTAATGGAGCGCATACAAACAGCTCTGCTTACAAGTCCAATCACAAGTCTCAACACTGCTTTTCGTTGAAGCTATGCTCCTCAGCCACAGCGTGACAGACGGGGCCTTGCGGGGCCTTGCAAATTAAGCAGAAAAACAAGTTTGCTCTGAACTAGAGACAAGACTAGATGGCTGCAAGGAAATCATCAGTGCCACAGCCTAAGAAGCAAGGCCTCACGGCCTTTGGCCTAATGGCATTTTTGCCTCTTGGCCTCTTGGCCTCTTGGCACTGCACCCTGCAGGCGCAGCTGCAAAACACTTATTTGGGTGACATTAGCTTGATCGCCTCGTACTCCCTAAAAGCGATTGGTAACAGCCTCTGAGACAGCTATAGCTTTACACGACACAAGGCATGGTATTGTGTCTCTGCGCCCTTGAGGCGCTACTGTAGCGCTATATATGCCCACACTCCTTTTCCTTGTTTGATTGTTTAATTTGAAAATCTAAGCTACGCTTTTTGCACTACCTTTTGTTGCCTATTATAACACCTCAAATCTAAATAATCCGATAAATATGGGATTTATTATCAAAAAACCGCTTAAAAAGCCAGATTCAGAATTACTCAATATTAATTTTTCCCGCCTGTGCGGACAGAAAGGTTCTGCTGACCATCGTTGACAAGAGTATGATGCTTGTATCACCATGACAGGGGGATTTTTTAATGACACTCAGTCAATCTTCACAATTCATCATCTTCAAGTGCAACAA
>DXEV01000104.1 GCA_019114785.1 Candidatus Anaerobiospirillum pullistercoris | reverse complement strand
GAATTTATTGGCAGGTGTCGTGATAAAAGATGGCGGGTTATACTTAGTGGAGCGGTTAAAGCTAACCAGCAGTAGACCATGAGGCTGATGCTTTTTGGGGCATGGCCCCTGTGGTTGTAATATGTCCATGTGGCCATGCGGCGCATAAGCTGCTGATTGGTAGCTGCTGATTAGTGGGCTGGGCTTTTGTGGTTCAGCCTTTAAGAGGCGAGACACGTTTAATGCTTCGCTGAAATTGAGATAGGGGCTTCTTTCGTGGTGGTATTGGCCATAAGACTAGAGGCGGATTTGGACTTTTAGGCTGGAGGTGAGTTGTGGCTTATTGGGGAAATACACGGCAACAGCAACAGTGGCAGGGAAATCAGTCGTCACAGCCACAATGGCAGACAGCGCAGGCACAGCCACAGGTGCAGCCTCAGTGGCAACAGCAGTCTGCTTACGGTCAGTATCCTGACTCAGCCTCTTACGGTCGGCCATATGCCGATCTGTCACAGTCGCAGCCGCAGCCACAACCTTGGGCTCAACCAGTATCTGTGCCGCAAAGTCAGGTATCTCATAGAGTAGTGCAACATGGTGACTATGCTTTACCTGATCCTATACCAGCAGCGCCAGCGTATGCTGCGACAGCAGCACCAGCCTATGCTGCACCTGCTGCGCCACGGCAATATGCTAGTCGCTCCTCTCATTCCCGCTCAAAGAAGAGTCCTGAGGCTATCGCTCAAGCCTTACTGGCCCAAGAGAATATGGCCCTGAGTGTCAGTGACTTTGTGGAAGCCAGTAATGGTTTCTTTAAAAACTTAGGTAAGGTCTTTGTTAAGGGTGAGATCTCTGCCATTTCTGGCACCGGTCACATGTATTTTTCCTTAAAAGATGCCACGTCCTCAGTAAACTGTGTCTTATTTCGCAATCGTTTCTCGCAGTTACTTTTTCAGCCTGCAGTTGGTCAAACTGTCTTGGTGCTGGGAGAGATGTCTCTCTATAAAAAGAACGGCTCTTTTTCCATCAATGTAGAGTCCATGGTGCTGGCCGGTGACGGTATGCTCATGGCGCAATTGCGACTGCTGGAGCAGCAATTAGAGCGTGAAGGAGTCTTTTCACGCAATTGGCCGCGCCCACGCGTGATCCAGCGAGTGGCAGTGGTGACTTCTTTAAACGGTCGGGCTCGTTATGATCTGACTATGAATGCACTACGTCGTAACCCAATGCTTGAGCTGATCTTCGTGGAAGCCAAGGTACAGGGAGTGGATGCGGCACAATCCATTGTACAGAGTCTAGAGTTTACCTATCGCAATGCGCAGCAGTGGGGGCTTGATGCCATTGTCTTGACGCGCGGCGGTGGTGCTTTTGAGGATCTGCTCTGCTTCTCAAGCGAAGATGTAGTGCGTATGGTGGCTCGTAGCCCTGTGTATATCATTTCTGCGGTGGGCCATGATGAGGATCGGCCGCTGTGTGATCGTGCCGCTGATGTGCGCGTAAGTACACCAACGGCGGCTGCTATAGCCATTACTCCAATTACCCGTAACGACCTACTGGCCTATATAGATCAGGCTGTGAAACGTGCCGATAATGAGCTCATCATACAGCTAGATCAGCGCTACATTGCCTTCAATAACATGTTGCAGCGTTTGCTCAATAGCCGTGTTGCTTTTAACTTAGAGGCAATGGAGCGTACATGGCAGAGCCTGTGTTACTCGTTAGATCAGTCTATGCTGCAGCGTTTAGGCTGGATAAAAGGCCAGATCATTTCGTGTGAAAATCGTCTATTGCAGCATGGCTTGCAAGAGCGCTTAAGTGGCTATGAGCAGCGTTTAATGTACGCTCAACAGTTGCTCTATGGTGTCGAGCAGCGTTTAATGCAGATGGGCTCCGTGTTACAGAATTACACGCAGCTCTTGGTGTATAACACACCATGGCAAGGTAGCTTAGAGCGTTACCAGCTATACTTAAAGAGTTTAGAGCAGCGCTTAGAGGCTGCTTTGCAGCAGTACCTGATGCAAACTCAAGCTCGTTTGCAGCGTGTCACTCAGATCCTGTTGGCTGCAAGTAATCAGTGGCCAGATCGTTTAGACCGTTTGGATATGCAGTGCCATAGCCTCGAGCAGCGTTTAGAGGTTGCACTGCAGCAGTATTTACAGCAAGCTCAGGAGCGGCTTCGCTCTTGTGCGCAGGCTTTAGACTTTGATTTTGATCTCGTATCTGAGCAAGTTATAGCTGCGCCAATGCCAAGCTCAATGCAGGCGGCGGGGGCTATGTCTCCTGAGAGCGAGCTCGATCTGCCACGCAATTTCTCAGTAATTACCAAGCATGCCAGTGAGCGTTTGGCCTTATTAAGTCGCGATCTGCTGCATTTAAATCCGCTTTATCAATTAGAGCGCGGTCTTTCTCTGACCACTTTAGATGGGTTGCATAGCGTCACTGGTAAAGAGCTTAAAGTGGACGATGAGCTTGTTACCCTGTTACACGATGCTACGGTGTACTCTAAGGTGACGAAGCTAGATCCACCATCTAAGATCCTGACTCAAGGGGCGGAGGAGCTAGCTGCTGAGGCTCTGGATGCCGAGGATTGAGGGGGCTGAGCCGACATATCGGCTGTGCGCAGTGCGCAGTGCGTAGACGCTGTGAGCTGTGCCGCGCTGGACACGCTTTTTGAGAGATGTTAGGCGTGATTGGGCTGTTGGATTGCTGGGCTGGCAAGAAATTAGTGGGAGCTGTTATAAATTAACCAGCGGCTTAAAATGCACCTTTCTGAGGCAGCCTAAAACCGCTATTTTGTGGGCTATTGCTTTGTATGGCAATACACCAAAATTTAATTTATAACAGCTCCCTAGTGAAAGGGCCAAACTTCTAAGTTTAGCACAGCCCTTTGCGCGCTATAAAGCTTGTAACCTTCTCTTTGTGCGCTGGGCGCAGGTTTTACCTTTTGTCCTCTTTTTCTTGTGGGGACAGCGCTAACTTCAGATACAATCTTTGGTACTAAGGCTTGATCTCTTTGTAAACGTTTACGGAACCCTAAATCCGCTGACATCGTAAGTGTTAACCGTGTGCGCGTGCTTTTTGGTTGGAAAAGCAAAGCCAGAGTTTGCAGCTGCGATTTTGGCAGCGTGTGGTGCCAAACACTATATGAAAGCTACCTTGAGCCGTATGGCTTAATGGGTTTAGGGAGAGCAAGTCATGCTCTTTTAGGATGAGTGAGGCAAATTAAGCTTGAGCTTTTGTAATACTGTAGGCTGGCTTGCTGACTGACTGCAATATTGCATCAGAGTGTCTCAAATCTTTGGCTGCCTCGGTCTAGGTTGCGTAATTTGCTTGGGTGTGTGCACCGGTGCTGGCTATTGCCAGCTGGCTATTGCCAAGTGGGGCCAATGCCAAGTGGGGCCAAGTTTGGTGGAGCTGTCGATGGAATACGCATTAGATACTATTGTTGCGCTGATTAATCGCAAAGAGCCTTTGCCTACTGGCTTTTCTAAGGCTTTACAAAGCGTAGTAGCTTTAGCCTTAAACCGTGGTATTTACACGCTAACCGTAGATGAGCTCTTCTCCCAATTAAAACTGAAGCTTGATCCTAAAGATCTGATTGGCCGAGAGTGCTATGTGCCTTCAGACACTCTCTATAAAGTCGTGAGTGTCCTCGACCGTGTGGGGATCTGTATGGTACCGCCTTCGGTGCCTTCGACGCTCAGTATTTACAGCAGCATTTATTTGCTGAAAAAGCCTGATCTCTCTTTGGATCAAGATGTCGCCTTGATTATGCACTTTGCGCAAAACAAAGAGCGTCCTAGCAGCTATACCAATGCACAGATCACGTCTTTACAGACAGCCCAAGTGAAGCTGCGCAACTACAACGTACTGGTACGTGTGTTTGAGAGCTTAGGTGCTGCACAGACCAGTCCTCTTGATGCCAATCAGCGTGCAGTGCTCAATAACTTCATGACGGAAATGCTCTTGCCGCATGATGGTGTGCGTTATCTGCGCTCGTTGTATTCCTATGCCTGCGATTACGGCTCTTTCCTCTATCATTACGACAATCTTAAGTTTGTGGTGCGTCCTCTGGCGGATAAAGATCAAGAGGAAGTGATCGACATTGTGGCGCGCACGATTGCGCCTTCACATTTGCGCATCAACGTACCAGAGGATTTCCCGTGGCGTGCTCTGCTCGAGAGCCGTTATAGCGACTATTGCCCACGGGTGTTTGATATTGGCGGTAGTGATACCTCAGTTAAGATCCCTGTTAATGAGCGACCTCTTTCGCAGCTTAGTCTGACGCAAAAGCGCAATCGCATTAAAAAGCAGTTAGCAGCTGTACTGAATGCGCTTAATAACATCTCTGCTGAGCAGAATCGGCGAGATTTTATGTTGAGCCAGTTGCCTGAAGGTGCGACCTTGACTCCGGAAATGATAGCGATGCTCGAGGAGAGTCAAGAGCTGGAGCGTGCCAGTCAGGCCAAATTGGCCAGTATGATGTCTGGATCTTCCATGTCAGTAACGGCGGCAGCCGATGCTGTCGCAGCCGCAGCTACCTCTAAAGAGGCTAGTGTGGTGGCAGGTATTGACCTGAAAGGCTTTAACAGAAACACGAAGCTGGAGTTATTACAAGCACGCCCTGGCTTTAGTGCGGATTTCATTCGTCGTGTAGGCGAGCTCACCGCTCTTGAAGATCCAAGCTTTGTCGAGGATTTAGAGTTGCTGCAACAGCAGCTCTTACGTGATGAGCAAGTACGTCTCACGCTGCCAAATTTCCAGCAATCAACATTGCAGCTGTATCTGCCACCTCAGCGTGAAGGTAGTGTAGCTACATCTGCTGCTACTTTAGCAGCGGACGCTGCTGCCGCATCTGGCGAGGATAGCGCAGTTAGTGCCAGTAGCAGTGGTAGTGCAGGTAGCACTGGTAGTGCCAATGGCACTGCAAGGGCCAGTGGGGCGGGCGCTGCTAAGGACAGTAAGCCTGGGTTAGATGCCCAAGGTTATATCGATCCTACGGTCTTTGTGCCCGAAGATCGTAATCGTGGTCAAAAGAATGGGCGTGGTGGCCAATGGCAAATGCCAACGGTTATGGGGCTGAACCCTTTCCATGTCTTGGTCTTTACATGGGAGCGCCTAAACCATCTGTATCACAGCTATTTGTTATGGGCTCCGGATCAAGGCCATCTTAAGCCAAATATCAATAGCGATTATGGCAACAATCTGCTGCAATTTGTGCAATTCCCACCTAAGCAGATGGCACGTTTAGATCGGGTGAACTGCTTTGAGTTTATCTTGCGCAAGATGTTTGCCTCAGCCCAGAATGCTTGTGCCTTAACCCCAGATGGCCATGGCGATGACGTGGACTACCAGCATCTGTTTGAGCTGGAGTGCCGTAATAATTTCATTTTGCTGAATGGCTCTCCTCTGCCTTTCCTCTTCTATCACAGCCTGTACTGTTTTGATAAGTATTTGGAAAGCCCATCTACGCACTTTGGTAATGAGCTCTTCTACATTTATCTGTTGGAGAAGGAGCCTTATGCGCTCAACATCTACCTCTCGCGTATTTGCCAGAAGTATGGTTCGCGTTTGGTGGATATTCCTGAGGAGTTCTTTAGTCTGATCGCCTTAAACGTGCTGATCTTCCCACAACAGGTATTGGCTAAGACTTACTTGAACTTGCTCAAGTACATCTTTAAGCACTCTATCCGTAGCAGTAATCTGTATAAGGTGGTGCTGGTGCGCTTGTTAGCGCATCGCCTGTACTGCTTAGTGCATGAGCGTAAAGATTTGCACGAGCTCCGCTTGCAGCTACAGCCGCTATCTCAAGGATGGATCTACGGTGTTGCCTCGGCTCAGCAGGCCACTGGCGTGCAACATGGTGCCCAAGGGGCACAGGGTACTCAAGGAGCACAGAGCTTTGTGGACAATAGCTCTATGTGCTGCTTTGGTTCTTCTGATCCAAAGATCATCAAGCAAGTGTATGAAGCCACTTGCAAGCTTTTGCCTGAAATGATGGTACAGGACAAGGAAATGGCTGCTTTTGTTCAGCGCTTTGTCCAAGAGTTTTGCGCTCATCCTGTGCCTTTCTACCAAAAGCTAGCTCCTGAGCTTTTGCATTACTTCCCTGATAGTGAAAAGGCTATTACTGAGGTAGATCACACCTCTGATGAAACAGAGTCTGCTCAGGATTTTGTGTCGTTAGAGGAAGATAGTGCGCAGCTGGACGATCGTTTAGACGATCGTTTTGGGGAAAACTTGCCACGCTTTAAGCCAGCAGGCGCGCGAGGCGATGGCACTGCTCCGGTCAATGTGCAAGCCAATAGTGTCGGTGCTTCATATTTCTTACGTCGTGCACAAGAGGAGCAGCAGTTACCTTCTGGAGCCAAATTTGGCACCGGCGGGGCAATGGCTACTGTGAGCTCAGGGCTTGCCGAGCGTGATGTCTTGGCAGGGGCGGGCGCTGCTCATGAGCAGAGCGTTGCTGGCCAATTGCAGACGGCTACTCAAGGTATCAAGCGTTTGAACGCTAATGCCAAGGCCCAGCTTTTATCTGCCAGCGGACAAAACGGTCATGGCAGTGGCAATGCACACTACGCTTTAGGTGAGATCGTCAACACTGTAAAGCAGCAACGAGCTCAAGTAGCGCGCAATCCATCGTTAATGGCGATCTTAGTTGAGGAAGCACGCAAAAATCAGATCTCAGCAGGTATTTGGGCTTCTTTGACCGAAGATGAGAGCAGTGCGGCCCAAGATGCAGGCTCTGCTGCTGGCCAAGCAGGCCAAACAGGCCTAGGCCAAGCCGACGCCACTTCGAGCGCTGGTACGGCTTCGGTGGCTCCTAATAGTGCCACTGGTGGTCAGGAGCAAGGTCGCTCACCACGGGCACTGCTGGATAATTTATTGGGAACCTCGCTGATTGCGGCCTTAGAAGCCTTAGGTGGATTAAAACTTTTACAGCAACAAGCACCGCTTGATCTGGGTAATAGCGAAGGCTACGCAGATGAGCGCTCGGTGGCTTCGCAGATAGAAGCACAACGGCAATGCCTCAGTGCTTTTTATCTCAACAGCTTAGAGCGCAGTTTTGGTAAGAGCTCACCTTTTGCCGACGAGCTCTTAGCTCCACTCTATGGCACTTATGTGGTGCCAGTATTGAAGCGTTTGCTGTACAAAGATCAGCGCTATTTGTATGCCTTTTCCCAAGTGCTGCCATTAGATGAGATCTGTGCAGAGCTCCAAGCCAAGATAGAGTATGACTTTATCCGTGACTACTATCTTGACGGTGTAGCCTACAATCAGTGCATCATCAATTCCTTTATTTATGGGCCAAAGGAAGAGCGCTTTATTGAGTTGCGTGACTTTGTGCTTAAGGCTGATGATGCTTACCACTTGGGATTTACGGCGGGCATTAAGGTAGAGCAAATGTTTGAGCTGTCCTTACTGCTGCGACGTAATCTCCAAGTGCAGATCGTGCCGCTGTTTTACCCAAACACTGGTGAGGACAATTTTGCCTGCTTACGTCCTCAGATCAATCATATCCGTGTACTGGAGATCCCAGAGGTCTTTAAGCAGTCGCCTCAGGAAGAGTACGACAATGTGTTGTATTCGCTGTACTGCGCTTATGTGATCTTAGAGTTGCTGCATGCTCTGCTGCCAGTGGGTAATCAAGACGGATTGATCACCCTCTTAGTGCAAGAGATCAGCAATATCCATAAGATGCAGCGGCGTGAGGACTGTGTGCGTTTTGCCTATGAATACTTAGAGTGTGCCTCGCAGATCATTGCCTTAGAGGGGCCACTAAAGGCAGATCAGCTGCTTAATGATGATCTGAAGCTTGATGCCGTCCTCATGGGCAATCGTGGTATCAAGCGCCTCAAGTACTTCTTAACGATGGCCTTTAGTTTTGAGTTGCAGCATTCCTTTGTCTCGGACATGGTAAGCAATTACTACAACGAGTTGCTGCAGCGCCTGCATTGCTTCGATGAACAAGGCAATGAAAATTCGTCCTTAATGGATAAGCTCTATGGTAACTACACTGAGGGTCGCACCTTAGGCGGCCGTCGCATGTCACGTTTAGAGCTGGACATGGACAAGATCAAGGCCAAGCTCAAGGAAAGCGAGCAGGTGCAAAAGGTGATCACCGAGCTGCGTGAGAAAGAGCAGGCTCAGGAACAGCAGCAAGAGCAGGGTACTACGGTTCAGGCTGATGCTACTGAGAATGCTGCACCTGTGGCAGGAAAGACCAAGAGTAAGGCTAAATCCAAGAGCAAGGCAAAGAGCAAGTCTGCAGCTGCTACAGCGGACACTGCTTCAGAGGCATCCGCCGTTACGACGACTGCAGAGTCAGTGAGCTCTGGCAAACAGGAGGCTCCTCGCTCTTCCAGTGCAGAGCTCAAGTTTATTGCTGGCGCTCTGCAAGGTGCTGAGGCTATGGCTAAGCGCGAGGCTTTACATGCGCAAAGTCAGCAAGGTGCTATTGCTGAGGCACAGGCTCGTGCGCAAAACGTCGATGCCTACAGTACGGATGAGCAAGGACAGGTAGTCTCTATTAGTACGCACCCAATCAACTCTAAGCTCAATGCTAAGGCCCGTGAGATCATTGAGACCATTGCGATTCAGTCTACGGATGCCATGGTTTACCGTGAGTTTAATGGTATCTGTGTCAGCCATGGCATGCTTTCGGGCAATTACTGTATTGAGCTCTTAAACGATTACAGTTTTGAGGTGTATGACGAGCCGGTCTTAGAGCTTGATGGTGAGGGTGACAACGCCATTGTGTACATCACCACCGAGATCTTGCAGGACATGTACAAGAACTGCCTCAACCTCAAGAAGGGATAATCCAGAGGCCTAGAGGCTAAGCTTTGGCGTCGCATGGCCTATTTAGTTAGGCCATGGACATTGCCTAAATGAGGTATTCGTACCAGTTTTCGTCAATCTGGCTTTCGAGGATCAGCTTAGTCAGGGTAAAGACTTGGGTAGCATTAAACTCTAAAGTCACCAGCTGATTGTGGATCAGGGCTTGAGGTTCAGCTTTTGGCTGAAGTAGCTCTTGGTGCACGTTTTGTTGTTGAAGCGAGACTGAGCGGAACATGCGGCGTTCTTTAGAGTTTGGGCTACCGTAGAGAGCAGCACTTTCATAGGTAGTTGGCAGTGGGGCTCCTACTGTTGGTGGTAAGTCGCTATTGTCTGCTGGGTATGAAGGTTGAGACTTTAAGTTATCAGGTGTAGGTGTCTTCGTACCAGCAGTCGTTGCTGCACCGGCTTCAGTAGGTGTACTGGCACCAGAGGTTGTCTTGGTAGTAGCAGCGGCTGAGGCAGCTGATGTAGCAGCTGCAGGTTTTGGTGCTGCGGCAGCTGGGGCGGCTGTAGAAGCAGCTGCTGGAGCAGCAGCGCTGGTAGCTTGCGGCGGTAAGGTGCTGAGAGATACCTTTTGTGGAGTGTTTGGGCTGTTCTTAATGAAAGCACCCACAGGGATCTTGCTTGGTACTTGCGCAAAAGGAGCATAGAGCTGGCGATGTGGCTCTGGCTCATACAGCGTCGGTTTGGTGATCTCAAGTGACAGAGGTGGCTTGGTCTCTGTTTTCTTCTCCGTGTTTTCCGGCAGGGCTTGCGGTGTATGTTTATCCAAAGAAGGGTGCAGGTCGATGGCGGTGTACTGCACAGGGGTGTTCATTTGGATTGGAGATGGCGCATGTAGCGTCTCACTATTGGCCTCGATCACATTTAAGATGTGGGTCTCTGAGGTAATAATTGCAGGATTTAACTTACGCGATTGGGTGTAGCTGATCAGCAGATTGATGAAGAAATCTTGCAGCTCCTTACTGGAGAAGAGGCTTTGGAGGCATTTGAGAGCGCACAGACCCAAGTAGGTACAGTCATCCTTCAAAGAGTTGAGATCAGGCTCGTAATCAAAGCTCTTAATGAGGTAGCCATAGTCCAAGGCGAAGTTATAGATCTTGCGGCCGATCTGGGCATAGACGGTATTGAGATCGTCTTGGGCAGAGACGCGGGCCAACTGAGGAGCGCTGATACAGGCTCCTAAGAACACCACTAGCTGATCGAGCTCATTGAGGCGGATCAGGCAGAGACGATCTGCTGCATTTTCAAAGCAATAGGAGATATTGTGCTCTGAGTGGAACTTGGCCAGCTCTGGGTGCAGGTTAAAGAGGGTATCAGAGATCTCTTCTTGAGGCTTTTGGGCTAAGAGCTCACGTTGGCGGGCATGAAATTGCTGATTAAAGTTCAGGATACGGCCAAAAAGATCTTGCTGAGACAGCAGATACTGCGCGTAGGTTGGACTAATAGCTTTGGTAAACACGGGCCTCTCCTTTCCTTAACTTTTCCTTCACTTGCGGTTGCCAAATTCTGTAGCTATTTTCTTAGCGGCCATATTAGGAAGTCGGTGGGCTTTTGGGAACTTAGGTTAGTCGAGAGTTGCTCCTAGAATCAGTAATTTGTCACTCTCTAAGGGAGTCTCTGAAGATTTATCAGTAATCCGTGCAATTTTGATGCAGAGCTAGCAGATATGCTGCACTGGTTGTGATGGGAACAAATGAGAGCGAAGAAAAATCGCCTGAAGGAGTCATGAGGTTTTGCTGGGAGCTAAGAAAGTCAGCAAAATGGCCTTGTTGGCCTCAGACACCTGCAGGCGAAGAATACCGCAAGGCCAAGCTAAAGATAGCAAGCAACTGAGTCCTTGTGAGTATGAGTATGAGTGTGACGAGCAAGGAAAGAGAAGCTGCACATCTTTAGCTTGGAACACACAAGCCTCGTAGGAGGCTTGTGGGCCTATATGGATTATGAGTTTGGATTGAGCGCTATCTAAGATTTGTGCAGAAGATCCTAGACATTAACTGGCAGTGAGTGCGCACTGCAGTGGGCGCTGCTTATGGTATTTCTTGCCTGATGTAAATACCACTCCGAGTGCAGATCTAGCATGATCTTGCAGTCAACCAAGGGCTCACTGAGCGTTTGTGAGGGCGTCCTGTGCTCAGTGCAATTTCGTCAATTGCTTTTTCTGATCAAAACAGCACGCCGCTAGCCTTTGGTCTTTACTACTGCCACGATCATGGTCGCTACAGCCCTCATAATACGAAGGGATGTTACAAATTATCGTGTGTGGCTTAGCCTCACCAAGCTAAAGCCCACAAAGCAGTCTATTCTCGTGTCCATAGGTAGCTGCCAGATTGGCAGGTAGCTGCCAAATTAGCGCTAATTGTATGGATGAGTAAGCCGCAGCCTAATTTATAACAGTTTTTAATTGTGCTCCTTGGAGATAAGAAAAAGAGCCCAATTCGGTGCGGTGTACAGATGCGCATATGCCGAAGCATATATGCCGAAGCATATACGCAAGAGTACATAGGGCTCAAAATGTAGTCCTACTTTCCTGAGTCCACTCAAGGCAGAAAACTAAGAGGTTAAAAACCAACACTAGTTTCACCACCTCAAGTGCGGCAGGAGGAATGTAGATTGCCTATATTTGCCGATTAGATTACACAGATTAAGGTGCAAGGAAAATGAAGACTTTCATTTTGAGCTATTCGTATAATAGCAGGAATTAGCGCGTATCACAAATTTGAGTAATACTTTTTTAGAGTATACAAAAAGCTAAAAGCTGATAGATATGCCTAAAAACAGCAAAAATGCGGGTTTGTGTATACTGTGGCTTTTTTCGTGAGCTTGTATCACAGCCAGTGAAAAGATGGGGATGATAGCAATTTTGAGGAATAGGAAAAGATTAAAATTAGATATTCGTTTTAAATTGTGTAATACAAGTCAGCGAAATTAAGAAACATAATTTAAGATAACTAGCAGTTTAAAATTGAGTAATCAATAGGGGCTCAGGAGTACACGCAGACGGAAAAGGGAGAGGGTGATGGTGAAACTAAAAGGCCACCATGAGGTGGCCTAAGAAGAAGAGGTTTAGCTCAGCTCTATGCCTGCAAAGCCTAAGTGCATGAAAGCATTAGGACATGGGGCTGTGAGGCCTTAAGGTCTCTTGCTGAGCTGTACCCTGTATTGGAAAGACTGCGTATGTCTGCGCAGGGTTATTCCCAAGGGTATTTGATCTGCCATTGCTGACGCAGCTGATCCATCACGTGCATGACATCCATGGTGTGCTGGTGTGGCATCTCAGGGCATTCGATCTGGCCCTTCTTTAAGGCCTGTAAACAGGAGAGTACCTGATACTCATAGCCTGTGACTTGCATTGGCAGTGGTAATTCTTCGAGCTTTTGGTGGTTCTTGTCGAAGATCTCGACCTTCTCTGGGTTGTTGATGTTGGTGACTACCATGTAGCCAGTAGTGCCATAAATAATGCCATTACGATCGGTAGGGCCCATAGCGGTGGCGTGTAATGAAGCCATCTTGCCGTCTTTAAAGATCAGGCAGATGTTGTCCATAAAGTCGACGCCAGTATCAGACTTAACGCACTCACCACGTACCTCTTGCAGCTCATGGCCAAAGAACATCATGGCAAAGTTGATTGGGTACACGCCTAAGTCCAGCAAAGCACCACCAGCTAACTCTGGCTTGAAAATACGATCCTTGTGGCTGATTGGATAGCCTAAGTTAGCCTGAATAGAGTAAGGGGTACCGATCTTTCCTTCTTTCAGGGCGTGGCTAATAATGGCACGCGATGGCATATAACGAGTCCAAATGGCCTCGGTCACTAAGGTATTTTGGCTCTTGCCTAAATCTAAGATCTCTTGGGCTTGGGCAGCATTAGCGGTAAAAGCCTTTTCCACTAAGATGGCTTTCTTGTGCTCTAAGCACAGTTTGGCGTGAGCATAGTGCTCAGAATGTGGAGAGGCAATGTAGATCAGATCTACTTGAGGATCAGCTACTAAGGCCTCATAAGAACCATAGGCGACAGGTACGTTGTACTCACGAGCAAAGGCATCAGCACGCTCTTGGGAGCGAGAGGCAACAGCGTAAAGTTCGACTTCTGGGTGATGCAGATTGTTGAGGGTTTTGGCCATGGTACCTGCGATACCACCAGCGGCAAGAATACCTACTTTCATAGATTATTGGGCGCGAACCACCTGCACTAACGCAGGAAAAGAAGCGCCTCCTCCTTGTATTAACTTAGTAAAGCGAATGTGTTTGCGTCTTGGAGACTCCTGCAATGGCAGCAGGGGCAGCAAGCGCTGCACAGGTCATGTAAAGCGACCGGCATTGTATTGAATGCGCGACCGATCCACAGAGTCTGGACAACCCCTTAACTTTAGCCGACATGCGACGTGATGACAAGGTGAACTGCGAGAATTGAGCTCTATGAGGCAAAATCGTGGAAGGTAGAGCTTCTTTAGGCTGGTTAAGCAGAGGAAGGCGGTGTTGGCCACCTCAGGTGACATGCTTGCAAGCTTGCAAGCATGAGCGCTGGCGGTGAGGCTTATGTGCCCGCTGCGCCCGCTGGTGGCCAGAGATGAATGAGATTGGCTCTTTTAGAGCCCGACGACTAGAGTTGAGGCACGTCGCTGTTGGTGTTATCAGGGCTTAGCACTATAACTTCCTCGTTAGCAGCGGAGTCGCTAGGTGCGGAGCTGTCAGAGGTGGCAGTAGCGCTGGCGGCCTCATTACTCTGGCTTGGGGCAGCAGCTGCGCTAGGATGAGCTAAGTTGTAGCGCGGGGTTGCCACTAAGGTCAGTTCATCGATAGGGCCAGAGGTAAAGCTAGACTTGTACTCAAAGTTATTGGAATGCACCGTCTTTGGTGAAAACATCTTATTGTCTTCGTTGGCATCAAGCTGTGGCTCTAAACCAATATGACGCAGTACCTCGTCAGCAAAGTCCATGCTGACATTTGGATCTGCCATGCGCTCACAAGCCAAGACAAAGGTTTGGAACGATTTGAGGCTCTCTGGAGGGAAAGCATCTGGGTAGCGGGTTTGGATTTGTACGGCCTCAAGCTCTTTGGAATTAGGCTTGGCGTAGCCTCTGATCTCAATAGCAGTCGAAAGCACAGCGACAAAACCATCGGTAGAGTCATTGGCGTTAGCCAATGGCAGCGAGGTATCAAGCTGGTTGAGCAGGCTATTAAAGGTATCGCGGAAAGACTGAGGATCTTGTAATGGGTTGTGCATGCCTGCTACAAACTGACCATTTGTGACCTGAGCGCCATCTTCCAGTTGTGATTCTTGGTACCACGAGTAGCCAGCACTAATGAAGTAATAAGCAGCGACACCGAGGGCGATTAAACGCAGATTACGACGCACGCGATCGTGTTTTTGTTGCTTTTCCTCAGCGATCTGCTCTTGGGTTTTTACTTGATTTTGTTGGCGTAAGTCAGCGACTTTGCCATCAGGTGGGATCGGCTTAAAATCCATAAAACGCAATTCAGCACGGTTTTGGCCCCAAGGCCAAGACACACGCTGTTCCTCCTAGATCAAAAAATAGCTGGAGCTGTCAGGCCAGTTCTAGCGTGAGGCTTGGTGCTCACCAAAGCGGATGCTCTGTGGCAAAACGAAGCTTTGGCCATTCTATCACATTGCGAAAAATTGCTTGTTTGGCAAGGTGCGCGTGGCTGTGCAAGGCGGCAGCTTGCAGCCGGTGCGATGAGGATTCAAGGGCCACAAAGCACAAAGGCCGCAAAGCGGCCTTCGGATTAAGTGGTAAGGTTGGCATGTGGGCCACAAACTTCTTGCTTGTGACCTCATAACATAAGCTCTGAGAGCCTTAGAAAGCAGGGCTGATTAAGATCAGCAGGGAGCGGCTCTGAACCTTCATAATGGTGCCAGCATTATAACGTGGCATAGCAAAGACATTAACCACGTCATTTGGATAGCTCTCAGCGGTATTCACTAAGAGATACCAGTGGTGCTTGGCATTGCGTGGTAATGGAGGTAGCTCGATCTCCAGATCTTCCCAATAAGCATTAACGAAGATGTAGGCATAGATCGAATACAGACCCCAATAAGCCATTAAGCCAATGGAGTGTGACAAGTCAGACCAATCCGGCTGGAATGGCTTAACACCGTGCCATTGCAACTTAGTATTGCGCAGTACCTTATCCAGCATGTTAACGTTACGACGACGATGGGTAGTCGACGAGCGCACACGAATGGTACGGCGACGGATCATCTGACGGGTAAAAGACAGCATCTCCTGTTGCTCTGGGGTGAAGTTCCAGTTCATATAGGAGAGCTCATTGTCTTGGCAGTAGGCGTTATTGTTACCCTTTTGAGTACGCAGCACCTCATCACCCATGAGCAGCATTGGGGTACCCATGGAGAGTACGGTCAGGGCAATCATATTCTTGCACTGGCGTAAACGTAGCGAGTTGAGCTTTGTGTCAGAAGTCTCACCCTCATAGCCATAGTTGGCCGAGTAGTTATTGTCATTACCATCGCGGCCCATCTCACCATTGTCAGCGTTATGCTTGTAGGCATAAGTGACCAGATCGTGGAGCGTGAAGCCGTCATGGCAGGTAATGAAGTTGATGCTCTTTTGTGGGTCGATCTCGCGCTCGTTGTAGATATCAGGTGAACCGATCAGACGTAACACAAACTTCTTAAGGGCACCGTTATCGCCACGGATAAAGGAGCGCACATCATCACGGAATTGACCATTCCACTCACGCCACTTGGAACCAGCGATGTTACCTAACTGGTACAGACCACCAGCGTCCCAAGGCTCAGCGATGATCTTGGCATCGGCTAAGCGGACGTTGTTATCGATGTCCAGTAAGGCTGGTGCATTAGGCAGCGGCATACCAGTTGGATCACGGGCCAAAATCGAGGCTAAGTCGAAGCGGAAGCCGTCGACGTGCATCTCTTCTTTCCAGAAGATCAGCGACTCAAGGATCAAGGCGCGCACCACAGCGTTATTGGCGTTTAAGGTGTTACCACAACCGGAGTAATTGTAGTAATCGCCAGCATCATTCATGATGTAGTAGCTGCGCTTGTCATAGCCTTTGAAGCAGTAACAAGGGCCGTTGGCATCACCTTCAGAGGTGTGGTTGTACACCACATCTAAGATCACTTCGATGCCGTTGCGGTGGAGGGCTTTCACCATGTCTCGGAACTCATCTAATGGGCCCATGATGGATTTATCAGAAGAGTAAGCCTCGTGTACCGCAAAGAAGCTCATAGGGCAGTAGCCCCAGTAGTTTTGCTTGCCTGGTAGAGCGTCGTACTTGTCGAATTGATAGATTGGCAGTAGCTCTACAGCAGTGACGCCCAAATCGACTAAATAAGGGATCTTTTCGATCAGACCACGATAGGTGCCACGCAACTCATCGGCCACACCAGAGCTTGGATCAGCAGTGAAGCCTTTGACGTGCATCTCATAGATCACGGTCTTGTTTAAAGGATGGCGTGGAGAGCACTCAATACCCCAATCGTAGGTAGAGGTATCAACGACCACAGAGCGTGCTGCGCAGCGGACGTTCTCGGCCTCATCATTGCCCTGATGACGCTTGTAATCTTTTGGGAAGAGCACGCGCTTGCCATATGGATCGATTAAGACTTTACCGATCTCTACGTGGCGAGTTAAGGACTTGTAGTTACGCATTGCTTCGCGCACACGCCAAGCATAGATCTGTCCGGCTTTGATACCACGGACAAAGACGTGCCAATAGTAGACAGAGCGATAGAGAGGGGAGGACAGAGAGATCACGGTTGGATCTGGGTCATCCACATCCTTGAATAAGAGCAGTTCGATTACGGAGGCTGCTGGGCAGTAGACGGCGAAGTTTACGCCACCATCTTCAATCGTGGCTCCCAGTTTCTGGCAGTGACCCTGAGAGATGATATATTGCTGACTCAAACTAAAATCCCCAATCTACATGGCAGCACGTAATTCACCTTGTCTCGCGTGCTGAGAAGTATTAAGAGCTGCTAAATGCTGTCACCTCCTAAATGAGACGCGATTAGCATTGTGCTGTTATCGCCTTGGACTGTAAGCGCCTTGGGCTAATCTTGTTGGGGCTCCACTCTAGCCAAATAGAGGAGCCTCTAGAGGCTGCTCAGTTCTCTTAATACTAGTGATGATTACAAATTACATTTTGAGGCATTGCTCAACGCGACTGAGTACTCACCTGTATGGGCTAACTGTGCTCGTGCTCAAATGGTGCACTTTTTCTAGGTCGCATGTTGGTAGCTTATTCCCAAAGACCAAGTTAGGTTTGGGATGCCGTTTTTGCGGCCTAAAGTATACACCTAGCTTGGATCTTACTCATGAGGAAAAGTGCAATCGTCAGCGTTTACGTTGTTACGCCGCAAAAAAGATATGGTCTTTATTACGCTTAACCGCAAAATGTAAGTCGCAAATGTTGGGCCCATTTTCTCATTTTTTGCCGCTAAAAACCACAGACAAACAGCAAGGATTTGTAAGGAAAAATAGTGGCTCGCAAGCAATATTGCCAAGCTGAGAGTGCCATAAGATCAAGAAATTACAAGGCTTTGGCGCTTGGTGTTGTAGGGCAGGTGGGGTTGCGCTGCGCATGAGTGGGTCTAGTGCTATAAGGCGTGCCCAAGGTGTGCTCATGCGTGGCACTTTTGCAAACATGGTGCGGGCTCTGCCCCAATAAGGAGTTATCTGGTGGCAATTGCACCCCTGAGGCTCTAAAGCGCAGTGATGGGAAAAAGTGCGCTAAACTAAGTACATTCGGCGGGGTTGAGAGCTCTGAGGCTATAGCTTTAGCTTTAGAGTGCATACCCTTTCTTCTTGGTTTCTGGCCGGTGTGGTTAGCAAAAAGCTGTCTCGGCCTGTGGAGTGAAAAGATGCAAGCTCTAAATGTAGACAAGGTCGCTGCATTGGCGCTGAACACGCAAGCTTTAGGCGTGCAGCAGAATTTAGATCGTATTTTACAGGCCGTCCAAGAAGCGGTTGCGGAGGGTAAGTCAGCCTTATTTGGCGCTGAGCTCTGTGTGACTGGCGTCGAATGCGATGATATGTTCTTAAATGAGGGCTTTATTGCCAAGGTGCAAAAGCTGGTGCGTGAGTTCCAAGAGAAGCTACCTTTGGACTTTGTGGTGGGCTTGGGTTTACCACAGCTGATGAGTGCTCAGTGCTTTGCTGATCCAGCAGCTTTTGCCGCCGCTGTGGATCCTGAATATGCAGCTATGGCTACCGCTGAAGCATCCGCAGCAGTTGAAGTAGAGAGTGATGGAGAAGAGCTCGAAATTGAGGTAGATGAGACCGAGAAAAACGCACAGCTCAGCCAAGTTACCGGCCCTCTGGCTAGTTCTTATGTGCTTTTGACTCGTGATCAGGTCTTATTTACTGCACCAAGCAAGCTGCAACTGTCACATGGCCTGACTGATTATTCTGAGCGCTATTTTGCAGCTGCTTATGACTTCCCTGGCTTTGATCTAGTCCAAGGTTATGTCGCTCAAGTGGGTGATAAGAAGATCCTTGTAGCTTTTGGCGATCATGAGTTCTTTGTGGCTCCTCAGGTCCAAGAGTATGTAGCTGCCCATCACGATGAGTTTGCCTTTATTTTAATGAGTGCCGCCTACGGTTATGAGGTGGGTAAGCCTCAGGATGCTGAGCAAGAGGCGATCTTGCTGTCGCAGATCTATAACTTACCAGTGGTGCGCGTTAACAATGTGGGCTGTGAGGCCGGTGGTACTTTATACGACGGTCAATGTCTCTTTGTGAAGGACGGTGAAGTTAACGCTCGCTCGCCTCTTTTCTCATTTAAGGATTACGCCATTACCTATGCCACCAGTGGGGTGCAGCCTGCTTTAACCCAGTATGATGAAATGCTCAAGGCTGTGGCCATTGGTCTGCAAGATTGGCTTAAGAAGACTTACTCCCGTGGCTACGCTCTGTCGCTCTCCGGTGGTGCTGATTCGGCCTTATGTGCTACCTGTGTGGCTTTAAGTCAGGTCTATGCTTTATTGGATCTGGGCGTTGATGCTTATGTGGCTCAGCTGCAAAAGCTCAAGGTAGAGCTTGATTATGAGGCTTTTAAGCAAGCTGTAGAGCAGGTGGCAGGCAAGGGCCCTTACGGTAGCGATGTCAATGCCGATAAGATTGAGCAGGTGATCGAGTGCTTAAAGCAGCATGTGATCCCTAAGCTGCTGGTGTGCGCTTACCAAGGCTCAGATTATTCGGGAAGTGTTACCCTCACAGCAGCAACCAAGATGGCCGAGTGCTTAGGCGCTACTTTCTACCAGTGGTCAATTTCTCAGGTGGTCAAAGATTACGTCTCGACTTTAAACAATGCTCTAGGTTATGAGCTCAGCTGGGAACATGACGATATCGCCTTGCAGAACATTCAAGCCCGCTCCCGTCTGCCAGGTATTTGGCTCTTAGCCAATCACAAGGGCTTTTTACTGATCGCCACTTCTAACCTCTCTGAGGCTGCTGTGGGTTACTGCACCATGGATGGTGATACGGCTGGTGGTCTCTCGCCTATTGCTGGTATCGATAAGAGCACCATCTTAAAGATCAACAGTCACATTATGCACCATGGCATTGGTCTGGACGGTTTTGAGCAGAAGTTTAAGGTGCCAGCTATGAGCTATATCGTGGCTCAAGCACCAACCGCTGAATTACGTCCAGGTGGCGAGCAAACTGATGAAAAGGATTTAATGCCTTATCCTCTGCTCGATACCATTCGTCAGCTCTTTACCTGTGACAATCTCTTACCTGAAGAGATCATTGCCACCTTAAAGGTTGGTAAGGAAGAGCTGTATCGCTCAGTAACGCTGGATCTGGGCGTGAGCACTGATGAGGATATCGAGCGCTGTGTGCGTCGTTTCTTCGCTCTGTTCCAGCGCAATCAGTGGAAGCGTGAGCGTTATGCCACGGGCTTCCATATTGAAAAGGATGATGCCAGCCCTAAGAGCTATCTGCGCTTCCCTGTGCTCAGCGCTTCGTTGTGCTCATAGCGAGATTAAGCCTTAGAGCAAGCTTTGCCACGGGCAAAGTCTAGCGGCTAACTCGATGAGAAAAGGACGTTTTCGGTCATGCTGCAATGTGTTGTGATATGCAGCGGCATGCTGAAAGCGCCCTTTTTCTGTTTTTAGAGGCCAGCAAGAATGCTGTGCGAGCAAAGTTTTGGTGGGGCCAAAGGCATATGGCTTTGTTGGTGATGACGACTCCCTGAGGTTGAGGGCGGGATTAGGTGCAGCGTAGGGCTGTAGAGGTGCGAGAGGAGAGGGAAAAGATTAAGGACACTATCTTTTGGATAGTGCCCTGAGCAAAAAGTGGAAAGAGGGGAAAGGGAAGGGCTAGTCTTTAGGACTTGCTTCTAGCAACAGGCTGTAAGACTTTTTCTGCTGGCTGTACAGGTGTTGCTTGCGCAGCCTTTTCGGCTGCCAGCTCCTTGGCCACTTCCTCTGCAGCTTGCTTTTTGAGCTCGTCGATTACGCTCTGAGCATGGCTTTCCTTGGCATTGTCTTGTGGACGTCCACGTATGGCCTGTGGTGACTTAAAGAAGACCATGGCTGAGATCAGTACCAACAGACATCCAGAGACAAAGAAAATACTGGCCAGATTGACGTAAGTGGCAATTAAACCGCCAATTAATGGGCCGACAGCACCACCAACCTGTTGTGCAGAGAACAACATGCCAAAGGCAGAGCCGCGCTCCAGTGGGCTGGTCAGGGTAATAGCCATAGCGTTAGCTGATGGGAAAATGCCCGAAAAGCCTAAGCCTACGCAGAATTGCAAGATGGCAAATGGAATTAAGGTGTTAGGGATAAACTGACAGG
>DXEV01000103.1 GCA_019114785.1 Candidatus Anaerobiospirillum pullistercoris | reverse complement strand
CGGACGACGTCTATCTCTGGTCTTCCTTTTGCCACTCTGAAAGCCCAATACTTTTTGTTACGTATTTATGCAGTTTTACACTAGCTCGGTCTTGATGGTTGGCGATGGTATTAACGATGCTCCAGCTTTAGCTTACGCTGATATCGGCGTGGCCATGGGTACATCGTGCACCGACACAGCTATGGAAACTGCTGATGTGACCATCAATAGTGAAGACCCTCTCAAGCTGCCTCAGTTCATCGCTTTAGGTCAGCGCACGATGCGTATCGTGCACCAAAACTTTGCGGTGACTATTGCCGTGAATACCGCTGCTATGATGATGGGTGCTTTAGGCTTTATTAATCCATTGCTGGCTTCCATTGTGCACAATGCTTCGACTTTAGGTGTAGTGCTTAATAGTGCTCGTGTGCTGAGTGCTCCAAAGCAGCGTGCAGTGCTGGGCCCAAGCTTAGCTGAACAGCAGGTCGAGGAAGCTGAACGAGAGCAGAACTAAGAGCTTGATACCTGCACCATAGCGTAGGTTAGCGCTAGCGGTGATGAGAGAACTCTGGTGCAGGGCTCGTGTTGTTTGCCAATGATTTTCTAGCGCAACTGTTCCCATCCATAACTACAATTGGGCCTGAGTACCTAAGAGCCTGATCTTAGGCTTAAGCTCAGTTCCAAACTGAAGCATGGGGCAGTTGCTTTGTGAGGTACAAAATGGCATTTTTAGATCGCAATCTTTTAATCGGCTTTGGTGCCGGTGTGCTCGTTGGTCTGGTGGGTTACAAGTTATACAACTCTCACAAGGACGAGATCGGTGCTAAGTTACAACAGTTCGGTGTCTGCGGTGCTAACGGCGGTGATGACGCCTGTGCTTGCCAAGATGACGCTTGCGACATTTCCGTTGAGGACTTAGAGGCTCAAAAGGAGCGCTTAGAGGACTTAATTGCTGAGCAGAAGCAAAAGCAGCAAGCTGCCGCTGTTGCTGCTAACGAAAGCGGCGCTCAGGCCTAAGAGCCCCCTTAAAGAGAGCGTTGGCTAAGAGTATTTAGCGCTGCGCTCTTTGCATTAGCCTGCTCCCTGTATTGCATCCGGTAAGCCGGTATCCTCGCGCAGGATGTGATCGGGAGTGGGATTGTGGTTGCAGAGGAAAATTACAGATGTTTACCTTACTGACCAATAAGACTTTTTTAGCCGGTGTGGCTGTAGGTGTGGTGATTGGCTTTACCGCCTATAAGTATGTGAATGCCGAGAATAAGGAAGAGGCTCGTAAGAATCTGCCAAAGGACTTAGTTGGTGTTGCAGCTAAGTTAGGTGGTTTAGCCGTAGCTGGCCGTGCTTGCGGTATGGGTATGGGCCGCAAATAAGATCCTTGTCCTTTATCGCCCACGAGATCCCTGCCATTGTGCAGGGATTTTTGTTTCTGGATGTTAAGTCACTTTTGAGTTCAAAGTGGCGGTCTATAATGGGGCCAGATCAATCATTTCTAGGAATAGGCGGCCCCAATGTCAGAATCTAAGTCTTTAGAGCAAAGCTCACAAAGTATCTCGACTCATGTGAGCACATCTGCCGAGCAAAGTCGTGTGGGGGATATGGTAAAAAAGGAACAGGACTTAGCAGCGACCAAGCCTGCACTACAATCTGCTCTTCATGGCTTAAAGCCGCTTGTGACGCCAAACTCATGCTACTCATGCTCTTTGCTATGCCCTGTGCGTATTTCCTTTGCCTATATCTTTCGTATCCGCTTAGGAGATCATTATTTGCTTTTGGGCAGCAAGAACGGTCAATCTCCCTTTAAGCCTATTGGTGGTGGTTATCGTTTTTACCCTGAGACCTTAGAGGCAATACAAGCGCGTTTTGGCTACTATCCGGCTTCAGGTAAGGTGCACTATAGCCAGATAGGGGCAATGCCTGTATCTGCACAGCAGAGCGTATCTGAGACAACGATAGCTGTAAGTGGTGAGCAGAGTGTAGCGGGAGAGGATCGGGCTCATGTTAGCTCTACAGCTGATGCCGTATGTACAGAGCCAGTGACAGCTGGGCAAGCCTTGGATCCTGAGTCTTACGATTATCGCTTGCTGATAGAAAGCGCACAGCTTGCTGACTTTGTACGCTGCTTTACCTTAGGAGAAGGTTATACCAAGGCAGATGCCACCTGTTTTGGTTCTCCTGATCTGGCCTGTGAGTATGCTCAACTGCAAGCTTTATCGTATGCGCTGCAATACAGCGGGGCCTTGCCAAGAGTGCGTCCTGAGACTCTGAGAGTGCGACAAAAGACTCAAGAGAGCCAGTGGACTCAAGAGAGCCTGAGCTGGCAGCAAGCTTGTGAAGCAGGGGCGGGCGCTGTAAACGATGGTACTGGTCTTGGCAGGGATAAATGGCGGCGTGAAAATGTCCTTGATTTACGACGGGAGCTACAAGAGGAGCTCGTAGAAAGTGGGATTTTTGCCGCAGCTTTAGGCCCAGAGGCAGGGGCTGCTGCACTGGATGCTTTTGCACAGCTACAGTATCGTTACATTGGACGCTACTACGATGGCATTGCTGACCTGCGCTTTAGTTGCGGGGCGCTAATGCTCACTGATATAGTCGAGCTGGTACCAACAACTGAGCAGCTTAAGGCCTTAGAGGCTTTAAGCACAGCATGGGGCAAGCACGAGCCGCTTCAGGGACTATATGCTTGGGTTGCGGCTAAGGATTTTAGAGGACATCTGGTGCCACGATGCAGTCAGCGACCAAGCTCGATGGATGAGCTCTTAGGTGATAATCCACTACAATCGCCTCCTCCTCCTCTTCATCCTACTACTACAGACACAGCAAAAAGCTCAGAGCTGCGCTTGGCAGATCACTGTGCCTTACTGTTGACGCCTTACACGGTGGTACCACCAAGTGTGCAACAATGTCTGTTAGAGCACACAGAACATGAGGTGAATCATGCTTTGATCACTACGCCTCGAGGTTGGGTGGTAGCGCGTTAGAGTCAGTAACCCGTCTCTAAGAACCGATAGCACCGTCTATTTTGGAGTAACGAGGACACGATGAGCAAAAATAATTCCCTGCAGATCCCTGATCCTAATGTGGTCTTCCCTAATGAGTACAAGACTTCTTGCTTCGTTAAAAACGTCATTACTGCCCCTAATATCACGGTCGGAGATTACACCTACTACGATGATGCTGTCGATCCGACGGGCTTCGAGAAGAACAACGTGCTCTTTAACTATCCTGTTTTTGGGGACAAGCTCATTATTGGCAAGTTCTGCCAGCTGGCATCAGGCACAAAGTTCATCATGGGCCCTGCCAATCACCGACTGTGCAGCGCAACCACGTATCCTTTTAACGTCTTTGGCGGTGCGTGGACGGAGAACACTCCACCGCATTTAGATCAGCTTCCTCATATAGCGGCTTGCGGCGGGGTTAGGCACTGGCAGATTAGATTGTGGCCAGTTGGCCCTAGGTCTGACAATACGGGAGAGAAAGCATGCGTCTCGGGAAATTAGCAGCAGCGCTGGTGCTTACGGGGGCTTTGGGTGTAGGAGCTGCTGGCTTTACTCAACCTGCTTATGCGGTAGGTGGAATAGGAAATTTATTTGAGAGCCTTAAGGCTAAGCAAGATCACAGTGCACCTGCAGCGCAGGAAGAGCCTGACACCCTCAGCTCTACTGCTGCCAGCAATGATGTTGCGTCCTCTGAGGTGACCACCACTTCTGCCAATAGAGAGCAAGAAGCAAAGGTGAATGCAGACTTTAGTTACGATTTAGCTTTATTGCCTCACATTGGCTCTTTTGTGCTCTACTCAGAAGACACAGATGAAGCCCGTGAGGCCATTAAGGCCTTACAGCGTGACGTAATGCCTGAGTATAGTGAGACTATGTCTTTGGGCGGAGCCTTTAATGCCTACTCGCATTGCATCGAGGGCACTAAAGGTTTTGTCTATCGTTATGATGAGGATAGCGGGCAATCTAGCGTGAGTTTCCGTTGTGATCTGGCGTTAGATCAAGCGCGCATTGACGATCTTAAGCACAGCGGTGTGCGGAGCATCATTCAGCTTGCTGTCATGCAGAGCTCTGTGGCCGGTGAGTATGTGGCGCAACTTTTAGGGGTGCCTCCAACCAGTAAGGACGAAGCTCAAGCAGCGCTCAATCACAAGGTTCAGGTGCTCAACGAGGCTTTTGAGGCCAGTATGAGACCTACGCAGGCTACAGTGGAATTTGAATTTTTCCGCAGCATAGTGGATCCGTCATCATTCCCTGAGTATAGGTCGGGAATCTTCTTTGATTTTGCGGATGGCACCTCAGGTTATGCTGATTTCTTGTCAGATGAGGACACCACAGAATACTTCGACGAGTTTCTGGCTTTGTATGAGGACAGTCCGTTCATTGATGGTATGTTGGATGATTCCTCGATGGGGGCCATGCTCTGCTTAATGCTATTGGTGGCTTATGTGGACGGGGCTGGTTTAGAGTTCTAGGTCTTGGTAGGGGGAACTAAAGCCCAGAGATGTTTGGTGGCTCTGGGCTTTGTTGAGGTTTTGGGCTTTTGGGCTGAAGTGCTCCAAAGCTGAGTGTTTAGCTAAGTACGCTTAGCTAAACAGGCTTAGCTCTGGCTTTTTTGTTTAAGTGGCTGCTTTTCTGCCTGACCAATGGCCCACTCCTCGATGAGCTGAGGCACATTTTCCTGATTGTAGTTGATCAGGTGCTTGAAGGCCTGCTTCTGCTCCTCAGGGCTCATTTGTTGAGCTTGTTTTATATATTGGGCTTGGAAATCAGGATCTAAGTCCCAAAAAACGTGTAAGCGCTCGTGACGCAGATTGGTCAAGATGGTGCGTTTTTTACTAGCAGATGCGGCTAAGACGTGAGCTACCTTGCCTTGTGCCTTAAACAGCTTAGATGCATCATCAAAAACGATCACTTGATCGTGGAGCAGCAAGGCGACAAAAGCTAGCTCGTTTTCACGGATTTGATCCGTACTCTTGATGTTGTTGAGCCAGTCGCAGATCTGCTCTACAGAGTAATGAAAGCCGGAAACTCCGCGAATAAACTTGTCGTAAGGGACGTTAGGACTAATGTCCTTGGTGAAAATGGCTAGAGCGTAGATGCACGATGCCAGATCAGCGGCATGCGCAAAGTGCATTTCGTAAGTTTGTTCACGGTAGCGCCAAGGGTAGTAGAAGTTAGTCTCGCCAGGGGCTCCGTCTTGGCTAGCCTTAAGCATGCTTTGCATGGCTTCTTGGCTGTCCATAATACGGCCAGGGAACATGCTGCGCACTGGCGCGTAGGCTAAGCCATTATCAGTAATGTAACTATCAAGCTCATTGAGAAGTTCGTGTAGTTTTGTTGGGTCTTGGATTGGGTTTTGGTTGGAAGGTGACAGCAGAGTGTGGGCTGTACTCTGATCTGTTGGTGCAGGGGCGGGCGCTGTAGCAGCTTTTGTGTTTTGGCTTAAGGCTTTGCTCTTAAGCTGATTAAAGTACTGCTCTAAGGTCATAGCTTTGGTTGGAGCAGCTTTTTGTTGGGTTAAAGGTGAGCTCTCGAGCATGCTGTTGTATTTCGTGGTATCGATTACAGCAGTAGCAGTGTCGGCTTGAGAGGAGCTTGTTTGCGTCTGCTCCTGCTGCATGGCCTTTTGCTGGTATTCGAGGAAGAGGGCGCGGATATCAGGATCGGCTAGCGCTGGAGAGCTAACAAGTAATGCTGTTGCCATTGTGGCAGCCGTTGTCATTGAGGCTAAGTTAGACATAGGAAATCGCGGCATATTGCCCAGAATTTGGATCATGAGAAGGCACTTGATAGCAAAGGTTGTATCTGTGTTGTGATGAATGCAAATGGCACCATCTGTAATATTATGAAAACAGTACGGCTCCCTCTCCTGCTATACAGAGGTGCAAGCTCTGTTTTCAAAGAGGAGAAGGGAGCCGCAATGTTTGGAGGGCTCACTGGTGGACATCCTTGTCACGTCCAGTGGGCCTTGTTTTTCAGCGTTGAGCTGGTCTCGATTAGAGGGACTCTAAATCAGAGCTGAAGCTCTGTAAGTTAGAGATGAAGCTCTTCACTAAGTCCAGTAAGCTGGTTAATGGCGATAAGAGAGCCATAGGGCCGTCACCGCTGACAGCAGTGCTAGCGCAGGAAGTGATGGCACCGATGTCGCCAGAAGCTAAGGAGTCAGTGGAGGCCTTAACTTGGTCGATCAGGCTTAAGATGTTTTGGACTAAGGTATTGCCTTGAGTCATTAAGGTATTGATGCGAGGAGTCAGATCAGCCTTCATAGCAGCACGATCTTGCTCAGAAACGTCGGTCTTAGCCTCTTCCATGTACTCGGAACGAGCCTGAGCTAACTTATCCATTTCTTCGTTGTAAGCAGCAACGCGATCGCTGTCGAGCTCATTGAAGGTCATCTCAGCGTTCTTCATACGAGCCTCGCCAGCTTGACGGGCTAACTTAGCACGGGTGATACCGTTGTTCTGATCCCAGAAAGCAGCATAGGTCTCAGAAGCAGCCTTAAAGTCGCTAGCGCAAGCTAAACCGGCCTCGCGGTTAGCAGCCTCAACCGAGCCCTTGCCTTGGATTTCGTTTTGAGCTTGGGCCACTAACTTCTGATACTTAGCATCCTGAGCGTCGATAGCCTTGCGCAGCTTGCGCTCTTGTTGCCAATCGATTGGGTTGGATTCACTTTGCTTAACCAGATCTAAGGTCATCATTTCGGTGTTAGCACCTTGCAAGCCAGCATCAGCGCAGGTCTTGTTAGCATTACCTGCTAAGTCAGCGGCAGCAATGGCGATACCACAGGCAGCCAATAAGGCTAGCAGCCAAGCTGTTGTTTTGTGTTGCTTTATGAAAGTCATCATAGAAAAACACTCCGATTGAGTAGTTTGAGGTTGAGATTTACAGCATAGGAACCATCGCAAAGAGGCTATTCCTATGCTGAGGGGAAAGAAAAAAACTGTAATGCTCTGCACTAGGCAGCAGCTACAGATCCTGAGCTATTTACCGAACATGGCACCTGGTGCCCAGAAGAATGGGTGAGCAGGGATCAGGTAGTAATCAGCAACTACGGTCTTACCGGCCTCACTTTCGAGTACGATGGAGCGCTGGGCTTGGTTAAACGCAGCGACAGCATCAGGATAATGCTCTGTATCCTTGAGGTTGGTCATGAAGCGGGTTAAGAGCTCAGAGGACATAGCATCGTCCACGAACCATAAGGTGCCATAAACGTTGTCGACACCTTTGCGCATAAAGGTATCCACGAAGCTCACTTGATCCACACCTGGTAGTAAGCCTAATTTCTCCATCTCAGCTTTAGCTTCTTCAGCGGTTAAAGAATCGCCCTTATCTAAGCCTTGAGCCATGGCGCTAGACACGTAGGTAACACCTGTATTACAGGCCGAGAGAATTACGTATTTCGTGGCTGAGAAGTTGTCATTTGGCAGCTCAAGAACCTCTTTGATCGTGAGCAGACCGTCACGCTCTGGTGGAACATCCTTGATCATGGAGTCATCGCCTTGGTTGGAGCTCAGATAGAGCAAGCCATTGAGTGGCGAGTTACTCATGAGGTTGGCGTGACGTGTTTCCTTCAAGCGGAACCACTGATAACGCTTGTTAAAGTACGAGTTCTTTTGCTTAAAAGCTTCGCGCTCGGCATCCGTCTTGGCTGCGCGATAGTCAATCACATATTGATCGAAGTCCAATTTGTTCTTCTTTAAGCTCTTTTCAAAGCCTGCTAAAGTTGAGACCACATTGGAGTAAGGCATGCCGTGAGTCGAGAAGTAGACGATCTCGTATTTGTTGTTTTGCAGCTGTTGGCGTACCCACTGCTCAGTTGGAGGTTGGAGCTTGGAGGCATATTCCTTAAATAAGGATTCCACACGATTTTCGGCGTCTTGTTCCGTACCTTCGCTGAGCATTACCTCTAAGCCAATGTCATTTGGTTGCGCGCTGTGCCCCAAGTTCTTATTGGCGTTGGCAATTTCACTGATGGTGCCATCTAAGACAGGCATTTGGAAATTGGCATTAAAAGGATTGGCGACAGCAAAGAGGCGTTTTACCTTTTGTGGATCGCTTTCACGCTTAGACTGCAATGCACTGTCAATAAAGGCTGGGCGTAGGTAGCCGATGTCGTAGTGTTTGATCAGGTAATCAACATTACCGCCATGTTGGGCCAGATCACCGCTCTTTTCCTTGACCAGTGCTCCAAATGGGGTCTGAGCAATTAAACCTGAGGCCACCACATAAATGCGTTTCTTACCTTGTAAGGAGCTCTCCACAGGAGCCACAAGGTATTGGTAGAGCTGAGCTAAGACATCAGTAACCTGATCGTAGGATTGGATAAATTGGGCATCATTGTAATCGCCCCAATTACGACCAAAGCCATCGCCCTCAAGATAGGAAACGATGAATTTATCGCGGATCAGCGTGTCGAGTTGATCACGGCCGATAGCAACGGTGTAATTTTCTACGCTGTCCTTATTCACCGCAGTGATTAAGAGCATGTCTTGCAGTTGGGTGTACATCAGCACGATCTGATCAGGCTTGATGTAATCTTGCAGCATCTTGGTATCAACACGCGAAGAGGACTCAAAGAGCACGCGATCTTGTGGATACTTTTCGCACCACTCTGCCTTAAGGGTATTAAAGTCGGAGTTCAGCTTCTCGACACGCTCTAAGGCCAGCTTACGGGCTTCCTTGCTCTGCTCTTGTTGAGCCTTTTCGTCAGCAGTAGGTGTTTTGTCGAACATCATCTCCAAAGGCACAGCTTTTTCTGCAGCCTTCAGTTGCTTACCGACTTGAGAGAGACGATCAAAGAGCTTTTGCTTCTCAGGATCGACGAAGTTTAAGTCTACCAAGCTGGCTGATGCCTTCTGCACTTCATTTTGCAGGGTATCTGCGTACTTAATCATCTGGCTTAAGTACTGTTGATCTTGGGTGGTGCTATACATGGCGTGGCATACAGCTTGAGCCTCAGTATAGAGATCTTCCTTGCCTGCCATGTACTCACCAAAGTTTTCCACATCCGAGACCGAGGTGTAGATGTTGGTCACGATGTCGATAGCGGTCTTGTAGTGTTCGTAAGCTTGAGGATAGTCGCCACTCAAGTAAGCGCAATAGCCCAAGCCCTGATGACTCGACCACAGGAACTCTTTGGCTTGCAGCTTTTCGGCATTAGCTAGAGCCTGCTCGTGGTATTCATGGCAGTTCTTGAGCCAATCTTGTTGCTCTGGGGTGAGGGTAGGTGGAGTTACTTTGTTATTACCGCTTGAGGCTGTAGCGTTGTTATTGCCAGCAGCGCTGTTATTGTCAGCAGCGCTGTTATTGCCTGCTGGGCTGGTGGAGGCTGGTTCTGCCTCCTCGAAGACTAAATCACGGTTACTAGCCTTTTGGGCAAATTTGCCGAACAGAGACGATTTTTGCTGTTGTTCTGCGGTAGCTGGTTTTGCAGGCTCTGCATTGGCGTTGGCATTAGCTTGCAACTGCTCAGCGCTAGGGACGCTGTGTACTGTACCTTCCAGCATGTCCTTATAGAGGACGCCCAGTTGGATTAAGGTCTCGGTTTCACCACGGATCAGCTTTAAATCCTGATAGATCTTGAGAGCCTCTTCGTAGTTTTGCAGGGTTTGGGTGTAGTTGTGATCCTTGAGCGCGATCATCTTACCGATACCCAGCTTGGCACCGGCAATACCTTCTTTGAAGTCGATCTTGGTAAAGATCTCTAAGGCTTTGTTGTAGTCGCGAACGGCATCCTCGTATTGACCAGCAATACGGTAGAGCAGAGCACGGTTAACGGTGGCAATACCCTCATCATGCTCATTCTTGACTTCTTTTGCGATGTCTAAGCTGTTTTGCACCAAGGTCATGGCATTCTTGTAATTGCCTAAAGCCTTGTAGACTAAGCCTAAGTTGTTCTTGTCGACACCGATGTTGCGTTGCAGATTGGCTTTGTTCTCTGCGTCAATAGCAGCCGAGAGCTGCTTCAAGGCATTGTTATAGTCGCCTTGCTCCCAGTGGATGATGCCAAGATTACTTAAGCTTTCAGCAATGGTTTGATCGAGCTTGCCCTTTTGTGCCACAGTATTGGCTTCTTGCAGATGCTGTAAAGCATTGTCGTATAGGCCTAAATTGCCCTCGCACAGACCTAATGCGGTCAGCAGGGTAGCACGACGCTCAGGGGTGGCGTCTTTAGGCAGTGCCTTTAAGCTCTGGCTGTAGGAGCTTACGGCCAGATCGTAGAGCTCGTGGTGACGGTAGGCATCACCTTGGGTAGCCAACAGCAAGGACTTTTCGTCGTTGGTGAGCTTAATCTTGATGGCATCTTTGCCCTTGGAAAAGACCTTATCGATCTCGGAGGCTTGGAGAGCGTACTGCTCTAACTGGCCTAAGCAAAAGACGAGGTTTTGGAAGTATTTGAGTTTTTGGCCGTTGTCGATCTTAGCTTTAGAGCCCAAGATCTTTTGGTAAAGCTCTACTGCCTCTGCGTAGTTTTTACCTTGGATATATGCAACCGAGGCATTGCCATAAATAGCGATGGCTTGACCTTGGTTGGATTTGAACATCATGTCGCCAGCTTCGGTGAAGAGCTGACCAGCCTTAGTAAAATCACCGCCGCTATAGGCTTGTGAAGCCTGATTAAAGGTTTCTTCGAGACTAGCGGCAGAACTTGCGCCACAGAAGGTCAGGCTAGCTGACATTAGAAAAACGCTAAGAGCGAGGACAGATGGTCTCAGTCTCATAAGTAACGGCCCAAAAAGAAAGCTGAGTGCTGTGTGTTACCGGTGTAAATCTCAGACAACAGAAATCCTGTTGTTGTGCCTATTCTGTCGTTTGACCCTTAGCAGATGCTGTGCAAATCCAGTCCTTGTTGGACTAGTCCCTGATGGACTACGCGTGTCACTTCTGGCATGGTGTCTCATGTAGCGGGGAATCGAGGTCGCGCCTATGTCTTAACCTGAGCCGCATCTGTATGGAGATGTGATCCCATGGAACTACAGAGCCATACTTGAGGTGACTAAAAACAGTAGTACCAATGAGCTGATGTTGGCAGGGTGATAGGAGCGGTGTCTAGCACTCTATTGCTTGGGGGTTAAGCTCAGAAAGTGATCCTTTTATGAGCAATACAGCACGAACTGGGTAGTTTAAAAAGCCAGCCTTAAGCGCTCGTCATTGCTCGTTTGAGCACTTAAAGCTGAGCTTGCTGAAAACAGACTGAGCTGGCATTTGGGGTGCAGCTGCGGCCTGTGTTCTAGTGTTACTCCACTACACTTTGATCTTGGTTCAATTGTGAGGAGTGAGGGTGGAGTTGGGTTGGGTTTTAGTTGTGCTTTAAGGTATAGAAAGCAACGAAAGGCTCACCCTTAGGGGTCTCCTGAGCAACAGTATTGACGCTGCCCTCATCCTCTTCCTCGAAGACTAAGTCACGGTTAGAGGACTTACGCTTTTCTTGCTTAGCAGTAGCATTGTCGATGGCGCTTGGGTCTTGGAAGTTATTGCCAGCAGCCTCTTCGATCTCTGGAATGCGAGTGGTAGAGACGATGCACAGTAACTCTTCATTACCTGGGGTGTCATCGAAGCGGAAGGAACCCTTAGCAGGAACGGTGTACTCTTGGTTGCGCTTGATTTCGTTGCTCATGCCAGCCTTAGCGTTAGGGAAGAGCACACTGTAGTTGCCAGAGGTGCCCTTGGCCAGCCAGTAGACATAGCCGTCAACGTTGCTGGTGAATAACAGCTTTACGCGATCACCCGACTGGAACTCAGCGTCTGGTAAGACGTTAGAGGTCTCACCATTACGGGTTAATTGCACAGTGGTCTTAACGGCAATGGTCTCATTAGCAGAGTCAGCTGGAGCGGTGACAGTTTCCTCGTCTTCCTCGAAAACTAAGTCACGGTTAGCAGCATAGGTGGTGCTGCATAAGCCAAAGGTGGCAGCAGCCAGCAAGCTTAGAGCAAAAACAGATTTTTTCATCGAAAAACCGGCGCGGACAAACCTGAGAAAATTCAGGAAAATAAGCGCCGCCTCCTTGTCAGTGGTAGAAATTGTCGTAGCTGAAATAAGGTAATCAGCAACTAATATGGGCGGCTCCAGTGCTGGTAGCAGCAAGGCTGGTAGCAGCAAGGAGTCAGATCCTTAGTAAGTAGGTCGCCTATACCCATGTTTTTGGTCTTTATCTCTTGAACGCATCCACGGATAGATCACGGCACCTGCCTTACTGTTCAGCTGATTGTTTGAACTTGTTAAAGATGTCGGCTAAGGTGGTACCAACGATTTCTTGCTCTTTCTTCTCTACAGGAGCGGCATCAGGAGCTGGCTCAACAAGCAAGACAGTACCAGCTGCGATTGGTTTACCGTCGACGGTGTCAAAGGTGACATCATAGGTGCCAAAGTCTTCCATATTGGCGTAGAGGAAACCAAAGGCGTTCCAGCGTGGATTGGTCTCGAGCGTGTCACGCATCAGCATTTCCTGATTGTTGCCATCGGTCTTAAAGAGTGAGAACACTACTTGGTTCACACCAATGCTCTCGCCTTGAGGCATCTTGAAGAAGAAGCTAAATTGGGTGCCCTCGATGGTAGTTGAGGCATTGACAGGCTCAAATTGCTTGTCGAACTCTTGGCAGAAAACCACAGGTTCTTCAGCGAGTGATAAGGCAGACCAGCTCATCAGTCCGGCGAGTGCAATGCCCTTGAGTAAGGACTTTGGGGTCATGATTTTCTCCTAAACGTAAAGGTCAGCTTGGTCATTTCTTGTCGCTCAGACGTGGCTGGCCTGCTAAGAAAGCGCAACGACTAAAAATGTGAGTGCAGTAGGATTACCAGTGTTTGGCACCCGCACGACTTGGGCGTTAGCTCTAAACCAAAGAGATGTAAGGGTAATTTAGTTACGCACGCTCAGTTTGGCACTGCGGAGCTGTTGGCGCGGCGGAGCTGTTGGCGCGCGTGGTGCGATATTTAGCGTGCGTAACCATGTTTTCTCAACCTGCGGCATGAGATCAAAAATGGCTTCAGTCCGAAGGAAGAGGCAAAGAGTCAATAAGCCAATGAAGCTGTTATTGCTTGGTATTAGCGTCCGGTAACTGTGCGTTTTGCTCTGGAGCTTCCTGTGCTATCTGAGCACTTTGAGCACTTTGAGCTTGGTCATTTGGGATGTCTTGCTCCAAAGCAGCTGGAGTAGGTTCCTCGCTGGCTGGAGTCAAGCTAGCAGGGGTGGCTGGGCTAGATGGAGCCACGCTTACTGGTGCCTCTGCGACTGGAGCCGCGTTGGCTGAAGCCATGCTAGCTGAGCTTGCAGGGGTGGCTGGGCTGGCTGGAGCCATGTTGTTCACACCGTTAAAAGGAGCAAAGCCATTGCCGTTTGGGTAGATTGGGTCTGGGCCAAAGCGGTTATAGCCTGTTGTTCCTTTGAGGCACCACAGGACGAGGAGGGCAATAATGCCTAATAGAGGAATTAGGATCAGGAGATACCACCAGCCTCTCATGTTCCGATCATGCAGGCGTCTGATGCACAGGATGATCGTGCAGTATTGCGTGAACGCACTAGACACCAACCAGAGCAGGCTGGAGGCCAGATAGCCTAAATCGGTATCGAGGGCATCAACGAAAGCAACAATGGTGAGAGAGAAGGTTGTGAACAGGAAGATCCCTAATTGGAACCACCAAAATTCAGAGCGGCAGGAACGGCCTTTATAGTCAAAATGAAGGCAGTAATGAGTACCATCCTTGACGGCTTGAGCGAAGGACACCATAACTTTTTTCCTTAATCTTGTGCTGTGATATGGAAAGCTGTTTTTGGAAGTCGACTATAAGAGGCTGTTGTCAATTAGATTTTTGAGCAGTGTTTCATGCAGTGCTCTCTGCCAAAAAGATGGGATCAGGGTTCCAGAGAGCAAGGCATCGTTGACGTCACCTTAACTCTTATTTGGTGCAGTAAATAAATGCAACCGTGACCTTAATAAAGGTTTAGATGGAGCCCACACATCGATTAGTCAGTTGTCCGTTAACTTATGGAAGTCGCCTATAGTATCCAAGCTAATTTTTCATCCAAGCTACTTTTTTGATGTATCTTGTTTGTGGCCAAGTATATGGACTCAATAAAACCAAGTCAACAGTGGAAAATAATTGGGCGCTTCAAATAATGATATAGAGCACAAATTCCTTGGATTTATCTTGGTTGTTAGCTGTTAAGACCTACAAAATAATCTTGGTTTTTTAGTAGCAATCGGTTTTAATTTGTTGGCAAAAAGAGGTTTTTTGCCACGGAAGATTCCATCTAGTATTGGTGTATTGTGTGTTTGTGATGGTTTGTGGGGTATATGTGGTAAGGCTGGTGCTAGATGGGAGAGGTGAAGAGAGCGGAGCTTAGGGGGGGGGGGCTGATTAATTGATGTGCGCAAATATGGTGCACGCATCATTGTCATACAAGTGGCCATTGGAGGCTCAGGTCTGGCAGCCACTTTTGGAGAAATCGGGCAGATGCTGGCCTATGCCGAGCTTTGGCATCGCACTTTGTGCCAGCCAATTGAACGTAGCTTGGAACACGAGCATAGAGTCTCGAGGAATAGCTCAAAGTGAGAGCCTTGCAAACATCCGCCTTAGAGTGGCAAGTGTTTATAAGGCTCTTTGTGGGTAGGTAATGCGATGCACAGAGCTTGTGGGCAGTGAGTGCGAGAATGTGTGTCGCGGTGAGCTTAAGCTCGCCCTAGCGCTATCAGATGTCAGGGAAAAGATTGATGTCTTTGTCTCTGAACTTGCGGATGAAGTTTAATCCTGCTTGTGGGTTGCCTAAGATGGTGATGCTAGACACGTCAGTACCATTGCTAGCAGAGCAGGAAAAACCTCCTAAGCCGTTAAGCGTGAACTCAAAGAATAGTAAGCTGCCATGCTGGTCAATTGGGCCGACTTTGGCATTTTGCTGGCGTAGAGCTTTTTGCATGTCTACTAACAGAGCGTAAGGTTGGATCTTACCTGAGCCGACTACCACGTTTAGAGTAGATTGGGCACTACGGTTTACAAAGTTAATGTTCACCGAATGGGCATTGTTGTGGATTGTGCCTACAGTTTGCCAAGAGGTTCCAAGATCAGCTGTAAAGTAGCTGGTTTTCAGTAGGTTTGCCTCAGCTGCATGAGCTGGCCCCATCATGAACAAGGCCATTAGTAGGGCGGTCAGGAGCATGAAGCTGCTCAGCCAAGTCTGTAGCTGTGCTAGTTTTTTAGCCAGTGCTAGAGTTTGCTCTGACTCATGGGTTATGGACAGAGCAGCACTGGCTGAGCAAGAGTCAGGTGCAGTGACTCGTGGCCATACACTGCGGCCAGAAATAATGGGATGCGTAAAGCCGTGGCTGATGTAGGAGATTAGCTTTGTAATGCCTATCATGAAAAACTCCTCAACGGCCAAACAGACCGTATTGCCAGAAAAAGCATGTGAGTTTTGTTCTTCTGTAAGTCTTCTCAGAATAGCTAAATTAGAGGCTTTAGGGTAGGGGATCCTTATAACTTTGAGCATTTATGTGCGTTTTGGCACAAAGATTTGTGGTTTGTGGTGGCAGAAGGGGGCAATGAAGAGGATGGTGAAACGCTATGCTCAATAGATGCGCGAATATTGTGGCTTAATGGAGCGTATCTGGCGCCGAGGTTTGTTGGCAGCACTATTTTGAGGTAGGGAAAGCTAAGATAGGGATTATTGGATAGGGCATTGGCGGGGGCCGGTGCAAGTTGCAGCATAAGCGGCAGCTTGCAAAAGGCCGAAATGGCATAACGAAGATAGATGCCTGACGCTTGGTTGTTGCAGAAGACTTAGCTTGCAGGTGAGCCCACCTGATCTACAGGAGAAGTCTGCTTGTGCAGGGACAACTCAAATTGCAGCTGGTATCCGCGTAAGCGCGCACTGCTTAGAGCTTGTTGTGCTGTTTTCTTAGCGTTGGTATTCGCAAAGATCTGCATGACTTGATCAGAGTACAGAGCTTGCTCAAGACAGTTGTTTTCAGGAGGACAGTAATCGGTGTTGTTGGTAACGAAGGTTTTGGTATTAGCGGCAGTGGCTAAAGTGTTGTTGTCCTGCAAGGTGATCAACATATCTTGCAGTTCTTCTGTACTGAGTTGCTCATCACGAGGCTGGCAGCAAGGTAAGGAGCCTATGGTGTTTTGCTCGTCAGACATGCAGCTTGGCAAAACGTCAGTTGCGCTTTCGGTATCGTTATTAGCAAAGACGTCGATGAGAGTACCATCCCAGTCGTATTGAGGCTTGGTTTGATTGGTGCGCAGATGAAAATCAAGACAGTTGCTGGTTAATGCTGTTGCTGAGGTTGCATCTGAGGCTGAAGATTGCTGCTCGTCTTTAGCTAATTTATGCCGACAGCATGGAGGAAGCTGCTGTTCTTTGAGAGAACCGGTAGTGGCATCAAGACCGTCATTGAGATTTGCGTTGCGGCCTGAAGTGTTGTTTGGGGATGGAGCAAAGACAGAGGCTAAAGTACTGCCTGTTTCTTTGTGCTCAAGAGGATCTGAAGGGGAGTCTGGCATTTCCAGAGCTTGTTGCCACCATGGCTGCCGGAGATCGGTGCTGACAGTGATGTGAGCGGAAACCATC
Source organism: Candidatus Anaerobiospirillum pullistercoris (assembly GCA_019114785.1). Taxonomy (GTDB): domain Bacteria; phylum Pseudomonadota; class Gammaproteobacteria; order Enterobacterales; family Succinivibrionaceae; genus Anaerobiospirillum; species Anaerobiospirillum pullistercoris. The sequence continues at coordinate 599 of DXEV01000103.1, read as the reverse complement.
TCGCTTGGGAAGATTGCAGCGCTGGTGGAAAAGGAAAGAAAGATTGTTGCGAGTAGGCTGAGGATGCCCCCGCAAGTTAAAACATGTCTGGCCATTATCTTACGCTCCTTTTTGTTGTTATTAATGGTTGTTAGTTTGAGCCTATAGATACGTTTGTTAAGTGAGAAACGTACATGATTGTAACTAGTATGTCAGTCACAACGAGCGCCTATTTTAGCGGAATAGATATGGCCAGCAAAGATGATTTTTGTGGGAAAAGTGATGCTTGGTGCTGTTCTGAAGAGCATTCGCTCTAACTCTGGCTTAAGCTCGGCCATTAGCGGGGATGGTAGGGGGAAAAACAATGAAATTTATTTGTGAAAACGTATTCACAACTGGTAGGACAAGTGCGAACAAAGGAGAGGCGAGGTAGGGGCGGGCGCTGGTTTATATGGCCTTGGTGTACACGTCTAAATGTGTTTGTCGTTTTCGGCTCTAAATAGGTTTGTCGTTTTCGCTGTCGCTCCTCTATATACTATTGTCGTGGGTAAAAGTGGCGCTAATGGGCGCAGAACCAAGGCCAGATAGGGCTCTAACCAAGGCAGCGGAAGCCTCGATAC
>DXEV01000102.1 GCA_019114785.1 Candidatus Anaerobiospirillum pullistercoris | reverse complement strand
CCCCCGCCCCTGCTCCTGTTTTATGCACCAACAGCACAGAGCAATGCATGTCTGCTAATGCAGAACGCACTGCTGATAATACTAAACGCACCCAAGTTCCATCTGTTTTAGCTCAGATTTATTCCCAGCTAGAGCATCAGATCAAGCGGCATACCCCAGATAACTCTAATTCTACGGAAGCAAGCGCTAAAGCCTACTTCTACCTAGAACCAGACAGCAACGCCTTAACTGCTTCTGATGATAACGGAACAGCTTTCACTTCAGGTATAGCTAAGCTCACTGGCTTAAACGCTCTCTATGTAGCTATAGGCTTCAGTCTGGCTTCAAAAGAGCTGGCTATCGGTCTAGGTGCTAACCGGATCACCACAGATCAAGTTAATATCACGGATCTGTTATTCATGCTGCGCAAAACCGCTAACCAGATCTACCTGCAAGCGCAAGGCAATATCGGCGTTCATCTTGGTGATACGTATTTAGGGTTCTCTCTACAAGGCTCCCTCAGTCCACAAGCTTTTAGCCTCATGGCAGCCTCATGGCCAGATACCCAACTCAAGGTCACAGAACACCTATCTTTTTCTCAACTAGCCCTCAGTATCGCCTTACGCATGGGGCAATTGAGCTTTGGTTTTAGTGCACAGCTCAATCTTAGAGAGCTCTCCATTTTTATCGCTGTGGCTTTAACCCCACCACGACTTAATATGCTCTCGCTCTCTATAGGCTCTAAAACCAGCCATTTTTCGATGCTGACACTACTAGAAAACGTCTTTGATCTGCAAGGAGAGGCTCTGAAGTTCTTGGATTTAATCGCCGTCGAGGATCTAGACATAGGTCAGCTCAGTTTAAGTGACGATGGCCGTAAGGCTCTTGAGAATTTCCCACTTGATACCGCTGATCCCAACTACCACCAGCAATTGGCACAAGTGACTGCTCAAGTAGTCGCTAACTTTAACGCACAATGCCACAACAGATACGAGCAACTGATTATTTCAGCGCCAGCTAATGCGCAATTAACCCGCTTAGGCACCAACACCCTTGCCACGAATGCACTCACACTCGAATCGGGGCATACTCTCTGCCAATCTCACTACCCTATTGAGAATACAGCCCCATTACACTCGGAGCTGCTAACCCAGCAAGCCTTAGATACGGCACTTATCCCTACAATCGCTCTCAGTACAGATTCAGTCACTGCAACCAATGATGCTCTAGGAGAGTTCATACTGACGGATCTGGGCAATATGCGCCACTTTCATATCAACGCGCAGGGAGCGGTATCTCTTAACTGCCAAGCCTACTTTGGCTTAACTCCTACCACTTTTGGTACCAGAGAGCTGCCTGTTGGCATATTCACCTGCGGCACGTTAGTGCTTTTTTACTCTGTTAGGATCCGCTTCCTGTTATCGCTTCTCAACAAAAAACTGAGTTGCATGGTGCAATGCACCCCGATCAACATCTTTGGTGGAGTGTTAACCATTACGGCTAGTGAGCAACAAGCAGAGCAACAACGGCTTTTAGCTCAGATCCAGTCGCACACAGCCAATGCAGGCTTAGCAGGATCTCTCATCAGTACTGATCAAAAGATGAACGGTGCTGCCTTAGCTTTGGATCTAGATCCGCAAACCTTGAATTTGCAGCTCTTCCTCACTGGTCACATCAGTCTACTGAGGCTTTTTGGTGTAGACACTCTCATTGCTATCACCCAAGGATCAATCTATCTGCACTTTTCCCTATCTTGGCTGGGAATAAAAACCACTATTAACTTCAGCTGCGCATACCGCGATATTGCCTCCGGCTTTAGTTTCTCCATCGAGATCGACACCTCAGCACTGGCCCAAGCAATAGCATCAGCACAAAGAGCACTCAAAGATGCTGCGGCCAAAGTACGTCAGGGTGTAGAACATGCCATCTCCAAGCTCAACAGCGCTAAAGCAGAGGTGGATAAGCTCAATAACCAGATCCGGAACTTCAATGCTCGCATTGAGCAATGCAAGCGTGATATACGCAACAGCAAGTGGTACCAGTTCTGGATCAAAATTGCTCGCGGAGCTGATATTGCTGGACTGGAAATCGCCAAAGCCGGTGTCTGGCTAGCAATGAAGACGGCTCAGTTAGCTTTAGATATCGCAATTGGAGTCGTGGGCATTGGTGGCAAGATTGCGGAGGGAGCTTTAAATGCTCTGAACAAAGTGATCGGTGCAGTCACCATGATCTTCTTCCTCAAATCCATTGGCATTAGTGTTACCTACTCAGCCTCCCAAGGCATCAAATTGGCAGGCCACTTAAACCTCACCTTCTTCGGCAAAGACATTGATGCTAGCTTTGAAGTTGGCTACAACCCTCAGACTGCTGCCCAACAATTTAAAAACGAGCTCATTAACAAGGGCACCCAAAAAATCAATGATAAGAAGAACGAGGGACTAAACGAGATCAACAAGCAAGCTGTGAAAAATATTGCTTCTAACTTTGATGCAATTGATGACTCGGACTCACTCACTTCAGAGCTAAGACGTCTTAACACGCTTCCTCTTGCAGAGCGCTGGGAGCGAGTGCTCTTTGCTCCAAACCAAGACGGGCTCGATCTCAGCGAGGAGCAAGAGTACTACCAGTACTTACAAGACGTGAATAACACCACTAATGCTCTGTTTGTTTGCAGCAATGACGTCAGCCTACAAGATAGCGACCAAGAAATGCTCCTGTGTCGTCACTCTAGTAACGAGCTCACAAGGTACAACCAGCGGAATCAAGCTTTTACCGATCAGGTTAACTCATATTTAGATGCTGATTTCTTTGCTGCCACCCAAGAGCTCAGCTCTGCCCTGAAACAGGGTATTAACGAGTTACCGCAAGAGCCGCGCAATCAACTTCAGCAGCGATTATTAAGACGCCATGCAGCCAATGACGCCACCAACGAAGTTGAGCTCAGAGGAAATCAATTGCTGTCATCTCATGCTGATGTTCGTGCTGCTCACTCTGCATTACCTGAATCACTGCAGCACACTCCTCTGGGGTATAAGCTCGCCCTTGTAGATAGCATGTGCGCTCATGGCTTGAGCCAAGGCAGTATCTTTGCCCCTACTATAGTGCAGAAAACGCAATGGGCACACGAGCGCATCACCGAGACCATAAAACACCACCAACACCGCATGTCACAGCAGCTTAGCGCTGTGGAGCGTAACCAAGAACTGATCCAAAAAATTAAAGACGAGCTTAACCAAGCCAAAGGCGACGTCACCTCAGTCTTAGAAAAACACTACCGCACACAAATGCAACAGCGGCAAGTAAAACAAAACGGTCGTCTGCAGAGCCAGCGCATTGTGGCTATAGATAGTGAGTTAGAGCAATCCTTACTGCGACTTAGGCACACTGCGACGGATGCAGGTCTTAACTCTTACTGGCAACAACCACAGATGCGTCGCTCCTCTTCAGGGTCGACTGAACCCAACATCAACGCTCGGTCTTTTGCCGAGCAGGACATTCGCCGTCAGCTTGCTAATACGGCTAAAAAAGCCAAAAAGAGCACTGGTGACAATGACGTAGAGCCATTAAATGCTGAAGAACTAAGGTTGTGGCAGCACGCCCTGCAAGCCGAAGCCGCGATCGACGATATGGACACGCTCAGGCATATCCATAAAGACGAGCGGGATCTCTTACTTAAAGATTTAGCAGCGCTCTACTACAGCAACTTACAGACAAGAGCGCCAGTGAAAAGACAACAGCTGCGGCGTAGATCTGCGCAGCAACACGAGCCTGACACTGAGCTCTTTGATGAGCGTGTGCTTAGACAATTGCTGCTTGAAGCCATTTACGCTTGCGAATAGCGCATCAGGCTTACCCAGCAACCAACAAGCTTCACACTTCACGTTTTGAGCACAGTTTCGTCAGCCCAAACCCAACCTCTGTTTTACCATTGGAGGATCTCTCTATGATTGATCTCAAAAACCAGCCTCTGCTGAGGCATTCCCCGCTGCTTTTGCGGAATAACGATCTCCTGCCAACCTTAGTGCGCTCCGAAGTGCGTGGCCAAGCCGTGTTGCATCACCTCAATCCGCCAAAAACTCCAGAAGGCCAAAAGTACGAGCTTAAGCCTGAAAATAAGGATCTCAAGATCGTCTTTAAGGCCAATGCTGAAGGCAATTACTACTATCCTTATGCCGTCTATGACCCTCTGCCTCCAACCAACGATGCCGAGGATGCCTCAGTCTATACTCCAGGTGATTACATTGCTGTTCCTCTGCAATCAACAGGTACTGACAGAATAGTTTTAGAAGAACCAACGCCAGTAGCTAACATTATTGGTTCTGGCAAAGATCCAAAGCCTATAGGCTACAGTAGTAGTAGTTGGATTGACATCATACGTGATGTTGCAGGCGATGAGGCTGCTTCATTTTGCCAAGTACAACCATACATTTATCTCAGTGATGGAACACTATTAGGGCAGATTGCAATACCCTATCCTCATTATTTCCTTGTCGGCGCTCACTTAACTAAAGGCCCAGAGAATCAGAGGGGTGAGGCCTTAAAAGGCGACAATGTCTTATTGTTGGCTATAACTAACGAACATAACGTGTGCAAAATTAGGACATCACGTCAACAAAATCCTACAACTGGCGAGGGATTCTACATGTTAACAATTCCGGGTGCTGTAGGAGTAGAGTTAAGTGGGTTCAAGCTGCCTTAGCTGGCATAATCAGTTTGAGCTCTTCCCCTATCTTACGAAAAGGGACTCTTACAGCTTAGCAGCGGCCTCCACCAAACTTGCCTTCTTAGGCTTACCCAGTTTCGTGGAGAGCGTTGCTAACAATCACCTATGTAGCTTCGGCTGGATCCAGTGCGCGACCAAGCTTAAGCTTTATCAGGCAAGGCCTTAGGGCGTTAAGCTTGTTCGAGCACTTCTAACCACTTTGGCTTTTTGGTCTTCTGGTCTTCGTTTAACCGACTCCAACCCATTTGGGCATGCCCTGTCCTGTACGCTTTAATGCCTGTGTTTAATGTGGGCTTTCAGCGGTATGAAAGAGCGTTTTGTCCCTACTTTATGGGGGTTTTGTGGGCATGCCCGTGAACAGCCTAACTTAGGATGCGCACTGAAAGCAGGACAACTGCTTTACGACAGCCACTTGCAAAAGATATTGATGCGACGCTAACTTGCCACATCCTAAGCGCACGCGTGCACGTGCACACTTTAGCTATACAGCAATCCTTGCGCAGCAAGTGAAGACCTGCACTGCAAAGACAGCAAAGCCCCAAATATCGCAAGCGGTGAAGCTGGATTATTGGGGCTTTGTTTTAAGTCATTGAGAGCCCTTAAGAATAGTTCTCAGGGCTCTTGGTACTCAGCTAGGCTTATGAACCTAAGGGCCTATTCGTCACGGCCACGTGGGCTGTGGGCGTATGGGCCTTCGTCAGCTGGAACTGGTTCAGCGGCTGGGGCTTCAGCTTGAGCTTGAACCTGAGCCTCTGGCTCCTCTTGAGGAGCTTGGACTTCTGGCTCGGCATTTTTTTGATCTTGCAGGCAGGCACGGATCGACAGACGAATACGGCCATTGGATTGGTCGATGTCTAAGACGCGGACACGCACCACATCACCGACACGCAGGTAATCGGAAACATTGGCCACACGCTCATCAGCGATCTGCGACACGTGGACTAAGCCGTCACGGCCTGGCAGGATGTTCACGAAAGCACCGAAGTCAGTGATACGCACCACAGTACCGGTGTAGTCGCAACCCACCTCGACATCAGCGGTCAGCTCACGGATCTTACGAATAGCAGCCTTAGCATCGGCCTCAGAAGCAGCAGCAATGCTGACGGTACCATCATCGCTTAAGTCGATCTGAGTATTGGTATCAGCCTGAATACCACGGATATTAGCGCCACCCTTACCGATCACATCCTTGACCTTATCAGCTGGGATGTTGATCTTGACCATACGAGGGGCAAATGGAGACAGCTCTTTTTCTGGAGCTGGCATAGCCTCGCTCATGATCTTGAGCAGGTGCATACGAGCGGCATGGGCATCGGTTAAAGCCTGCTGCATGATCTCACGAGTAATACCGTCGGTCTTGATATCCATCTGTAAGGCAGTCACACCCTCAGCGGTACCAGCCACCTTAAAGTCCATATCGCCTAAGTGATCCTCATCACCCATGATGTCGGTGAGGATAGCGACACGATCATCTTCCTTCACTAAGCCCATGGCGATACCAGCCACAGCAGACTTGCAAGGCACACCAGCAGCAAATAAGGCCAGCGAGCCACCGCACACGGAAGCCATAGAGGAAGAACCATTAGACTCGGTGATCTCAGATACCACACGGATGGTATATGGGAACTGCTCTAATGGAGGCAGCACAGCACGTAAAGCACGCTTAGCTAAACGACCGTGACCGATCTCACGACGCTTTGGCGAGCCAATTAAGCCAGTCTCACCTACGCAGTATGGAGGGAAGTTGTAGTGCAGAATGAAGCGATCAGTACGGGTACCACTCATGTCCTCTAAGGTCTGGGCATCACGCTCAGAGCCTAAGGTACAGGTAGCGATAGCTTGGGTCTCACCACGAGTGAATAAAGCCGAGCCGTGGACACGAGGCAGAATGCCAGTGGCCACAGTGATTGGGCGAATCATGCGCAGAGTACGACCATCGATACGCTTCTCACCGCTTAAGATACGCTCACGTACAATGTTGCGCTCTAACTCGAAGAGGATGTTGGCGATCTTGATCTCTTTATCAGCCCACTCTTCTTTCATGGCAGTGACTTTAGCAGTCACATCGGCCTTGATAGCGTCTAAACGACCAAAGCGCTCTAACTTATCAACAATGCGGAAGGCCTCACCCACATCTTCGCGGGCCATGTCCTGCACAGTCTTAACCAGCTCCTCGTCCACTGGAGCAGGCTGCCAATCCCACATAGGACGATTGACTTGAGCCTTAAAGGCTTCAATCTCCTTGATCACGACTTGCTGTTGCTCATGACCATACATCACAGCACCCAGCATCACGTCCTCAGGGAGGATGTTAGCCTCAGATTCCACCATGACCACGGCCTTAGAGGTACCAGAGACCACTAAGTCTAAGTCGGAGCGGGCAATCTCAGAGGTAATTGGGTTTAAGACGTACTGATTGTCGATATAACCAACACGAGCAGCACCCAGTGGTCCATTCCATGGCAGACCAGAGGTAGCTAAGGCAGCCGAGGAGGCAATGATGGAAATGATGTCAGTTGGGATCTCTGGGTTAGCAGACATCACGGTCACAACCACTTGGACATCATTGTAGAAGGCATCAGGGAAAAGAGGACGCATTGGGCGGTCGATTAAGCGGGAGATCAGAGTCTCACCCTCGCTGGCACGACCTTCACGGCGGAAGAAGCTGACTGGAATTTTACCAGCGGCGTAAGCACGCTCTTGGTAGTTCACGGTAAGCGGGAAGAAATCGCGGCTTTCGTCTGGTTGCTTTTTATCGCATACCACCGTGGCCAGCACCGTAGTGTCGTCCATAGAGGCGATCACAGCGGAGTCTGCCTGACGACCGATTGCACCTGTCTCTAAAGTAATGGTATGGCGACCATACTTAAAGGTGCGGGTAATAGGCTGTAAATTCACGAAAAGTCTCCAGTCAGAAAAATCTGCGCTAACGCTGCTCTTCCATATTTGCTCTGCTAAGCCTGCGACCATGCTTCAAACCGATCAACGCCAGCACCATGCCGCAGCTTAGTTATAACCACTCCACAGTTAATGGACTACCAAAAGCACAGGGAATGTCTATGTAAGATCTAAGAAGAGCCGATTACAGGCCTAAGGACACTGCTCCTTAGACGTAACCGTTTGCATTAGAAAAAATCTGTAATGGCCAAACAACCCAAAAAGCAGCGCTTTCTGCCTTAACTCTCTAAGCAGAAGCCATAGCCTTAGACCCTATTTGCGCGCGTCCACAAAACCTAGTCCCTACCCTATTTTCATCTGCACATCTGCCTACGTATTCGCCTGAGTACTAGCTTGCGTACTCGCCTGAGTACGCGTCTGCGTACTCTCCTGCTAGCACCTTGGCACACATGTGCTAAAAAAATAAAACAACAGAGCAGCTGCTTATGAGCTGGGTAAGGGCCTTGCACCAGTGCCACCAACACTGCCAACACCGCCAAAACTACTCTATGTACTCTATGGAGGTAGCTGATGGCTAATAGCTGATAGCTGATATGGTGCCCTTGTAATTTTGTGTGACGCTGAGAGCCCCTTGGGGTAACAACCTGCTGCTATATGGGCAAGCTGAGCATACCTAGCATGGCTAGCCTGCTTAGCCTACCTCTGTAGACAATGCCTTGAATCTGCAAGCAACAGGAGCTCTATATGGCCTATGGCTATGGCCTCTGACTACCCTCTGGGGTACGGCCATAAGTACAAAAACGAGAATGCTAAATGCTCGTAATTAACCGATCATTATACGGCAAAACGCCAATTGCTTTTGCTTGCTACGCAAGCAAATAAAAAAGGCGACCGAAGTCGCCCCTTTTTTGCAGCCTAAACTGCTGGCAGCATTGCTGCCCAATGTGGCAGCGCTGCGGCCTGATGTGGCTGCTCTGCTGCCTAAAGATGTTACTGTCCCACAACTGTAGTGGGCAGCTATCGCATTAACAAGCTGATGCTTGCCTCTGCTTAGCCTTTCTAGGCTTAAGCCTAGCGACGCAGCTTTAACTTATCAACGATAGCGAGGTAACGCTGGTGATCCTTGCCCTTTAAGTAGTCTAACAGAGTACGACGTTGGGCCACCATGCGCAGTAAACCACGACGGGAGTGGTGATCCTTTTTGTTGGCCTGGAAGTGAGGCTGTAAATCAGCAATACGGTAGGTTAATAAAGCGATTTGCACCTCTGGGGAGCCAGTGTCATTCTGGCCACGACCAAACTCGGCAACGATCTTAGCCTTTTGCTCAGTAGATAACATCTTGAGTGTTCCTTTGTGAAAAGATACGCCCCATGCCGATCACAAACTCAGCTTAGGGTAACAAACGGAGGGGCATTCTAACACAGCCCCACCCCCTAGACAAGCCGATTTAAGCGCTGTGATCTCCACCGGCGCTTGCTGCGTTGGCAGCGCTAGCAGCGCTGGCTGCCGTGTTGGCATCGCTGCTGGAGGCAGCCGTATTGACAGCCTTAAGCTGGAACTTGCCTAAAACTTGGGCCTGATTGGTAGCCAGATCATTTAAGGTGTGCATATTACTTTGCAGCTCGGACATCTGATCGTAGCTGTCCTCTGCCAAACGGGAAATATGCGCGATACTCTGATTGATCTCAGAGGCAGCACTGGTCTGTTGCTGACAAGACTGCACGATCTGCTCCGACATATCAGAGATAGTAGCAATAATGCCCATGATCTCCTCAATTGAGGAGTTAGCACGCGAGCTCTGCTGTAAGGAATTGTCCATTTCACCTTCACAAGCTGCCATCACGTTAACCGAATTGGTTACAGCTTGCTCTAGCAGGCTAATGGTATTGCTCACCTCTTGGGTGGACTTAGCAGTCTTAATAGCCAGCTCACGCACTTCTTCAGCCACAATGGCAAAGCCACGTCCGGACTCACCAGCACGAGCCGACTCAATAGTGGCATTTAAGGCCAGCAGATTGGTCTGATCAGCAATATCAGCAATAGTCTTCACAATCGACTCAATCTGCGAGCTCATCATATGGATCTTATTGATAGCCTCAGAGGAAGCACGCAATCTATCGGACAGAGTGTGCGTCGTGGTGATGTTATCCTGCATGGTACGACGGCAGGTATCAGAAGCTTCCTCAGCACTCTTAACCTCATTTAAGGTCGAGCGGGCAAACTCTGTCACCTTTTCTACCGAAGACTCCATCTGGGCTGTAGCCTCAGCTACGTTTTGTGCAGTATTACGCTGTACCGAAATTGCTTCATTGGTGGCATCAATCGACTTACGATTGGTATTCACCATCTCATAGAGCTTATCCACGTCGTTTTGCATCACCTGTAAGGTGACATTAGTGTTATCCACCACATAGTCCACTAAACGACCGATAGAGCCGATCTCATCTTTAGCATGCAATCCCACTTGTGAGCGCAGATCACCCTTAGCCATAGCAAGGAGACGCTTTAAGAGCACACCAGTGTCGTGGCGTAAGGAATGACGGATGGTGATGTTCGTGAGAATAATGACGCACAGCGAAATGCCCAGACCAATAAAGAGCATGTACTGAATCCAGCGCATCACTGTATTAGTAGCATTCTGACGCTCCATCACCCGTGCATTGATCTCATTGTTGACCTGACGCACATGGTAAAGAGCTGGGGTGCTGTAGGAGGAGCTTTGCTCATAGGCTACGCGTGCTGCTTGCTCTGGATTAGTAAGGTATAGCGCTAAGATCTCGTGGGAAGAGCGCTCCATATGCTGCAATAAGGTTCTGAGGTTAGGCAAAGAGCTCTGTAATTTCTGCTTTAACTGGCCATTCTGTAAAGCCTCCACCGAGCGCGTCAGATTATTGAAATCAGTATGCAAAGACTGTAAAGCTGAAGTAACCCCTGCTTCAGCCAGTGAGCCTTGCTTGTTTTCTTGGATCATCTCATGAACAGCGGTCTCAAGGCTGATCACTCCGCTGCTGATCCTCTCACTGTGACGCAACACCGAAGACAGATCAGTACGGGTGTCATCCATGCTATTGACCTGCGATTGGGTCATAAAGAAGACCACAAAGGTAGCGACAAAGAAGAGGAAAAAGGTGATGCCCACGCACATGTATAAGCGGTGCACAATCGACATATCACGAAAGCGCAACTTGCAGAGCGAGGAGAAGAACGGCATATGAGGGCGTGCCAGCTCAACAGCTGGATCGCGATCAAGCTTAGCGCTGCCTATATCCTGAGAAGCGGATTGGGGCTGAGCAGTCGCATTGATTGGGGCTGAGGCTTTAGTTTTCATAGAGAAAATCGCACAAAATCCCGAGCAGCAAGCACCTCTGGCAGCAAAGAAGAAGAATGAAGAAGAAACTCCCTATGTGCGCGCAAAACGCATCAAGGGCCTAAACAGCTATCTTCTAAGATTGCCAGGCCGCTGAAACCACCAAGAGAAAAGACCAAAGAAAAAGCATGAGCTCTGCTACCCCAATCTTCTCGGCTGGCTCTCCAGAGCAACACCAAAAGATCACAGGCAGCTAGCCCTAAGTATTGTAGCGCGCCCACTGTCGCTTAGATACAAAACGGCGAAATTTAGGCAAAAACTACGATAGGTGGGCCGTGCTAAAACCATGCCTAAGACGTGGACAAGCCTAAGACCTAATGCTACTATGCCAAATTGTCCGGCCCCAATGGCCCCTCCGGCCCCACTGGCCCCAAAGATATTAGCCAAAGCAAAGGAGAAATCTGATCCATTATGGCTGGTAAAAATAAAAAGAAGAGCACCTCGGGCAATGTCATTGCCGTCAATCGTCGTGCTTCCCATGACTACTTTATTGAAGAGCGCTATGAGGCAGGCCTCTCCTTACAAGGTTGGGAGGTTAAGTCGCTGCGTGCTGGTAAAGCCAATATCTCTGAAGCCTACGTTACAGTAAAGGGCAATCAGATCCTGCTTTTAGGTGCCACCATTAACCCACTTAAGACCTCTTGTGCCTTTGTGGTGTGTGACCCTACTCGTACCCGTACCCTGCTGATGAATCGTCGTGAAATCAACAAACTTATGGGTCAGTCCCAGCGCTCCGGTTACACCATTATGCCGCTCAAACTCTACTGGAAAGGTTCTTGGGCCAAGCTTGAGATCGGCCTTGCACGCGGTAAGCAAGAGCACGACAAGCGTGATGCCATTAAAGACCGTCAGTGGGAGCGTGAAAAAGCCCGCGTGATGAAAAAGCGCTTAGCCTAAAAACAAAAAATCCCAGAGAGCCAACAACACCGCTGTCTGGGATTTTTTCTTAGGGCATGAACACAAATTAATCCAAGAAGAGCAGAGCTCTCGCTCTCGCCCTCAGGGCTAGGCCCCGCTCTCTGCTGGGCCAGCCGCCAAACACTGCGGTGCGACTGCACCGCTGCCGGCTTGTCTGCCTGCTGGGCAGGCCAGCCAGGCAGGCTTACTAGCCTGCCGTGCAAGCCTGCCATACAGGATTAGTCATCCATGCTCTCCATTTCGATCTCTTTCTTTTCGATCTTCTTTGGAATGAGGTGCTGACGCTGGATCTTTAAGAGTAAGGCCCAAGTCGAAGCCACATAGATCGAAGAAATAGTACCGAACACGATACCTACGGTCAGAGCCAGCGAGAAACCAAAGATCATATCGCCGCCAAAGAATAACAAGGCCAGCACAGTGATCATGGTAGTACCAGAGGTAATAATGGTACGAGCCAGCGTCTGGGTTAAGGACACGTCAAAGAGGTGATCCATAGTGAAATCGCGTGGTAACTTGCTGACGTTCTCACGAATACGATCGAACACCACGATCTTATCGTTAAGGGAATAACCTAACACCGTCAACACAGCAGCCAACACGGTTAAGTCATACTCAATCTGCCAGAAAGAGAAGACACCCAACACCACGAGCACGTCATAAGCAAGGGAGATCACAGCACCGGTTGCCATACGCCATTCAAAGCGGAAGGCAATGTAGATCAAGATGGCGATCAGCGAAACCACGATAGCCACGATACCGCTTTGCACCAGCTCCTCACCCACAGCAGGGCCCACATACTCAGAGCGCGTAATGGTGGACTCTGGATCAAGAGCTAAAGCAGCAGCGCGGATCTTTTGGGTCACGATCTGCTGGTTTAAGTCATCCTTTGGGGCCACACGGATCATGACATCTTGGGTCGAGCCAAAGTTTTGTACTGTACCCTCAATGCCTTCGGCAGCATAAGCCTTACGGACTTGGTTCAGATCGATGGAGTGCGAATAGTGCGTCTCCACCACGATACCACCGGTGAAGTCTAAGCCCCAATTCATGCCTTTAACGCACATGGAGACGATCGAAGCAATCACGAGGCATAAGCATAAGATCTCTACCAGCCCCTTGATCTTCATGAAAGGGATCACAGTAGTATCTTTGATGAACTGTAACATCTGCGCAGCCTCCTAAATGCTCAAGGTCTTGAGGTTAGGCTTGCCACCCCAAATGATGTTCACGATGGCACGACAAGCGGTCACAGCGGTGAACATAGAAGAGGCCAAACCGACCATTAACACCAAGGCAAAGCCCTTAACCGCACCGGTACCCACCATGAAGAGGATAAAGGCGGTGATAAAGGAGGTGATGTTTGAGTCAGCAATGGTGGCAAAAGCGCGGGCATAGCCCTCGTTGATCGCAAGTTGCACGGATCTACCATGCCTCAGCTCTTCACGTATGCGCTCGTAAATCAGCACGTTGGCGTCCACAGCCATACCAATGGTCAGCACAATACCCGCCATACCAGGTAAGGTCATGGTTGCGCCTGGGATCATCGACATGACGCCTACGATCAGCACCAAGTTAAAGAACAGAGCCAGATTAGCCACAAAACCAAAGGCCTTGTAGTAGACCAGCATAAACAAGCCTAAGGCGGTGAAGCCATACACCATGGCACGTAAGCTGTTCTCAATGTTTTCCTGACCTAAGGAAGGGCCAATGGTACGCTCTTCCACGATCTGGATAGGAGCGATCAGAGCACCAGCACGCAGTAATAAAGCTAAGTTGTGAGCTTCACGCGAGGAGTCGATACCAGTAATACGGAAATTAGAGCCTAAACGCGACTGAATGGTAGCCACGTTGATCACTTGCTCTACTTTCTTGAACTTTGGCTTGTAGCCTGGCTCACCGACCTTTGGTGCGTTTGGATCAGTGTTCTCTTCTACCTTGAACTCAATGAAGTTGGTAGCCATTGGCTTACCAATATTGTCCTTGGTGAACTCCGACATGATGGAGCCGCCACGAGAATCAAGGGAGATATTAACCTGAGGACGACCATTTTCATCGGTAGAAGACGAGGCATCTACGATGTGATCGCCGGTTAAGATCACACGCTTTTCCAACACCACTGGAGCACCATTGCGGTCATAGTGCAGCTCAGTGCCAGGTGGAATACGACCTTGCATAGCAGCACCTAAATCCGCGTTGGAGTCGACCAGACGGAACTCTAAGGTAGCAGTAGCACCTAAGATCTCCTTGGCGCGGGCCGTGTCTTGCACACCAGGTAATTCGACCACTACGCGGTCAGCACCCTGACGTTGAATTAAAGGCTCAGCCACGCCTAATTCATTCACACGGTTACGTAAGATGTTGATGTTTTGATCCACAGCAGATGTGCGGATCTGGGAGAGACGAGCTTCAGACATGGTGGCACGGATAAAGAAACGGCCATCATTCTCATACTCTTGGAAAATAAAGTCTTGGTGATTGCGCTTGAGTAACTCTAAAGAGGCATCGCGGGTGGCAGCATCACGGAAGGAAATCACCACTGCCTCACCTTCAGCACGAGCACCAGACAGACGCAGGTCATGTTGACGCAGCTCATTGCGCAGATCAGACACCAACTGCGTTCTCATCTTCTTCATGGCTTCATCCATGTCCACTTCCATTAAGAAGTGCACACCGCCACGTAAGTCCAGACCCAGCTTCAAAGGATGTAAGCCCAGCTTGCGCATAAACTCTGGCGTAGCTGGAGCTAAGTTTAAAGCGGTGATATAGCGATCACCTAAATACGCCTGTACCAAGTCTTTGGCCATGATCTGCTGATCTAAATTTTGGAAACGGATCAGCAAGGAGCCTTGCTCGTCCAGCTCATATTGGCCGGAGATATTCTTTTGCGTCAGCAGGTTCTCAACTTGAGTTGCGACTTCCTGCGACACAGGGTTGCCGTTAGTACCGGAAACCTGCAAGGCTGGATCTTCACCATAGAGATTTGGTAAGGCGTAAAAAAAGCCAATCAAGATGACCAAGGCCACCAAGAGGTTTTTCCACCACGGAAATTTGTTAATCACTTTGGATTCCCGAACTGTGCCACGACGAGCTCCCCCTACTCCATGCTGCTCACATAACAAGAGAGCAAAAAGAGCAAAGCAAGCAAGCGCCGCGCTGCGTTACCTAATCTAGCACCGCCAAACAAAAGCGACACGGTGCCTGTCGCCTCGCTTTAAGGCCCTTGTGGCTGCAAGAGCCCTAAAGCAAGTGCGGCTCGCCAAAGACCACGACAAAAAGAGCCGTAGCCCCAAGCGGGCCGCATAGTTGTAGTGTAAAACCTGCGATCAAACCGCAGGAGTGGACACTGGCAAAAGCTCAGATATGAGCTCTACTGCCATAGGCTGCCTACGGCAGCCATGGGCAGCCCTGCTCAGCCCAGCCCTCGCTGCTGCTTACAGCAGCTTGCAGGGCTGGCAGGCCTAAGCTTTTGCCAGCGCTCACTCAAAAAATGACAAAGGCTAAGCGTCATGCCATTGTGCAGAGCTTAGCCTTAGCGCTGAATTAGAAGGACTCGAGAGTGCCCTTTGGTAATACGGCCACCACGTAGTTGCGCTTCATCTGTAAGACTACGTCCTTACCCACGCTGATCATGACGTAATCCTTGTTATCTGGCAGCTTGACGACCTTACCAGCGATACCGCCATTGGTTAAGACCTCATCACCAACTGCTAAGCCGTCTAAAAGCTTCTGCATTTCCTTGCGCTTCTTATTGTTAGGGCGCATCACAAAGAAGTAGACGGCGACCATGCACACTACCAGAATAATGAGCATGCTCATATCGCCGCCTGGAGCGGCAGCTGGAGCACCGGCATCAGCGTAAGCTGCAGAAATAATATTCATTAGATCCTCTCAGACAAAATAAAAGGAAAAGCAAAAAATAAAACGAAACCATTCAGCCCACTTGTCAGCGCTATCAGCGCTAACGCGGCGCTGCTGTGCTCGCAGCTGACGCTGCAAGCGTCGCTGTTGCTGCAAGCATCGCTGACGCTGCAAGCATCGCTGATGCGAGCTTGCCTACAGGTAGGCTGTGAGCGATATGCCCCCACAAGAAAACGGCTCCGATCAGCAGATACTGGCCACAGAGCTTTGGCCGCACCGGCTACACTTTTTACCCTCGGGACTAACCTTGGGGTTGTTTAGCATGATCGAGCCTCGAGCACACTAGTGCAAATGACGTGGTGGGAGGCCTTGCTGGCGATAGAAATTGTCAGCAAATTCTTCTAGTTTACCAGATTCAATCGCGGATCTGATATCCATCATAAAATGTTCATAGTAATGTAAATTGTGGATGGTGTTGAGATGGGCACCCAGAATTTCATTGCACTTGTCTAAGTGATGCAGATAGGCCTTAGAGAAATTACGGCAAGTGTAGCAATCGCAATTTGGATCCAGTGGGCTGGTATCCATCTTGTACTTGGCATTGCGGATCTTAACCACACCTTGGGAGGTAAAGAGATGGCCATTACGGGCATTACGCGATGGCATGACACAGTCAAACATGTCCACACCATTGAGCACACCTTCTAAGATATCCTCAGGACGACCTACACCCATCAGGTAACGTGGATGATCATCCGGCATCAGTGGGGCAATATGGGCCAGCTCTTCGTACATGACCTCTTTAGGCTCACCTACAGCTAAGCCACCAATGGCATAACCATCAAAGCCAATATCGGTTAAGCCCTTTAAAGAAGCCTCACGCAAGCCCTTATCTGTACCGCCTTGGATAATGCCAAACAGGCTGTTCTTATTGCCTAAGCGATCAAACTCAGCACGGCAGCGGGCAGCCCAGCGCAGCGACAGCTCCATAGCCTCGCGCATGCGCTTTTGGTCAGCTGGCAGCGCAATGCACTCATCAAACTGCATCACGATGTCTGAGCCCAGATCGTATTGCACCTGCATCGAAACCTCAGGCGAAAGGAAGAGGCGTGCACCACTGATTGGGTTTTGGAACTTTACGCCCTCTTCGGTAACTTTGCGCAGACCCGACAGCGAGAAAACTTGGAAGCCACCGGAGTCAGTCAGAATTGGTTTGTCCCAGTGCATAAAGTCATGTAAGTCACCATGAGCCTTAATGACCTCGGTACCTGGACGCAGCCACAAGTGAAAAGTATTGCCCAAAAGGATGTCAGCTCCGAGCTCACTGACATGCTCAGGACGTAAGCCCTTAACTGTACCTAAGGTACCCACAGGCATAAAAGCTGGGGTGCGCACTACACCACGGGCAAAACGCAGCTCACCACGTCGAGCCTTACCGTCACGGGCTAAAACCTTAAATTCCATTGCCATCTCAAATCCCCTACTCTACTTTGCTTCACCTACAGCAGCACCAGCTGCATTCGCAGCACCGGCTGCACGGGTAGCACCGGCTGCACCTGCTGCGTCAGCAGCATCAGCCTGTGCCGATGGCGGTAAATCCATAGGCTCAGTACGCTTGGTGATAAACATGCAGTCGCCATAGCTAAAGAACTTATAGCGCTCAGCTACAGCATGGTGGTAAGCCTGCATAGTGTTCTTGTAGCCTGCAAAGGCACACACCAACATGATGAGAGTGGACTCTGGTAAATGGAAATTGGTGATCAGCGCATCTACCACTTGATAGCGATAGCTTGGGTAAATAAAGATAGACGTATCGTCATGGAAAGCAGCGATCTCGGCTTTTAGGCCTCTCTTTTTGGCAGCTGTAGCAGCACTTTCTAGAGAGCGCACGGCGGTAGTACCCACAGCAATGACGCGCTTGCCGCGCTGGTGAGTAGCAATAACTTTATCTGCTACTTCTTGAGACAACTGCACAAACTCACTGTGCATGTGATGCTGCATTACGTCATCTTCACGTACTGGCTGGAAGGTACCTGCACCCACGTGCAAGGTCACAAAGGCAAATTCCACCCCATAGGCCTTTAAATCAGCTAACTGCGCTTCATCAAAGTGTAGACCTGCGGTAGGTGCTGCCACTGCACCAGGCTCACGCGAATACACGGTCTGGTAACGATCGCGATCCAGCTCCTCATCAGGACGCTGAATATATGGTGGCAATGGGATATGACCAATATCGTTAAGAATGGAGAGGATCTCTTGTCCCTCTTCGCACTCAATGTGGAAGAGATCGCCTTGACGACCTAAGACTTTAAGGGCGTAGCGCTTTTCTGCGGTAGCTTCAACCGATTCGGCTCCAGCGGCAGCGGCAGCGGCATCCTGTGCAGCCACAGGCCCCACATAGATCACTGTACCTGCTTTAGGAGCCTTTGAGGCCTTGATATGGGAGAGGGCCTGACGTGGCGTAAGGATACGCTCAATTAAGAACTCGCACTTACCACCGGTGTCTTTGTGACCGTAGATACGAGCAGGGATCACCTTAGTGTCATTAAAGACGAGCAGGTCGCCAGGTTGCAGAAATTGTTTTAAATCGCGGAAGATCTGATCACGTAATTGACCGCTATTGCCATCGAGGCAGAGCATGCGACAAGCAGTACGCTCAGCTGATGGAAAGTTAGCGATCAACTCTGCTGGCAGATCAAAATTGAAATCGGTTCGTAGCACAGTAAGCACCACACAGACAAAAGGAGAGGGAAAACAGTCCCAGCCTTACAAAAACATGGCCATTTCCAGAAAAATGGGGCACAGCCAAGCACCAAAGGAGGCAATTTTAGCATCTTTTAGCGCAGATTTTGGTAAACAAGCCCGTATTTATGGGCTTGCAGCCCGAGCTCAACCACCATTTTCCAGCCCCAACCCCACTGCCCAGTGCTGCCCTTGCAACAGGCCTGTGGCCTGTGGCCAGCGGCCACTGACCCAAGACCCGAGACTAAAAGTCAGCGGCCATAGTGACCAAAGACCTGAAGCTCTTGCCTCATTTTTTCACTTAGTCCCTAGCCCCTATTCCCTGTGCTTTTGCGATGAAAATGCGCTTCACCAAGAGATCGGCCCTCACAAAAACGCTCCTCTGGCCCTCAACACTAAGGTGCATGGCACTTGCTAACGCCAAAATGCGTGTAAGATCATCAGGGCTCAGCCATCCTGCTGCTGCACCTCATTAGAGATGTTGCTCTCCAGTGAAAAGATTTTGGTGGTCGACCCGTGCTGACTGCAACTTGCACGTCAGTGAGAGCGTTTACCGGCAATAGCTACAAAATTGTCAGTAAAAACTGCCAAGCTGCATCCCATTTTTTGGCCTTTTGTTAAGTATTTTGTGGACTTACTCTAAAAGTCCACCGAAAAACGTTGCCACTAGGGCTGCTATCTTGCATGATGGATGGTTGAATCAGCTTGCCAAGCCAAAAATGCTTTTTGTGCTGGCAGCTAGCAGTAAAAATGCCCCTGCCTTCGCATGCAGCAACATGCGTTAAGGCACCAAGTCAAAAGTTGAAGCAACCACGTGTCCTACGGTCATTAAGACAGAGCCCAAGAGCTCTGCAGCGTGTTGCGCTAACTTTAGTGTGTGGGACTTGGTAGGCATGGTTTTGCTCCCTCATCTTGGCAAGGGCGAGCTCTAAGCTCGAACCCTTGGGCCTTGCTTTTGTCTTTTGCCAGCGAACTGCCTAAGACAGATCACCGGCGCAAGCTCAAGCAACAAGATGGGCCATAGACCTCTGCCTCAAAACTTGAGACAGGGACTCAGGCGGTGCAATCAAACCTTCAAGAGGAGTGCTAGCTGATGTTGCCAAAGCATAGTCTGACTGTTGGTAAGTTTTCCCTTTATGTTAACTAGGAAGAAGCCATGCTGATAGGTATTCCACAAGAGAGCTTGCAGGGTGAAACAAGAGTGGCTGCCACTCCTGACACCGTTGCCAAGCTCATCAAATTGGGCTTTGAAGTTGCTGTGCAGTCAGGAGCAGGCGCTCTAGCTAGCTTCACCGATGAGGCTTATGAGGCTGCTGGTGCTAAAGTGGTCGATAAGGTCGACCCAGCCAAGCCTAAGGCTAAAAAGACCCACGATGTTTGGGCCAGCGACATCATCTTTAAGGTCAACGCCCCTGATGACAAAGAGATCGAGTTATTACACGAGGGTCAGACCTTAGTCAGCTTCATCCGTCCAGCCCAAAATCCTGATTTAGTTGAGAAACTCAACGCCAAGAAGGTCAACGTCCTCGCTATGGACATGGTGCCACGTATCTCTCGTGCCCAGTCCTTAGACGCTCTGTCCTCGATGGCTAACATCTCCGGCTACCGTGCCGTGATTGAGGCTGCTCACACCTTCGGTCGTTTCTTTACCGGTCAGGTGACTGCCGCAGGTAAAGTTCCACCTGCAAAGGTCTTAGTGATCGGTGCTGGTGTGGCCGGTCTGGCTGCAATCGGTGCAGCTCACTCCTTAGGTGCTATCGTCCGTGCTTTCGATACCCGTGTGGAAGTGGCTGACCAGATCAAGTCCATGGGCGGTGAGTTCTTAAAGTTAGACTTTAAGGAAGACGGCAGCTCCTCTGACGGTTACGCCAAGGTTATGTCCGCAGAGTACATCAAGGCTGAGATGGCTTTATTTGCCGAGCAAGCCAAGGATGTGGACATCATCATTACCACCGCTGCTATTCCAGGTAAGAAGTCCCCACTGCTGATCACCAAGGAAATGGTGGCCAGCATGAAGCCAGGTTCAGTGATCGTCGACTTAGCTTCTTTAGGTGGCGGTAACTGCGAACTGACCCAAGCCGGTAAACTCATTACCACTGACAATGGTGTCAACATCATCGGTTACACCGATTTTGCTAGCCGCCTGCCAGCCCAGTCCTCGCAACTGTACGCTACGAACTTAGTCAACTTAGCTAAGCTCCTGTGCAAGAACAAGGACGGCCAGATCAACGTTGATTTTGAAGACGTGATCTTACGCAATATGAGCGTTACCAAGGACGGTGAGGTTACTTTCCCACCTCCAAAGATCAGCGTCAGTGCAGCCCCAGCCCAGCAAAAGGCTGCTGAGCCTCCAAAGAAGGTCGAGCAACGTCAGATCTCGCCTAAGTTCAAGGCTACCTTAGTTGGTATCCTTATTGTGGCCTTTGCCCTGATCGGCTTATATGCCCCAGAGAAGTTCTTACCACACTTCACCGTGTTCGTATTAGCCTGCGTCGTCGGCTACTACGTCGTGTGGAATGTGACCCACTCCCTGCATACACCTCTGATGTCAGTGACTAATGCTATTTCCGGCATTATCGTAGTCGGTGCCATCTTGCAGATCAGTGGTGGCTCAGTTATCACCACCTTATTTGCCTTCATCGGTGTCCTCATTGCCTCCATCAACATCTTTGGTGGCTTCGCTGTGACCCGCCGTATGCTGGCCATGTTCAAGAAACAGCAGTAAGGATCAGGATCAGGAGAATTTAACAAATGGTAGCAGGTCCTATACACATGGCCTATATTTTGGCCGCACTGCTTTTTATTATGGCCCTAGCAGGCCTGTCAAAGCAGGAAACCGCCAAGCTCGGTTGCTTATCGGGCATGGTAGGTATGACCATCGCTCTGTTGGCCACCTTTGCTCAAGTTGATGCCGTCTCTGGCTTCTTCTTAATCGTCTTAGCTATGGCTATCGGCGCTGGCATCGGTATTTTCGTAGCCCGTCGTGTGGCTATGACTCAAATGCCTGAGCTGATCGCTTGCTTACACTCCTTTGTGGGTTTAGCAGCTGTCTTAGTAGGCTACAACTCCTTCTTAGAGTTAGGTGCTCCAGTGGTCGATACCATCTCGGTGTCGGTTGACGCTTCGCAAGCCACCATCGTGGCTATGTTAGATGCCGCTAAGGAAGCTAACCAAGCTGCTGTGGCTGCCGCTAACAGCTTAGCCATGACCCCAGGTGAGCTCAACACCCACTTAGTCGAGATCTTCTTAGGTATCTTCATCGGTGCTGTGACGTTCACTGGTTCCATCGTGGCCTATGGTAAGTTAAATGGCACTTACAAGCTGCGCGTCTTCAAGTCCGCTCCTTTAATGCTGCCAGGCGGTCACTGGTTAAACTTAGCAGCCTTAATTGTTTCCGTACTGCTCTTAGTATGGTTCATGGCCGCTGACCAAGCCCCACTCTTCCCATTAATCCTCATGACCCTGATCGCTTTTGCCTTTGGTGTGCACTTAGTGGCTGCCATCGGTGGTGCTGATATGCCAGTGGTCATCTCGATGCTGAACTCCTACTCCGGTTGGGCTGCTGCCGCTTCTGGCTTCATGCTCTCTAACGACCTCTTAATCGTGACCGGTGCTTTAGTGGGCTCCTCCGGTGCTATTCTGTCTTACATCATGTGTAAGGCTATGAACCGCTCCTTCATCTCTGTGATCGCCGGTGGCTTCGGTAACGAAGGCGCTGCTGCTTCCTCTGATGAAGAGATGGGTGAGTACCACGAGTTAAAGACCAATGAAGTGGCTGATCTCTTAAAGAACTCCTCTTCTGTCATCATCGCCCCAGGCTATGGTATGGCTGTGTCTCAAGCTCAAAACGCTGTGGCTCAATTAACTGAGAAGTTAAAGGCTCGCGGCTGCGAAGTGCGCTTTGCCATTCACCCAGTGGCTGGTCGTCTGCCAGGCCACATGAATGTGCTCTTAGCTGAGGCTAAGGTGCCATACGATATCGTCTTTGAAATGGACGAGATCAATGAGGACTTCGAGAACACCGATACCGTACTGGTGATTGGTGCTAACGATACCGTTAACCCTGCCGCCTTAGAGAATCCAAACAGCCCAATCGCTGGTATGCCAGTGCTTGAGGTGTGGAAGGCTCACAACGTGGTAGTGTTCAAGCGCTCGATGAACGCAGGTTATGCCGGTGTGCAGAACCCACTGTTCTTCAAGGACAATTCCTTCATGTGCTTCGGTGATGCTAAGAAGAGCGTGGAAGAGATCGTCTCTAATCTCTAATCCAAGCTAACGCTTTAGCATCCCAAAAACCAATAGGCCAGCCCTCTCACCGGCCCTGACTCTTCCGACGGAAAAGCAGGGCCCTGAGAGGACGGCCTGAGGATGCACCCACCACACTACAGGAGTGCACCACCTCAGGCCTAAAGCCTGAAAAGCCAGCTGGCCTAACAAGGTAAGCTGATTCTCAAAGCCTCGTGGGCAATAGCCCCCGAGGCTTTTTTGCTATTAGCGCAAAGGAGCAAAGCCGAAGGGCCTTGGCTCCTTGGGCTCAAGGTCAACTTGCCCCTAAAAAGCTGAGATAAATCCTCTTTTTTTAGGAGAAGCTGAGTATTTTCAGCCAGCACCATAATATAATTTGTAATTAAGGAGGGGTTGTATGACAGAACAAACTGAGACGAATAACACGGCTCAACTCCCAATTAAACCAGAAGACTTCAACCGCTTTAATGATGTCTTCTTCAAGTACCTGTTTGCCAAAGAAAAGCGCAAGCACCTTATGATCGACTTGCTTAATTCCATCTTTGACGACAGACGTCCGGTTGGCATCAAAGGGCATATTACTGACATTTCTTTTGGGAATATTGAGCTAAATGTCGAGCACAAGGACGAAAAGATAGGCTTTCTCGACATCAAAGTGACCACTGATATGGGTGAGATCATTGATGTTGAGGTTCAGACCTATACAGAGCCAGATATTGGGGAGCGTAACTTATTCTATTTTGCCAGACTCTATGCTGAGCAAAAGAACAAGGGACTCGAATACAAGGACTTCAAGCCAGTAATCGTGGTTAATTTGTTGTCCTTCATCATTTTCCACGATAGGGAGAAATATCACTCCAGTTACAGCGTTCGTGAGGACGAGCTTAACGATCTCCTGACTGATAAGTTGTCTATCCAATTTATTGAAGCCCCTAAGTGCAACAAGGGAAAAGTTAAGGTGCTCAACCGCCTTGGGCGCTGGATCCAGTACCTAACCTTTTCCGACCCTAGCGAAATCAAGTATTTTGCCAAGACGGATAAAGTCTTTGCAGATGTGTTGGAGGCCGAAAAAATGTTCAGAAGCAACCCAGAGGACATGGACGCCTACCTCTCCGAAGAGAATGCCAAATTCCGTTTAGAGAACATTCTCAGAGGAAAGCTTGAGGAAGGTGAGGCCAAAGGTCGTGCTAAAGAAAAAATAGACATGGCTCGCAACCTGCTCAAATTAGGCGTAAGCGTAGATATCATTAAGCAGGCTAGCCATTTGAGCGATGCAGAAATTGCAGCGCTCTAAACATTAGATAAGAGAGCTATTGCCACTAGCAGTAGCTCTCTTTTATTTTGCTGGAATGTAGCAAGGATCAGGTTGAGGTGCTCAACCGTCTTGGGCGCTGGACTCCACCCCTAACCACGTTGTCCAAGATATTATGGCAACTAACGCTTCCGACGGAAAAGCAGGGCCATGAGAGAACGGACTGAGGCCGCACCCACCACTACAGGCGTGCACCACCTCAGGCCTAAAGCCTGAAAAGCCAGCTGGCCTAACAAAGGTAAGCTGATTCTCAAAGCCTCGTGGGCATTAGCCTCCGAGGCTTTTTTGCTATTAGAGCAGGAGAGAACGAAGCCGAAGGGCCTTGGCTCCTTGGGCTCAAAGTCAACTTGCCCCTAAAAAGTTGATACAAATATTATTTTTAGGAAAAACTATACATTTTTGGCCAGCACCATAGTATAATTTGTAATCAAGCTGAAGCGAATAACGAACCTTAATTGTCGGTCAAACCTGAGGACTTTAACCGCCTCAACGATGTCTTCTTTAAAGTCTTATTCGACAAATGTACACGTCTAAATGTGTTTGTCGTTTTCGGCTCTAAATAGGTTTGTCGTTTTCGCTGTAGTTCCTCTATATGCTTTTGTCGTTATTCGGCGAGGCACTCATGAGCGCAGCACTAAGGCTCGACAGGTTTCCAAGCAATACTACGGATGCCGCGAGACCTGCCTGAAAACGACAAACCTATTTAGAGCGCCAGAGCAGAAAACGACAAACACATTTAGACGTGCACAACAAAGAGAAGCGCAAGTATCTTCTGATCACTCAAGATCAAGGCTTTTGCCAAGACGGAACAAATCTTGGCCAATGCATAGGAGGCTAACAAGATGTGCAAAAGAGACCGCGAGTATACGGATGCCGAGCTCTCCGCAGAGAACGCCCAATATCGCTTCGCTAATCTCTGTCGAGCGGCTCAGGAGGAAGGTCGCAGACTGGCAAGGGTTGAAATGGCTAGCAACATGCTCAAAGCAGGCATGAGCGTAGATCTCATTAAGAGTATTACCCATTTAACCGATGCGGAAATTGCTGCGCTCTAAAATGCGGCAAGAGAGCTATTGCCAGTGCATACGCTCTCTTTTATTCAGCAAAGTGACCCAAGGACAGGTTACGGTGCTTAACCGCCTTGGGCGCTGAATCCAGTACCTAACTTTTCCGCTCCTAGCGAAATCCAAGATTTTGCCAAGACGGTGAGAGCTTCAAGCAATAGAGGATAACAAGATGTGCCAAAAAGACCGCGAGCATACAGACGCAGAGCTCTCCTTAGAAAACGCCCAATATCGCATGGCTAATCTCCTTCGCGCTGCCTATGACGAAGGCTATGTGGAAGGATTTGTGGAAAAATATACGGAGGGCTATGCGAGAAGATATGCGGAAATCTATACGAAACTCGATGCGGAACGTGGTGCGGAATGCGATGCGGAAAGCTATCAGAAACACTATGAGGAAGGACTCAGACAGGCAAGGATAGCGGCAGCTCGCGACCTGCTCGAAGAAGGCAAAAGAGCAGAGCTAATTAAGAAATACACCTTTCTGAGCGACGCCGAAATCGCAGAGCTTCAAAAATAAGGCAAGAGAGAGCTATTGCTAATGCAGCAGCTCTCTTTTTTGTGCCTTGAGCAACAAGCTCTATGTTCTAGGCTTGTAGACTGATCCACAGCACTGGCGACACGCCAGCATGACACTTACCAGAGGCGGCAGTAACCTTTGCGATCTTGGCTGAGCTCTTAATCACGATCATGGAAGTAATAGTGGACTTTAAGTGATCGCTCAAGAAACGTGGCTCGGTCACGATGATCGGATCGCCCTTCTTTACCTCATCTCCTAGGCTTACCTTACAGGTAAAGCCAGAGCCCTTAAGCTCCATTGACTCCACACCAAAGGTCACATAGATCTCAAGGCCATCGGGCATACGCACCGCAAAGGCGTTATTAGTTGGCAGCAGACGTGAGATCACACCATCACATGGAGCCACAATAGTCTCACTTTCTGGCACTACTGCCACGCCCTCACCCATCACCTTTTCTGAGATCACGATATCAGGCACTTCCTCAAGAGGCAGTAATGTACCGGTGACAGGAGCACATAAGGTGACATCAGCCTTGATATCGGCATCACGAGCGCTGTCAGCAGCCTCATTACTAGCCGAGTGCACGTGCTTTAACAGTTGCGACAGCAAACCCATGGTTTACCCCCAAAAGAATAACTAACACCAAAACAAACAAGTAAGCAAGCAGGGCTCATCCACCAGCATTGCAGCACAATGCTCTCCATGCTGCTGGACAATACCAACACCGCCAGTGGCGTGGCCTTATGGCCACACCAACGTAGAACGCGCTCACGCGTGCCCAGCGGGGTCAGAGAGCGCTGGATGCCCAGCGCCAATGTGAGGCCTGATGGCCCTAAGCAAAGTCATCGTGGAACAGCAGCTGCTGCAAATCATCAGTGGATGCGATATCCATTAAATTAGCATAGAGCTTGGCATCAAAGTGAGGGCTATGGCCCTGATCTGCTAGAGATTGCAGCTCTTTACGCACCTTAGTGATGGAAGTGGCATCGGTGGTGAGGTAGCTAACTCCTAACGATAAGAAGAACGGTAAGAGCTCGGTACGCATAGCAAAACGACCTGCTATACCTACCCGTACTCCCACATCATGCGCTCCCTTACAAGCAATGGCTATCATTTTAGCCAAAGCTGGAGTGAAATAATCCTCAGGTGGACGTGGTGCAGAGGCATATTCTGCCAGTGAGCTGGTGCCAATCAAGAACAACTCACCAAAGGATGCAAAGGCCTTAGCTGAGAGCACTGCTGCTGGAGTCTCGATCATAACAGCCACATGCGCATTACCAAAAGGCACATCCTCAGCTTGGAGCTCTTCGATCACTTGCGCCAACAGCGCAGTTAAGGTCTTAGCCTCACTGATTCTTGTAATGAGAGGGAAGACGATATTGATCTCACGACCGGCTGCCGCTAAAAGCAAAGCACGCAGTTCTTTGTGCAGCAGAGCCGATCCCACCTGAGCTCCATAACTGGCCAAAGGCCCTGTCTCATCCATGTCTAAGGTAAAGAGCGGCTTTTTATCACCAGCAAAGTCGAAAGTACGGGCGGTCAATGGAGCCGACTTAGGGATCTTTGCGAAGATCGAGGCAAAGGTATGTACCATTTCCTCTACGCTTGGCTCATGGTGATAGTTTAAGAACAGGAACTCGGAGCGTAGTAGACCTAAACCATGATTAAGATAGCGGGCCATACGGTCGATCTCACCAATTGCGCCCATAGATCCAGCTACTGTGACCTCGATATCGCTATCTGATGGATCGTCATCGTCTGAGGTAAATAGATCCTGCTGCGCAATTAAGGCTTGAGCTGTGTCTTGAGGTGGCTCAACTAAGATAGAGCCATGGGTGGCGTCTACCAGCACATGCTCACCATTTTTGATAGTGAGGGCACCTTTTACTCCGTAAATAGCAGGAATACAGAGATCGCGTAGTACTGTGCCTAAGTGACCTGAGGCTTGACCGCCTTCAAGTACCACCGCACGCACCAGCTCAGTATGCAACGAGAGGAAACGTGCTGGGGTTAAATCAGAGGCAATGATGACACTTGGCTCATTGAGACGTGGCACGCTCATTTCGCTATCGTCTTCGACCGAATCAATGGTAGCGATAAAGTCGCGCATAAGTGAAGAGAGCTCAGAGGCTACCACCTGCATTTCTGGATCGGAGCTATCAGCAGTAGCTCCAGATGCTGCAGCAGATTCTTCGGCCGAGAGTTCAGCATCTTCATGGGAAAAACGAGCAATCTTTGGCAGTAAGACAGCTTTAGCTGCATTGATGGCACTTTGTCCCTGAGCGATCTGCTCGTCGATAGCTCGGATATTAGCGGCATTAGTGATGTAAGAAGAGACCGCACCAAAGAGATCGCGTACTTTATCAGGAACAGTACCCGACATAGCGTTATTGAGCTTATTGGCAAACTCACGGCTGGCTTTACGGTATTTTAGGCTCTCATCACTGGCACTGAGTGCACGTGGTGCAGTAGAGGCTGACTCAGCAGCCTGAGGGAGTAATAAAAAGGCGCGCCCCGCACTCACGCCCTCTGAAACCGTAATTCCTGACATGGTGTACATAGACGCAACCTCCGCAGAACTCCTTTTCCTTCCCTGACAAACAACCTACTCGACCGCACGCCTGCCGCAAACCAAGCGTACAGCCAAGCTTAACTCGTGCTTGTCTCTATATTAGTGGTGAGCAAACACCATAGCCATGAAAGCCACGGCTATAGGCAAGCTGGCCAGCTAAGTACTCCAGAAGACAATCCTTAAGACAAATACCTACGCTGTCTCCAACACAGCGCAAGCTGTAACTTTAGCTCTTCCAGCGCCAGCGCTTGCGTGGCTTTTTACCGTTGGTAGCAGCCAAACGATTGAGGTACTTTGTGTGCATGTGCTCGTACCAGACCTTAAAGCGCTGTCCTACGATTACGATCATAACGCCCAAAAGGATCAACGCAATACCACAGAGCAGACTAAAGCTAAGATGCTCACCAAAAATGATGACAGACAGTGCTACCGCTGTCACTGGCTCCATTGCTCCCAATACGGCCGTAGCCGTGGAACCGATTGCTGCAATCGAGATATTCATGAGGTGCAGAGAAATAATGGTTGGGACAATGGCTAACAGGGCAATGTAAAGATACTGCTCAGGTAAATGCGGTAGCATGATGGCACTGTTAGGCGATACGGCCATATAAATGGCAGTAGTGACCACCGAAAAGAAGACCAAATAGAAGGTGAGCTTGTTGTTAGAAATGATGATCTTAGTGCGGTTAATAGCCACAATGTACAGGGCATAAGTAAAAGCAGAGATCACGGCTAAAGCGGTACCAATAGGCGAGAGACCGCCAGCTTCAGCACCGTGGAGCATCACCACACCAGCAAAGCTCAGGACTATAGCAAAGATCATGGCTGGGCGGATCTTTTCATGATAGGCCAAGACCATAATTACTGCGGTGAAGACAGGGTACAAGAACAGAATAGTGGCACTAATGCCAGCATTCATGTAGCCAAAGGAAATGAAGTAAGTCAGCGTGGACAGGGCAAAGCACAGACCTGGAATGCCGAGCTTAAGGAAATCACGCCATGGCAAGAGCAAGTTCTCGCGCTTAATGAGCAGGAAAGGCAAAAAGAGCACTAACGCTCCCAAATAGCGATAGAAGAGCGCATTAGCCGCATCAAAGCTGGTGGCATAGAGAAGTAGAGCTAAAGCAGGACTGCAGCCGTATGTACTGGCAGATAAGATACCCGCAATCGTGCCTTTGACCTGAGAGTTCATAGCAAAAAGAAAACCTAAAAGGTGGCAAAAAGGCTTAGCAAAAAACCAAGCCCAGAGAACGCAAGGCAATGATCAGCGTACAGGGCACAGTCTCGAGGCTCTATACCCACAAGACATCCATGCTCTATGGCCTATGCTGTGGTAAGCATTGGCAGCTATCAGCTGCCATGTCTCTAATCTGTCCACGGTAACGATGCCCATGCACAGCCCAATATCGCTGGCCACTAAACAAGAGCATGCTCCTCTGCTGACAAGAGCCATTGAGCGCTATAAAGCGACAGTCTCAACCATGTCCAGACAAGACCACAGCGACAGAAAAAAGATGCAATCACTAGATCCTTGCGGGGCTCAAATTACCAAAGAAAAAGGCAAAAAGATGCGTCGCACCAAAAGAGCACAAGAAAGGCTAAATAACAGAGTTAAGGCCTCCTCTGCATAGTCCGAGAATACAGCTTCAGGCCTCCTGACAAAGCTCTAAAAGCCACCTCAAGCGCAAGCAATTCACTCCAGCTAAGCCGTAATGCCACAAACGGCTCTTACTTAGGCATAGCTATGACT
>DXEV01000101.1 GCA_019114785.1 Candidatus Anaerobiospirillum pullistercoris | reverse complement strand
TGAGGAGCCAAATGAAGAGTTAGCTCCAGCCCCAGAGACTGTCGCTCAAGCTGAAGAAAAAGCTGAGGCTAGTGTCGCCGAAGAGCCAACAGCTGCCGTCCCTGAGACCCAAGCTGAGGTTAAGGCCGAAGCTGAGGCTGAAGCCGAGACTGAGTCTGAACCAGCTCACAACACTGCAGTGCCACCTGTAGCTAATGCCTATATAGTTGCTGCTCAAACTTCGCCCCAGCAAGAGCTGCCAAATGTTGAGATCCATGCGCAAGCTACTGCCAAGATGCGTACTAACGTCCACGCAGGTCAAAGCCTGCATGAGCGCGAATTGGCTGAGCATCTCATGGTAGTTAAGGCCGAATACACGCATCAGAGCTTTGAGGAGCTCAATGCCACTATCAACAGTGATGGTTCTAACAACCCACTGAGCTATAACGCCTTAAACATCATTTCGCCAGCTTACAAGTCGCAGACTCAAGATACAGCTGAGCTGGTCTCACAAGGACAGGCCGTAGCCGATCACAATCTGCAAGAGATGCAGAGCGAAGACAAGTCAGGCTCTGCTACTGCTGTAGAGCCAGCTGCAAGTGCTACTGTTAGCCCAAGTGAGGTCGAGAGCGCTGCTACTGAAGCTACAGAGACTGCTGAAGCCACTGAGACGACTGAGGCTGTTACAGCCGAGGCCCAAGTTTCAGACACTGCTACCACGCAGGATAGTGACAAGCCTGAAAAGGAAGAGCTCGCTGATAACACTGCTAACGCAGTAAACGCTGCAACTGACGCTACAAGCCCAAGCGCTACGGAGGTTACTCCAACAGAGGACGAAGCCGTCGCTACGACCTCTGACTCTGCCAAGAGTACAGCAAGAGCAGAAGAGGATCACTTAGAGCCAAAAGAGGCTACCGCCCCTGCTGTGGCCGTAAAGAACCCCGACACTGAAGTGATCTTTGCCACACCTAAGCGCTTTGTGGAGAAGCCTCAAGAGCAACACTTTACAAAGAGCGGTGAGGCCCATGATGCCGTCAAGGCCATGCAGGATGCAGTAGCTGGCGTAGTAGCCACGTCCATGACGCCGGATCCAGAAAGCGAGAGTGACGAGCTCTTAGGCGATGCAGATTTGCGTGATGAGGATGCAACTTTGGCTTACTTACAAGCCACGACCAGATCCAATCACCAAAACGATGCCAAGAGCAAGAACAACAACTCTCTTGCTTCACTGGCAGCCGAGCTGATTGATGACTTTGATGATCCTTTTAGCTCTAGCTTTAGTGAAGAGCTGCAAGGTGACGAAGATGAGCCGGTAGACACTACTCCTCGCATCAAGCGTGGCGGTGCTGGTCGCTCCTAAAGAGAAGAACAGATTCTTGCCACCTGCCAAAGCCCTCATACTAACAAGTACGAGGGCTTTGCTATTTTTGTAAGGCCCGTTAAGCCCTGCTTGGGGCCCATTTGGGCCCGTTTGGGCCTGATTGGCCCCCGCTTGGGCCTGATTTTGCATATCTTCAAGAGTTTAGGCTATAATGCCCCTTATCTTTTAGGGATTGCATTTGAAGTTACGCGGCAATCTCTACCCATTACGCTTCCATCTGGTCAGCACGCCTTTCCAAGCAATGCAAGCAGTACCGCAAAACCCGATAAAAATGCCTTAAGACCACTACTGCCTGCCCCAACTGACGAGATACCTACACCAGTCATGGTGTTTAACAAGGAAGATCTTGTAAACTTTGGGCATAAAGTTTACATGGCTCTCTCCCCAAATCTGCTGAAACCTCCGCTTTTCCTAATACATGTGGCCCTCATGCCCAAGCTTGACCCAAAACCTAAACCTGAGCTTGAGCTAGAGCAAGCAACAAGAGGCGACCACTACTTACCAGCTTTCTCCTAAACCTTAAGCCAGTAAGACCGCAAAGTCCTAAGCCAAAAGTCTGTACACATGACCGCGAATGGGCCTTAAACCTTCGGAGTCATCACCTGCCTTAGAGTCAGAGCAGCTAGTAAGCTCCAGCCCTTATTGCCTTTACCTTTAGATCTACAGCCGTTGGCATAGGCTCAGATCTGCAAAAATCCTAGATCTCTACATCTGAGGATCAACCTTAAGACGACACATGTATAAAGCCACGCTCAATGAGCATCAATGCTCGCTGCGCATGCTGCGCTCACTGCGCATACAGCGCGCACAGAGCATACTGCGCTTGTAGTGCTCACAGCGCCCGCCCCTGTAGGAAGAGAGAACCTGCAGCGGCATAGCAAAGCGAAGAAATAACGATAAATCACGGCAACGACATAGCGGGAACACTCAGAGCCACTTCCTCGATCCCCATGAATCAGATCCTTGAGAGCCAAGACTAAGCCCCGCGCTTAGCACTTAGTGCACATAGATCTAACACCTGATGTAGGCGCAATTAGTGACGCTGTGACCCTATTTGCAAGTTCAAGAACTGGCCACAAACTCACCTTAGGCAGAAGCGTTGTTGTTTGACCCTTAGTGCTATGTCGCAGCTATCGTTACTGTTAAAAAAGTTTCGTCTTGAGGCCAAAGACAAACTCAATACCGACGCGATCTTCTTTTTGGAATATCCCAATGAACTCGATCTCGGTGTGCTGGTACGTCTTCTGCCTCATTCCTTACGAGAGAAAGATCAACTCAATGCCTTAGCCGCACTGCCTCTGAGCGTAAAGATCAAGGACAGTGCTGAGGCTATTAATAAAAAGCTCCAAGAGCTCAACGAAAGTTTAGAGAAGCTCTCAACTCACCCTGAAGCAGGACAGATCCACCTCTGCTCCCAGCTCCCTGCTGGCACACGTACAAGTGGTGGCTCTATCTATCAACAAGTGCGCTTGGTAGAAAATAACGCTTATTTAAGCCAAGAGAACAAGCTTAAGATCAGCATGCTCTTTTTGCAGTCACTGCTGAGTTACTTTGATCTCTTTGCCCTGATGTATTTTCTACACAAGAGCAGATTTCAGGTCAGCAATCTGGCCTTAAACCACCCTGTCTTTGCCGGTATGGACGACAGCAAAAAAGAGCGTCTACGTATCTTTGCGTCCTTACTCAGTGATTACAAAGCAGGTGTCGAGCGTATGGAGGCCATTGCCGATTTTGCTCAGTTGCTGTGCTCGCTGCGTGACGATGGGGCTTGCTATGGTTTTGCTCTCTATGGCTTAGATCCAAGCTTAGATGCCCTGAATGCACTACAGCGCCTCAACCCGAGCAAGAGCGCCTCTCAAGTGCTCTCTGAGCTGGCTACGACCTTATCGAACAAATTGCAACCAGCGCTGATCACTTTTGCTGACTTTTGCCAAAGTACTGCGTTTCTGCGTCTGCAAGTCAATGCCCTGCAAGGTTATAGTGGTAAACGCCCGCTGATCCGCAATAAGGATCCTTTTGAGCTCTCGCTCAAAGTGGCTACACCGTCACCTGATCACAACGATAAATCGAGCTCTAACAGTGGCTCTTCCCAACAAGCCATTAATAACGACACGGCCACTCAAGGTAACAAGAGCTCTAAGGGCTCTAACGCAGTTGCAGGCAAGACAGCTAATACTGTGTCCACTACCGACACGGTAGGACAACTACACCTGCAAAACAGCACTGATGCGTTCTTTACAACGGCTAGCTCCTCGGGCTTAGAGCTCTTTGGAAGTAACAGCTTAAATAGCTTTGATGGCTTAAGCGATAACTTGCTGAGCACAGAGCAATTAGCTCTCAATGACCTCTTCAATAACAACCCTTGGGAGAGCAGTAGCAGCCTATTTCTGCAACCTCAAGTAAGCGCTCAAGCGCCTGCTGCAAGCTTCGCTCAAGACAGTTCTTACACCAGCGCTAGCGCTAGCTCACAGCCAGCTGCCACTGACAGTAGCTCTACGGAAGAAACAGCCCCAGAGCTCCCAGAGGCAGAGGAACCTGAAGCAGCACCAGCAGCTGAGGCAGAGGCAGAGGCAAAGGCAAAGCACAGTGAAGCCGCGCCTGCACCAGAAGCAGCTGAGTCTGCTGAGCTGGTAGCACCTAGTGCTACAGCTAATGCAAACAGCGCAGATAGCGAGACTAGTGCTCCAAAGACAAAAGCGACAGCTGCTGTCAGCCCTAAGGCTAAAGGCTCTTCTCGCAGCAAGCGTAAAGCCTCTGCAGCTAAAGCTAAGGAGCAAAGCACTGACAGCAAGGCTGAGGCCGCCTTACCGCAAGATGAGCCCGTGTCTGACTCTACAGGTACTGATCTTGGCCTTACTAAAGCTACTAAGGCCAAATCGGCTCAATCTGGCAGTAAAGCTAAGAGCAAGCCACGTGGTCGCACCCAAAAAACTGGTCAGGATCAGATCCTTGGGGCTACCTTGTCTGATCCAGAGCTCAAACAAGCCGCTCAAGACGCTCTCTTTGCCCAAGCTGAGCATACCCAAGCTGAGCTTGACAGTAGCAGCGGCGATGAGGACAGCAACACGATCTCCAGTGCGGAGAGCAAAGCCAGCGTCAAAGTTATTAAGAACACGGATAAGGCTAAAGCCCAGAAGACAACCACTGTCACCGCAGCTCGTGAAAACAGCCAGCTCTCTTCGGAGACTTCGTCACCAAGAGGCCCAGAGCTAACTGCTACTGATGGAACAGCTCAGCTGGCCGCCCAAACGGAAAAGCTTGCTCAAGATGGTAGTACTGCTAGTGCTCACAGTGCTGATGGCTCCACGGCCACCAATGTAACCCCTAATAAGGCTACGGCCAAAAGAAAGACCAAAAGCGCTGGTTTTAACACTCAAGGTGCTGCTGCCAACCTCGCTACCCAAAAGGAACTACCTCCTTTTGAGCTCGATGCGGAAGCCGAGCAACGTAGTAGCAGTGCGGAAATTACGGCTCTGACTAAGCGTAGACGTGTACAGGACTACACTCACCATCGCTTAGAAGGCAAGTTTATACGTGCCAGTGATGCCCTGAAGCAGGCTTCTACCCAACAGCATGAGCAGCGGATCAAAACCCAAGCGATCTCCAATCAGGTAATGCCTTTACTCAACCAGACCGACTTAGGACAGGAATCTAGCTGGAAACAGCAAAAGCAAAAGGACTTAGCTGAGCATATTGGCTTATTGCAGGTCTTAGATTCCACTCCTGAGCTCATGCGTCTTAAGTACTGCTTACTCTTTGCGCAGTATTTCTTATTGCCTGAGGAAGGCTTTGTACAACTGCTGCAAACCACAGATCCTGAGACCTTACCACCAGAGTCTGCTACTGTGACAGCTAACGCGCAAGCAGCAACCCAAGCTGCGCAAACTGCGCAAGCTGAGGTGAACGCTCAAGAGCCTAACAACAATGGCGAAAGCGTAAAAGAGAACTTGAGCGAAGTACAGAGCAGCTCAGAGCAGTCTGCAACAGGGCAAGAGTCTGTCTTACAGGATGCAGGCGCTGTCAGCATGGCTTACAGCATGGCTGACAGCACGGCTGACAGCGTAGCTGATAATAAGGCTTTAGATGCTGCTGGCCTTGAGGAGTACCCAGAAGCAGACAATGAGAGCTCAGATCTGCCTGATCTGCCAAGCCTCAAAGATATTGCTGCTACCACCCAAGAGGCCCTTACTGGCATGTCTTTAGGTATGTCCTTGCAGGAGCTTAACTCTCCGGAACTTAAGGTGCAGCGCTCACTGCTAGCCCGCAAGCTGCGTCCTTTAAAGGAGCTAAAGACCATGCACCAAGTGCTCTTAGAGATGGCAAGTAACGCCCCTGAGCAGCAAAAGACCTTAAAGCTACAGACGGCTAAGTTTAACTACTATGCTCAGATCTTAGGTCGGAGCTTTACCGTGGTGACTAACTCACGCCGGACACCGGATGTAGAGGACAATCTCCCGAGAACTAACCTCAATGCCTATGCCCGTGATCCATTGGTACAGTTCATTGTGGCTACGCTGATCCTCAGTGCTTATAACCTCTACTACAAGGTGAACCGCAATGGTCTCTTTGAGACCTACCAGCGGCTGCAATTGATCCCGCCACTCTAAAGCAGCTCCTGCTTCTTTATCTAAGTCACGACCTCAAACCGCTGACCTATGTCAGCGGTTTGAGGAACGTGGCCGCTTTGAGCAAAGCACCACAATCAGCTTGTTGCTTTCGTCTTTGGATTGGGCTTGGTAACAAAACCACATAGGCTAGATCCTATCGGACAAGTTACATAGGCCCAGACACATAGGCTTGGAGGTTAAGCTGAGCCTGTAGTTGGCAACAGAACCAAAGGATTCACAGAGCCATCTTCACGCTTACGCCTTAACTTTTTCACAAAATTTGCGGCTTTTTTGTGGCACTGTGAGCCAAAAAGTGTAAAATACGCCAAAATTTTTGTGACGCAAAGCACGTTTGCCTTAGGGCTTACGTTTGACTTGCGCCCATCCGGCATATAGCTTCTGTTCCTTGCGCCGCAACTTGCAAGAACACGAGAGCAACGCCACCATCTCCCGCGCTTCTCAACCTTTTCAGCGGGAGTGCCTGCTTTGGTCTATCCTTGCACAACATAAGGATCATGCGGCAATAAGAGGCACGCGTGATCAGCTATCACCGTCCTTCCTTACTTTCCCATGATCACAACTGTATGCTACTGCGCTGGCATGCTGTTCTTTGTTTTTCTTGTTAGGGTTTTCCATACAGGCTTTTACGGTTCCGGCTCTAAGTCCTTAGCCTCAATAGCTTAGCTATCACTAAGGACACGGCTGGCACCAAGAGGTTAGTTTGAGACTGAAGTCATGCTTATTTGAGCCAAGGCAACATGCACGCACTTACGTGTACGTGCACTGTCCTCCTGAAAATGAGCTTTATCCCCTGACCTCATCAGAATCAAACGTTTTAGTGACAAAATCTTTGGGAGAAGCGTCTTCATTTCACTCAGGAAAAGCTCCTTTTTCCTTGGTGAAGCGAACGCAGTGTACTTAATGACCAATCAAGCTCCACAAGCCCCTGAAAATCAGGCCGCTGCGCAAAATCAAGGTGTTGATGTCTCATACCATGAGCCAAATGGTACTGCTCAAGAAATGAAAGCTGAGCTGATCTATGGCTTAAATGACAGACCACCTTTAAAAGACACCTTATTTGCTGCCTTACAGCACTTACTGGCAATTTTCGTGGCTATTGTGACTCCTCCACTTATCATCGCTGGTGCCCTCAACTTTGATCTTGCCACTACCTCGTTCTTAGTCTCGATGGCTCTCTTTGCCTCGGGAATCTCTACCTTTATCCAGTGTAAGCGCGTTGGCCCTATCGGCTGCGGTCTGCTCTGTATCCAAGGTACTTCGTTCTCCTTTATTTCCCCTATCATTGCTGCCGGTGCCACCGGAGGCCTCTCTACCATCTTTGGTGCTGTGATCGCAGGTTCCTTTGTGGAAATGGCTGTGAGCCGTGTGCTGCGTTTCACCCGCCGTATCATCACCCCATTAGTATCAGGTATCGTTGTGACTCTGATCGGTCTGTCT
>DXEV01000100.1 GCA_019114785.1 Candidatus Anaerobiospirillum pullistercoris | reverse complement strand
GCCTCGTAGCTCACCAATGTAGAGGGTCATGATTGGTTGCAGCAGTAAGATCACCATGTTGGTCAGACCCGTGGCCAGCAAGATGATGAGGAAACCTTCACGCTTGAACAAGGCCTTGTAAGATGGAGGAGCGGCTTTCTTGTGATCTTCGCTCTTTGGTGGCTCTTTGATAAAGAAGAGAGTGACCAAGGTGATCATCGCTAAAGCAGCGGCGGCAATAAAGAATGAGGTGCGGATACCAAATTCTTCGGCTAAGACACCGCCAAACAGTGGGCCTAAGATACCACCGCAAATGTTAGCGCTTTGCATGACGCCCATGCAGATACCGATCTTGTTCTTTGGGGTGTAGGCTGACATTAACGCTAAAGAGGCAGGCCATAGACCGGCGGCAAAGCCTTGGAGAATGCGCACACCAAACATCTGCAAAGGGGTCTGCACGATGGCACCCAAGAGATAGACCAAAGCAATTAAGCTGCTGGAGCGCAAAATCATGAGCTTTTTGCCTTTGGAGTCGGTCATCTTGCCCCAGATTGGCGACATGACGGCGCAAACGGCAAAGGAAATAGCAAAGATAGCACCTGTCCACATGTTTAAGCTATCGGGACTGGCACCGAGCTCATCACGCAAATAGATTGGTAAAAAAGGGATCAGCATGGTGTAACTTGCAGACATCAGGACGACGTTGCAAGTCATAATGGCAAGAACAATTTTCCAGTGCATGGTTAAAGGCCCTCTCCTCAAAAGATAAGGAAGAGCAAAAGCTGCCAGAGTTGCCTCATGCTGATGGCTCATCATGCTGATGGCTATAGAATGCAGCTTTGATCTTCCTGTGGATGTTTTTAGGGAGGTCTCCACACTAAAATGCTGAGGACAAGAGACCTCTCCTAAGATGGCACTAAAAATTGCAGACGGTAGCTCGCAGTGTAGCTAACAAGCTGCCAAGAGGCAGTGGGCTATGGAGCATGTGGGTGCAGTTTTTGGGGATTTCTTGAGACAGGCGCTCTTTGGCGCTGCATGGCGAGGCGCTGGTGAGAGGGCGCGCAGACTAAAATCGGCGTGGAGCCTGACACAAGGAGGGGTCTTGATGCAGAATAAAGCGCATTTACTCTTTGGATCGTGCCATTAATTCGCACAAACCTGCACGTAAAAGAACCAGCAGATAAGATTGCCATTTGTCGCTCTTTAAGGGTAAGCGAAAAGGCCTAGTGGCAGGTTTGGACTTTGGCACTAAGAATAGGCTCAATTAGGGCTAAAAGCAAATATTCTGCAAGATTTTGTCACCCAGCGCACGTCTTTGTGAGTCGACGTTTGTAGTGTGTTTTGGGACTGCTGGTATGTAAGTGCAGCCGGTATGCTTGGGCTTCACTATTTACTTGCTGTTCTTGTGAAAAAAGTGAGCTTAGAGCTTGTTGGTGCTAGTAGCTATTGCGCAGCTGCGCAGCTGCTCAGGGGCAGCAGCTGGTCAGTGCTGCGCAGATGGCAGCTGCGCGTGCATGGCTCTGCCAACAGGGTGGTCAGAGCCAGCTGTTAACGGTGTGGACTGGGGTGTGCTTTGCGCACTATTTTGCCTGTGGGTTTACCAGACTGTTGATTTGCGTTGGCTGGATTAAGCGCGAGATGATGCTTGGCATGGTGTACGACAAAAAGAGAATGAAGCTTAAGACAAAGAGCACTAAGCCTGCATCCTGCATGGTGATCATTTCCCCTTGCTCCAAGATGTAGCGTAAGTGGGCGATCATATCGGCGATCACATTTTGGCCAATGCGATAGAGGAAGCAGAGACTGAAGAGGCGTAAACCATAGGCGATCACCATATGGAGATAGTTTAAGGCAAAGCCTCGGGTAAAAGGCAGAGCTCCCAAAGCAACCACCAGCACGCCCATGACCGAGACAAAGAGCGCAATGATGTAGTTGAGCACAAAGTTGATGATGATGAGCACGATGATGACAAAGAATGGCACCATAAAGAACAGGAAAAAGAAGATGTTACGGGTGCTCAGCGTCTTGACATATTCCTCTGCGAGTAAAAAGAAATCACGCAAGATACTAAGAATGTCTTGGTAGCCACTGTGGCTTTGGCCTCCGTAAGCCATATCTGTCAGCGAGGCCATGATATCGCGAGAGATGTCATAGCCATTGATGATGAAAAACTTAAAGATACCGATGATCAGGCATAAGCGCACCATAGACAGCGCAAAGCTTTGGATCGAGCCTTGGTGCAAGAAGATCATGTTGATGCCAGTGAGCACAATGGCAAAGCCGGAGAGGCTGTACAGCAGCATGGTGGCATAGAACACCACATTATCTTTGAGCTGCAAGATCTCTTGTTCGTAAAGATAGACTATATCTGCAATAGTGAGGTGGAGACTGGCTGAGGTTGGGGCGGCATGGGCAAGGGAGCAGCTTACAGCCCACAGTAAGAGCAGGCATAAGAGCAGAGAACCTTTTCTCCAGACCTGTCGCCATATGTTTATCCAAAAAGAATTGGCTGCTATCAGCTGAGGTATCAGCTGCTGTGAGCGCAGCAGCGGTGTTAACGCTGGCTGGTTATCTAACGAGTAAAGCGATGATGGGGGCAGCACGGACATAAGACCTCCTGAGGGGTAAGAGGTAAGCATCAGAATACATGGCAAAGTTCTGAGCCCTGTGAAGCAAAAGGACAACTACAGGCAGGGACTGTGGGGGCCTTGCGCCCCTTAAGGCAACTCATAAGGCAGTCCTGGCTCAGGGCCATAGTCCTTAAACGAAGTGATCGCGCGGATATAGCTGTCGTGGGCTAAGTCCTCGTTGCTCTTTTGGGCCATCTCATGGCTTTGCATTTTGGTGAGCTGGGCGATTTGATTGTTGAGATCGACCATGGAGCTGGCGACATGGCCGTTGATCTTGCTCAAAGTGTCGATGGTGCCAGCAGCACTCTCAGAGTTTTGGCTTTCGGTATTGAGCTCTTGGAGTAAGTCAATTTGCTCTTGCAGTTTGACATTCATGTCCTCCGCGTTTTGGTAGGCCTGCAGAGCCTGCTCAATGGACTGGTTGTCCATTTCATTGAGGGCAGTCGCAAAGTTGCAGTGACTACTTTGCATGCACTTTTCCCATGCT
Source organism: Candidatus Anaerobiospirillum pullistercoris (assembly GCA_019114785.1). Taxonomy (GTDB): domain Bacteria; phylum Pseudomonadota; class Gammaproteobacteria; order Enterobacterales; family Succinivibrionaceae; genus Anaerobiospirillum; species Anaerobiospirillum pullistercoris. The sequence continues at coordinate 11,656 of DXEV01000100.1, read as the reverse complement.
TGGGCTTTATGAAAGGACGCATAGTATTGCTGCGCCGAGCCAAACTCTTCCCAAACTGATTTGGCCGCATGTAAGAGGGCCAGCGAATCTTCTTGTAAAGACATCACTTGATCCCAGCTGGCCTTAAAGTCCATGGCATAGTTCTGTTCCATGAGGGTTTGGGTGTCATCTAAGATCGTGTTGCCGGTATCGAGCTTGGTGATCTGATCAAGCTGATTGCTGTTATCTTGGGCCCATTGTTCGATGGCCAGAATACGTTGGAAGATATTCTCGGCAATCAGGGTAGGGTCAATCACGGTTAAAGCCATGGCGGTGTGGCTAAAGGGAGCCATACCGAGAGTTAAGGTTAAGCTGAGAGCTATAACTCGGGTGATTTTTGGCAGTTGCATGAGAACTCCTGATGTTTATTGCGAGTGTGCACCACTGTCACGTATCCAGCTGCATGCAGCAGCTACGTCGTGAAGCTGTGCTGTGACGCAAGAGCAGCTGCCGCTGTTACTCATGTAGCAGCTGCACTTGTAGCAGAGGTATTGTTGTTATTGGGGTAGTGCTCTGGTGCCCCCTAATAGGCATAAGCTTGGTAGGCGCTTGGGAAGTAGATGTCCTTGGTCAGAGTGACATTAAAGAGAAACCCAGGATGCACGTTGAGCGTAGGCGAGATGTTCATATTGCGCTCAATCACATTGGTTAAAACTCGTCCCATGGATTGGCCTAAACCTTGGCTTAAGGCACCATTTAAGGTGAGGTTGCCGTCATCGTCGCGAACATCATCGTCCACGCTGATGGAAATACCAGCTGTCACACCACCAAGCAAAATGGCGTTGCCCATAAGTCGCCAGAAATGGGTATCAACTTCTGAGTCCATGCCTGCATAACCGTCAGGGCTGCTAGCGGGCATAGCGCCTAAATTCATGGCCTTACCATCAGGGAAGATCACACGATTAAAGGCCAGCATGAGGCGCTCTTGTCCTAGCAGAGGCGCGGAGGCGTATTGTCCAATGAGCTTAGAGCCACGTGGGATCAGCAGGTGCTGTCCTTGAGGGGTATCAAATACGTCTTCAGTGACTTGAGCTTGCACCAGTCCAGGCAGATCCGAGTTAATGCCAGTTAAGAGCACACAAGGGAGCAAAGCACCTTGGCGCAGTAAAAAAGGCGAGAGCACGGTTTCGACGTTGGTCTTTAAAAGCGTGTCGTTATTGACCAAGCTTTGGTAGGCATCAAGGGTATGCTGGCTATTAGGGTTGTAAGCACCTCCTGCAAAGCCACCACTTCCAGTGCCATTCATGCCCATGCCTTGTAGCTGTGCTTTACTGTGTTGTAAGGCTAATTGCTGTTGTGGCGTGAGCGAAGCATTTGGCCCTTGTGCCCCTGTGCCCATTCCGGCTTCGCCAGAAGCCATTCCGTTGGCAGCGTAGCCGGTGCCTGTACCGGTGCTGGTACCGGAGGAGCCAGCTTGTTGTGCTAACAACGAAGCGGCATTGGAGCTGGTGCTCACTGTGGAACTGGACTTTAAGGCAGTCAATAAAGCTGAGGCGCGTTGGGCGCGTAATTGAGCTTGTAATTGCTCCTCAAGAGTAGGCTCACTCTTTTCTTGGACGATTACAGGGGCGCTGACAGGACGGGATTCCTGTGGCTTTTCCTGAGGCTGTTCCTTGGGCTTAGCAGGTTCTTTTTCCTCATACAGGGAAAGGTATTTCAAGTAATCATCCCAAAAGTTATCGTCAGACTCTTCCTGAGGGGCTGTACTGATGTTTTCGCTGGGAGAGCGATGGTCAAATTCCAGCTCCGAGAGACGCTTGCTCATTGCGCGACCGTATTCGATATCAGGGGCAAATTCATCGTCATTGTGGCTAGAGGAGTCCTGAGGGCTGCTGCGTTGAAAGCTGGCGTAAGCACCTAAGCTCACCACGACTACACAGAAAAGCCAAAACAGTAGGAGTGGTTTGCGGCTAGAGCGCGCCCGTGAGATCCTTTGATTAGGTTGTTCCATAAAAAATCCTCCTCAGCTAAAGCTTTGTCTGTGAGCCAAATGCCCATGCGATCAGGCGTTGTCCCCATTGCCAAGGCAAGTTTTGTAGAGCAAGGTTGCTCCGTTGGGTGTAACGATCAGCCTGCGTTGGCGAAATAAAGAGTGGCTCCTTAAGGCTTGGGGCAAAGCTGTAGCGCTCAGTTAAGTTGTGAGAGATCAGAGCTGTGAGAGCTGGGTTGTTTGCTGGTGTAGAGCCGCTTTCCTTGGGCTGTTGTTGGGGCTTAGTTTGCGAGACGAGAGTTTTAGTCTCGGCGCTGGTTGTTTTTTGCGGTGTTACCGGTGTTACCTGCGATGCAGTCACCGGTGTAACCTCTGGGGTGGCCACCTTAGGTGTACTGACCTGAGCTGTTGCAGGGGCGGGCGCTGGATCCTCGTGAGCAAATTGCAGCGGGCCTTTGATTTCTACTTTAGGTGCAGTAGGGGCTTTTGGTGCAGGCGATTGGGCCTTAGATGGCAACGCTGGTTCAGACGGTAACACCTGCTCAGATTGCGACTGTGCCTTGTTAGTTTTTCCAGAGGTGGTAGTGCTAGTGGCTGCAGCAGGTATAGACAGAGCAGGGGCCTGACTCTTACTTTGAGGTGTGGTGTTTACAGCTACAGGATTAGTTGCAGCTACCTTAGCAGCGACTGGCTTTTGCGGTGCAGGGCTTGGGGCCACAACAGTGCTTGCGGCTTGATTAGAGCCAATAGTCACGGATGAGGTTGTGGTTGGTGTAGGAGTTGGGGCTTTAGCGTTAGCTTTAGCCACGATCTTGGCGGCTGCTGGGGCGTGCTTTATCTGGACGCTACGCGATTGGGCACTGACAGCAGGACGACGTGTGGCTGGAGCCGTGGCTTTAGCTACGATCTTGGCTGGTGCTGGACGGGCAGTGTTAGTGGCCACGCTTGGGGCTGAGGCACGCAGCGAAGGGCGAGTGCCATAGATTGATATAGGGCCCAGTGGCCATGCACGCTCGTTATAGATCCGCTGTAAGGTGAGCTCAGGGGCAAAGACCTCCACTAAGGTGTAATCACTACCTGAGGTGATAGTAGTGGTCAGAGGCTGAGCTTTAAAGTTACAGGTGCGCAGCGATTGGCAGATAGCCGCGCCTTTGTGGGCTAAGGCACGAGCCAGAGCCTGCTCAGGTTGCAGAGGTTGCACTACAGGCTGTCCGTTAGGCTGATCGTCAGGTTGTTCAGTAGTATTGGAGGTCTCAGGCAACATGACTTCAAACTGGGTATAGCCCAAAGGGAAGTACGTGCCTAAATGGTTGGCCATATCAGCATAGACTTCTGCTAAAAAGTCATTGTGGCGCTGGGTAGTGATGTTTTGGGCCTGAACTTGTTCAGTACTAGAAGTGGTCAGCTGGCATCCTGAGCAGAGCACGCACATAGAAAGACTTAGACATAAGGCTAGCGTGCGTCTTTGTCCTTGGGAGCTAAGTGCAGAGAATAAAGGTATCGTGTTCATCAAAAAATCGGCGCATAGATCCCCAAGGCCAGAGGATAGAGGTAGCGCCGCCTCCTTGTTGTCATTGATGAGAGCGGTGAGTGTTGCGTTAAGACGCATGTGGCTGCGCGCACAGCGCGGTGGCGCTGCCGTGCAACAGCGTTGCTGTGAACAGCGGCGCAGCTGTGCGCAGCGGCTGCGCAGGCGCGCTGCAGCTTAGCTGTGGGGTTGGTACACGATGTCGGCACTTAGAGGAGTAGCGCTTTCGTTATTGCCTAAGATCAGACGTAGGTGCGGTGGCAGCCCATCTACCACGAAGCTGTTTTTCTGTAAGCGATAATTGGTAAGCGAGGTGGAATCTTGTCCCCAAGTGTGGGTAGAGATGACAGCGACTAGCGCAGGTAATTTGCCTTGGAGCATTTGCTCAGGCATCTGAATGTAGGTCTTATGGCCGTCATTAAAGACGCGCAGCGGAAAGATCTCTTCATCGCCGTCGAGCTCGTAGTTAAAGTCCAGATCAGATAAGAGGTTGACGCTGTTACCACCTTGGGCATTAGGTACTATGGTGGTATTGAGCTGTGCGTTTTGGCGTAAGAGCTCTTTGGCCTGTTGAAACTTTTGCAGGCTATTTTGTGGGTAGCTAAAGGCAATGGATGGCATAAACTCTTTAGCGCTGGATTTGAGGTCGAGGTCGTAAGTGCGGCGATCGGTATAAATGCGCATATTAGAGAGCAAACCGATGTCGGTTGGCTTGACCGTAATATGCTCCACAATGCCTTCAGGAGAGCCACTGGCAGAGCGCTCAATCATCCAGCGGGCGCTGTCGCCAACCTTGAGGTCAACCACGCTTTCGCCAGGCTCTAAGGCAATATCACAGACATGCAGTAGTGAGCAGACGACGGTAGGGCGTGAGGCTCCGTAGATAAAGCGTACTTCGTTAGGATTGGTGACTATCGGCTGGCTCACAAGGCTCTGGCTGCGACTATTTTGGGCCGTAGAGAGGGCTTGCAGTACCTTAAGATCTTCGGCGCTGAGAATATTCTCGCCATTGGCTTGGAGGAGATCGTCTAAGGCACTATCGGCCATAGCAGGGAAGGTGAGGGCACTAAGCCAGCTGCAAAAGATAAAGAGCAGGACTTTACAGACTGAGCGTTGTTTACGCGAGGCACAAGCTGAGTGAGGTGTGCAGGAAGCTTGATCTTCGTAGGACATGTTAATGTCTCCTAAAAGATAGGACAGAAAAAGGGTGAGGCTCTGGGGTCACTGGTGGGGTGTGGGCCAGTGGCACAGACGCTTAGCTTTCAAAAGACTGAGGGACTATTCACAGCTGAGCGCTTTGAGCGCCAGCGGATAAGCCCTTACAAGGTGGTGTTGGAGCACTGCAAGGAGCTGCTTGGCAGAGCTCTCCGATGAAATCCAATTTTGGAGGTTGGCTGAGCTTATCTGCTGGGGTTGGGGGAGTGGCCGGTGCCAATTTTCTGCACAACAGATACGATTGCAGCAGGCTTTGTTGCAGTTGGCGTAAGGTCTGAGCTTTGAGCGCGCCGGTGTTGTGGTACGTGTGGTGGCGGATGGTTTTGGCCAAATTTGGGTTTTTGCGCTTAGGCATAAAAACTCCTCAAATTGCTCTGCCTCAAGGCAGAGAGTTTGTGTTTAGAAAGGAGTCCTGAAAGTAGGTAACAGCCCATTAACAGGACTCCACATACCGGAAGAACAGGAATCTTGTAGTGACTACGCTCTACGGAGCGTGGTCTCTGTGCGTCGACCAGCCCAGCTGGTTGTAGCGATGTTGGGTACCAGTGACGCAGTGCTCTGTTGTTTTCCTTTACGTCTTTAGGCGATCACGTCGGTGACGATAAAGGTGTGGATGTAGATGTTGAGTGGGTTGAGCAAGATACTCTCGGTATCTTGCTGGGCCGCATCTTCAATCGAGTAAGTAAGCAGGGCACGCAGCTTGCGCTCTTGATCCTCTTGGCGATTGATCAGGGGATCAGCGCTGTGCAGGTGCTCAACCCAGTCAATTTGCAGCGTATGCTCACCGACATTGATGACATTGGCTATTTCTATAGTGACGGTTTGCTTTTGCGCTAAGGTAAAAGGGTTGTGGTTGCGGTAGTACGTAGAGAGCTCTTGGGCCAGCTCTGAGTTGGGAAGCACAAAGGCATAAGCTTGCAAGATGGCCTGATGCTGGATCTCGTTATCCTTGGTGATCAGTCGCACGTTACGTACAAACTCACAGAGCTGTGAGGTGATCACTGAGGCTGGTAGATCTTGGTTGGAGCTGAGTGAAGGTAGAGTGCCTTCGTTCAGCACCACGCCGTGTTTGTCTACTGTGACGACATAAGGCACAACGGTGGAGCGCATAGAATGAGCGATCAATCCGGAGAGGGCGGTAAAACCTAAGGCTAGACCACCTAAGCCCAGCAGTAAGTAGATCAAGTGGCGCTTGAGGTCTTGCAGCAGCAAATTTTGTTTGTGCACACCAAAACAAGCATGACGGTTGAAACGCTCTTTACGGGCGTCTTGCGCTTGGCAAGATAGGGCTTCAGCTCCAGATGTGAGCCCACTTAACGAAGGCCCAGCCAATATCGCCACGGTATCGTTTGGAGTTGAGCTTGAGGCGTAGTTGGCGCTGAGTTGGTAGTCAGCGGTCGTTACGGATGCTGCGGCTGCATAAGCACGGTTGTTCTCTTCTTCCTCTTCCTCAAGATCAAGCTCATATAGAGCTTGGCGCTCGGCATCGTTCAGAAGCTCAGATGACTCCGCCACGGGGCGTTGCACGGGGCGTTGCACGGGGCGCTGTGCGGGGCGCTGCGCGGTGTCTTTAGGCGGCTGAAGAGTGCTCATCGCTGCTGCTGTCGTGGTGTTTTGTAGCGTTGCCGTTGTCTGGGCTGTTTGGGCCGTTGTAGTGGTTGCGGTTGGCTCTGGAGTCGCTGTTCTTGGTGAGGCTGAGGTGTTCATAAAATAGGTTCCCGTATTGCTGGTAGGTGTGATCAACTAAGGTTTTGTCCTTATTACCTGCAAGGCTTAGCAGGGCTAGCTCTTGCGGGGAAAGCACCAGATTGAAGCGGGTGCGCTGCTCATTTTTGACAAAGTAGTAATCCCGCTTAGGAATCATGTTGGCGATCAGATCTATCTCTTTGTCCTCAAGACCTAAGCGCTGGTAGATAGGCCGTAAAAGAGGAGTTGCAGCATCGTAGTTAGGCAGATAGAAGCGGGTTTTGGCACACTCTAAAAGGTTGATAAAGTGAGGACTGTGCTCCAAGTCGGTCAGCGATTGCGTCGCGAGGATGACGATAGCGTTGTATTTACGCAGGGTCTTAAACCATGTGATCAGCTCAGCGGCAAAGGTGGGGTCTTGTAACATCAGCCATGCCTCATCAAGCACAATGGCCACCGGTCTGCCATCAAATTGCAGTGAGATCAGGTGGAAGATCTGTTTGAGCACTGGCAAAGCAAAGCTCTGACTAGCTTGGAAGATGTCGGCACATTCAAAAGTGGTCAGTGCTGAACCAAAACTCATATTGTGGTTACAGTCGAGCAAGCCATGTGGGGTACGCAGCTTGGTATATGGAGCTAAGGCTTCTTTTAAGTGACGGGCTGCCAGTAGCAGGTGCAGGTCACTTAAGGTGCGTTTGTCACTCGGGCGATGACGAAGGATCTTGAGGCAATCCATAATCTCATTGCGATCACGTGGCTGGAGCGTGAGGCCATTGAGGCGCAGCAACATTTCGATGTAGGAGCTGGCGTAATCCAAATCCAATTCGGTGCTGAGATCCTCGAGAGGGCACAGCGAGGCCTGTGAGTTATCAAAGGTGATGTGGTTGCCGTTTAAAGCCTTAGTCAGTCCGTAAAACGAGTAGCCCTTATCAAAGGCAAAAATCCTCATGCCTGGGTAGCGCAACAGGTTGAGCATGAGCTCTCCTAAGAGCACCGACTTACCAGAGCCTGATGGGCCGACAATTAAGGAGTTACCTAAGTCTTGCTCGTGTAAGTTGAGGTAGAAGTTGCTGAGGCCGGTAGTACGCACTTGCATCAGGGCAGAGGCTTGTGATCCATACAGTGGATTTGGTGAAAGCATGTCGCCACAATCTGGTACTGACAGCGGTAGTAGGTCGAGCAATACATCTTGTGACACGATCGGACGGCGCAAGTTTTCGTAGTAATGACCTGGCAGTGAGCCCAAAAAGGCTTCAGTAGCGTTGACGGTCTCGACACGGGCACTTAAGCCGATATCTTCAATTGCCTGAATGGCTTGTTTGGCTTTGTTTTGCAGCGAAGCTAAGTTCTCATCCATGAGGATTAAGGTGGCAGTGTAGGAACCAAAGACGACCTCATTGTTGTCTAAGGCGCGTTTGGCCTGATCCAGCTGGGCTACCTGATCCACAGCGTTTTGATTGACGCGGGCAAGGTTGAGGTTAAAGATCTGCGCCATTAAGCCTTTGGACTTCTGCACCCAATAGCGACGATATTTTTCTAGCAGCAGCGTGCTCTTTAAGGAGTCGAAGTAAATAAAACGGGTGTTGAAGCGATAGCTAAAAGGCAGAGAGCCTAAAGTGTTAAGTAAGCCTTCGTTGGTGCGGCTAGGCAGACCTTCAATAGACACCGCTGCTATGTATTGGGAGCCGATCTGTGGCGTGTAGCTGTGTTGAAAGTCTTCAGTCGCGAGAATAGCATCGAGGTAACAGCGAGTGCTGGGAGTGGCAATCGCGTGGCGTTTACCTGTTAAGCACTGGTGGATAAAGCCGAGTCCACGGTGATAAGTCCAGTGACCAGAGGCGCATTGCTGCCATTTGAGCTGGGAAATAGGACTGATAAATTGCAGCTCATCATTGGTCACAGCCACCGAGGAGGCTTTACCTTTAGCGCCAGCGCCTGACTTATGTGTGCTTGCAGCACTGCTTGCAGTGCTGTTTGCGGCACTGAGCTCAGCTCCAGTACCGGTAGCAGCACCGGCGGTAGGCTGTGTTGTAGCTGACTGAGCCGCGCTTGTTTTACGGTCATGGCTGTTGCCATGCCCAATACCTTGGGCCAAGAGCTGTATATTTTGCTGCTGATGGTGGGTGCTATTTGGCGGAACAAAGTCTTGAATGCCCAGTGGGGTGACTTTAAAGCAGAGCTCTAAGGTATCAATCACGTTTTGGCAAGCATGCTTGTATTCTTCAATCAGCTGTAATGTCTGCTGCCGCTCATTGGGATTGAACTCTTCTTGCTCAGGAGAGAGTAAACGCTCTAAGTGTTGCGAGGTTTGGCTGACTCCGATGTAAGTGATAGCAAGGTACAGATGTGAGGTAAAGCTACCTTGAGCCGCAAAGATCTTGGCGCGCTCTTGCTCAAATTGCTGAAGCACTTGGGTAGCCTCAGGGTTGGTCTGCCCAGAGGAAAGTGATTCATGGTGATCTTGTTGGGTGGAGGCCACAAAAGGCAGATAGCTATTGTCTTGGTGTCGCACTAAATCCACTTGGACACAGTAGTTACCCACTAACTTGAGCAAAGCCTTTTGGCTGAGGTCGTAAATATGGGCGATCTTGTTGTCTGGCATGACCGAGAGATCAGGCAAGCGTATTTCGTATAAGGAGAGCAGCGCGCCTGATTTCAAGACAATGACGTTTTCGTCTGCCAAGGTGGCGTAATCGAGCAGGTCGCACAAGGCCGCATTGTGGGAAGCCGGAGTTAAGAAAAAGTGAGAGCGCCAGAGCAAGAGCAGCATGAGGATAGCGATCAGGCCGCTAAAGGCTAGGCAACAGTAGTAAACGGTAGTTAACATACGTGGTGCTCCTAATGTGCAGCAGTTTCAAGTTCAAAGCACAGCTTGAGTAGGGCGCGATTACTCAACGCTAGAACTGTGGCCAATGCCAACGCCTTGGCCACAGAGATATAGGCTTGAAACAGTGACTATTCGTAATGCTTGCGCACTGGGGTGCGTATAGAGGCTTGCGCCAAGTAGTAGGGCTTGTAGCGCAGCTGGCGAATGTAAATGTGGCGTAGTAACAAGTCCTTTTTGCCCATGTGCTGGAGCGCAAAGAAAGTACAAAGGGCTAAAAGAGTAGTTACGATCGTGACCACGAGGTTTAGGGCGGTGAAGATCAGAGCTGAGGCTACTAGCAAATTGAGCATAAAGAGCTCGCGATCACAGCCCAGCATTTGATTGCGCGCGCCTAAAGCGTGGTAGATGTAGTGCCCATTCATAGAGATTTCGGCGCGAATACCCCCGAGTTACCTCGGGGAATTAAACGTCGCTCCTTTTGTCGTTAAGCGTTTGGATGTAGAGCTCTTCCTAAGAGCAAGGGCGCGTGAGCCTTAAATGGTGTAGATCTGCACCTCATGGCTTATACGGAGTGGCTCGTTAAGCGGTAAGTTAACTTGGTTGTCTGGTATGGTTCTTGGCAAAACCTGAGAGTCCAGAGAGGCGTCAAAGTAGCGGTACAAGCGCTTGAGGTTACTGGCGGTACGCTCAAGGTTTTGCCACATATCGGCTTCGTCTTGGTAGTCACGATTGTCGTTTCGTGGCTGTGGTGCAGGCATAGCCTCAGGATCATATTGAGGAGTGGTGCGCTTGGCAGTAGGGGTGATTTGTTGCAGCAGCTGCTGTTCAAGCACGTCAGCTTCACTGGTGCTCATAGCAAGTAAGAGAGTGCGGTTGGTGGTGAAGCTGTCAGTTGCGTTGTAGGCGTCGTTGTAGGCGTCGCTGTAAGTTGCACTGCCGAAATCAGCATCTGGGCCACTGGTGAAGCCAAAGCCATTGCTTGGCAAAGAGGCATCGTAGGAGGCCAGCATGCTGGATCCGCCACCTAAGCTATCAAAGTTGCTCTGTGGCAGCGCATACGGCATGGTATTAGCCTCGGCCGCCTCGGTTTGGATCTGCATTTGTACCTGTTTCTGAACTTGCTTTTGCGTGTCGAGTGCAGCGGTGGCTGAAGCATTAAAGAAGTTGTGCATTAAGGAATTAGCACCAACGAGCAAGGTCATCACTAAGACGATGTAGATCATGGAGCGCATGAAGTGGCTAATTTCACCACCGCCTAAGATCAAGGTAGCTCCACAGGTAACGATGCCAATTAAGGACACCGAAAAGGCTACAGGGCCGGTGAGGGATTCCTGTAAGACCGTGAGCCATTCCTCATAAGGCAGAATGCCGGTGGCAGCATGAGCAGTAGAGCTTAAGCTCAGGATGCACAGCGCCAGTAAGGTGCTTGTCCACAGCATGATAGTGATGCTGGTTTGCATTGGGGAGTTAAACAGGCTGTACCAAGCTTGCTTCCAGCTGCTCTTAAGGTGGGCCAACGACCAGAGTGCAGTTGGGACTCTGCGTGTTGCTGAGGCTGCCTGTGCAGCTTGTGCTGCCTGTGCAGTCTGTGCTGCCTGAGCAGCTTGGGCATTGTCAGCGGCAACACCAGCAGTGCTGGACTTGCTGGCTGAGCTGGTTGGTTTGGTAGGTGAGATGGTGGTTTTTACTTTATGTAAAAAGCTAGTAGTCATAGATGATATCGGCGCGAACCCCCTGCATTATGCGGGGATAAAGCACCGCTCCTTATATAGTTAATTGCGTTTGCGCTCAGGCAAAGGTGAGCGTAAGCGTATGGGTTGGTATTAGCTGGTGAGGCGGCTCTAGGCTGTGGTATCTGCCAGACAGTCCTCTATGAGGCATTGCAGGTACAGGCGACGAAAGCTTCTCCGGTGACGCAGTCGCTGGATGTTGTAAATGAGTCGCTGGTGCAAATGCCGATAAGTGCTGCTGGGGAGATGCTGTCTAAGGAACATGAAAAGCAACCTCCTGAAAGGACGTACAGTCACAGTGGGTATTCATGGATTGGCCTCCTTGAACAAAAGGTGAAAATGGAAGAGGGTTTGTTGCAAAACAAGCAAAGCTCGCTGGCTTTAGCGCAGGCACTATCCGAGGTGGATAGAGCGCAGATCCAATGCAGTCCTACTGCAATGGAGCTGGGTTCGGTGATGGTTGGCTTCATAGCAAAAACTCCTTTGTGGTCGTAGTCGTGTCACGACAGCGTCTTGCCGCTGTAGCGTCAGCGGTACGCTGACAGGTCAAGCGTCCAAATCGAGAGGCTGTGGCTTGAGCTTCTTCTCTGAATCTTCGCTGGGGGTGAAGCTGGGGTATAAGGCCTGTCCTGAGGCCTGTCCTGAGGCCTGCCCAGTGCTGGCCTGTCCTAGCCTTAAGCAAGGCTGGCTGTACTCTTGGT
>DXEV01000099.1 GCA_019114785.1 Candidatus Anaerobiospirillum pullistercoris | reverse complement strand
TTAAAGCGTTGTGCTACAAACACAACGCAAATTTTTTAATTTTTTCTTGGGGGTTTGACGTCCACTTTAGGGTTTAGGGCCTGTTTTGTGCAATAGACGTAAGATTGCGCTCTCTATAACAGGTATACCAGTGTTTATGAAGCTCATTTTTGCGGCAAAAATACCTTTGGACTGTACTCATATGCGTAGCTTTGGGTTAATATGGGCGGCACCCAAGTCATCATAGATGGCAATGAGCCTGCTTCAATTTTCAGGATCTAGGTGTGTTTTAGCACTTCAGGAGAGGTGGGCTGTAGATAGGGACTGCAAGCTTAAGGGGTTAGGGCTAATTGTCCTCGGTATTTCATAAGGCTTTCTGTTCATACCTTGGCTTTGAGGCTCTGACGTTGGCATTATATTTTTTCAGTGGTGTCGGTGTTGGCTGACAGTTGCCTGTGCCATTTCAGGTTGTGCCTGTTTTGCCTGTTTTGGTTTTGGGCAGACTAAAGGTTTTTGAGTATGAGCGGACTTAAGAATATACCGATTGGCAAAAAGTTCTTTGTAAGCTACGCGATTGTGACCGCGCTTTTGCTAGTGGTCTTGACATACGCAGTTTCTTCGCTGTATTCCTCGGCTCGAGTCTCCAGTGATTTAAACGCCACTGTTGAAAGTCAATATGTGATGCCCGCCCGCCTCAATGATGAGGTGGTTAATGCCGGTCGAGCCATTAACTTTGCAGCTCAAGGTTCTTCCACTGATCCATCCGTTCTCAATGATCTTGATGCTCGTATCCAACGTATCAATAACTTTATGGCCGGAGTGAGCTCCGTGACCATGCCTGAGAAGGTAGAAGAGCTGCGCTCCAATATTAATGCCTTAAACGAGGTCTACACCAAGAAGATCCGTCCATTATTAGCTAATGGGCAGAAAATTGAGGCCTTCCAAACTTATCGTAGTGAGTACACTCCGCTTTCGATCCGTACTTCCACTTTATGCGCCAACTTCTTGATTGATCAGCTGCATGATCTCAACGATCAAACCAAAGCCTTAGCTACCATGGTACCGGTCTATATTGCCGTGGGCTGTGGTGTAGTAGTGATCTTGGTCTTGATCCTATTTGGTTGGTATGTAAGCCACGATATCAGTCATGTGGTTAATCTGTTGGTGAAGAAGGCCAATGAGATTGCCAATTTAGACTTAAGCCGCCCATTTATCGTGGATCGTAAAGACGAGTTTGGTCAGCTGGAGTCTAGTATTGAGAGCATGCGTGCCAGCATTGCCGAAAAGATGCTCTTTATCCGTCACTCCACGGATCAAGTGACTGATAATTCCACGACCATTCATAGCCTGATGAAGAATACTCGTAGTAGTGCTTCCCAAGCAGAGAGCAATAGCTTAACTGTGGCTGCTGCTTCTGATGAGATGGTCTCTACTACCGCTGACATCGCTCGTAACTGTGAGACTGCCGCCAGCGCTTCGCAGCAGACCAAGGATCTCTCGCAAGAGGGTATGGCTGATGTGCGTGAGGCCGTGCGTGGCATTAATGAGCAGGCAGAAAACACTAAGCGTGATGCTGAGCTGGTGCGCAATTTAGCTCGCCAGAGTCAAAATATTGGTTCGATTGTGCAGACCATTGATGAAATTGCTGCGCAAACCAATCTGCTGGCTTTAAATGCTGCTATCGAGGCTGCTCGTGCTGGTGAGGCCGGTCGTGGCTTCGCGGTGGTGGCCGATGAGGTGCGTGCCCTTGCTAGCCGTACCACTAAGTCCACTCAAGAGATCTCCAACATGGTGGCGCAGATCCAAAAGGAAGCTGATAACGCTGCTAACTCTATGAACCAGTCGGTGGAGTCTATTGATTCGGTGGTGGATCGTGCTCGTGGTGTGGAAACAACCTTGGAAGAGGTGGTGAAGCACATTAACGAAGTTACCGCTCAGATCACCCAAATTGCTACAGCAGCTGAGCAACAGACCACAGCCAGTGGTGAGATCTCGCAGAACATGCAGAGTGTTACCGATCTGTTACGTGATGTGGCAGCAGATACTGAAACCGTAACTTCCAATATTGATTCGACTTTAGGTCTGATCAGCGAACTGCGTAAACAGGTAGAAGACTTTAAGTTAGCCCAAGCCTAAGCGTCAGCTTAAGACTGGAGGCTATGATTCAGCCTGTTGTCAGGGCTTGGTCTAAGAGGGGCAGAGTGCGGGCGATCCAAAAGCCTGCGCTTTGCCCTTTTTTGTTGGAAAATGCTAGGTTTTGGCTTTCTTATGGGAAAAATGTGACATTTGGGCTATAATTTGGTGCTTTCTTTTGGGGTAAGCGCAGAGAGCTAGTGCGTTGTGTGTGCTTAAGCGTAAGCGCAGAATACACGGCATCTTGAGTCAAGACTGAAGTATTGGCCGGTACTGCCATAGCCAGTACTGCCATGGCCAGTATTGCCTTGGCAGATGCTGCCATGTGTCTGTGCGGCGTAGCCGCTGTAAATGCGTGTGCTTGTCCTCTGGTGGTGCTGTTCTTTTCGGCAAGGGGTGGTGATGACTGATAGTCTCGTCAACTTAATGGATTTGGATCCTGATACTTTAAAAGATTTTGTGGTGGCTCACGGTGAGAAGCCTTTCCGTGCTACGCAGCTTTTAAAGTGGATTTATCAATGGGGCGTGGTCAATTTTGATGAAATGACCAATATCAAAAAAGAAACCCGTGCCCTACTTAAAGAGATCTCTTATATCCATGCCCCTGAGATCGTCAGCGAGCAAAAGTCCTCCGATGGCACCATTAAGTGGGCCATGGATATCGGTGATGGTCAGCTGGTGGAAACGGTCTTTATCCCAGAAAAAGAGCGTAATACCCTGTGCATTTCGACCCAAGTGGGTTGCCCGATCAAATGTGCCTTTTGTCGTACTGGCAAGTCTGGCTTTAACCGTAATCTAAAGGTCTCAGAGATCATTGGTCAGGTATGGCGTGCTGCCTCCCGAGTAGGCTTTAGCCAGAACCAAGAGCAAAAGCCGATCTCTAATGTAGTGATGATGGGCATGGGTGAGCCATTGCTGAATGTGCAGAATGTGCTCTCCGTAGTAAAGCTTTTACTGTCGGACAATGCCTTTGCCCTCTCTAAGCGTCGCGTCACCATTTCTACGGCTGGTGTGGTGCCAACCATTAACAAGATCGCAGGTAAAGTGGATGTGGCTTTAGCTCTATCGCTGCATGCACCAAACGATGAGCTGCGTAATGAGCTGGTGCCAATTAACCAAAAGTTTCCACTTAAAGACTTGCTGGCAGCAGTGCGCAATTACGTGGATAACTCCAATGCCAATTGCGGTCGCGTGACTATTGAGTACGTGCTTTTAGATCACGTTAACGACAGTATGGATCAGGCCCATGAGCTGGCACAGCTGCTCAAAGACTTGCCTTGCAAGATCAACCTCATTCCTTTCAATCCACATGAGGAATCTGAGTTTAAGCGCCCAAGTAATAGCCGTATTGACCGCTTCTATAAGGTCTTAGTGGAGCAATATGGCTTCACTGTTGTCACTCGTACTACTCGTGGTGATGATATTGCCGCCGCTTGTGGTCAATTGGCAGGACAAGTAAAAGATCGTCGTTTAAAGGAGCAAATGGCTGCTGCCGAGCGTTTGCATGAGCAATCCATTGCGGCCCATATCGATACCAAGAGCTTGGTGTAACCAAGTTTAGCTGGCCTAGTTTTGCTAGGCCTATTAGGCCAGTTTGGCTCTTTTTGGGGCGAGAGTGTGCAGGCTGAGCTTAGCCTGTAAACTATTCTTGTGAGCTCATGTTCAGGCCATAGGATCAAAGCAAACCTTGCTCTTTCTTGTTTTTCGTTTTTTCTTTTCCCAGAACTAAGGTTGGGGGATCATGTCAGACATTTCAGCTAACTCTAAGAGCGACCACCAGCAGTCTGCTGCTCTGCCTACAGAGGATAAGAAGCAGCATGAGTATATAGGCAGTGGTAGCCGTGATTCGGAATCGTCCGAGTCGTCAGCTCTGTCTTTAGAGGGAGAGACTCCATTAGCCTCTCGCTCTGTAGCTTTAGAGGATAGCGGAGTCGTGGCTAAAGCCCAAAATGCCATTGATGAGGCTGCAGCAGAATCTCATATCCTGTACTCTGTGGATCAGATCTCCCCTGAGGGATTGGATTCGTTTAATGGCGAAAATCCTTACGTTAGCCCTGTGCGCACCACTGATCAGCTTGAGGATCTCAAGACTGTAGGTGAGATCTTGCGCTACCATCGTCAGCGTGTCGGCCTATCTCTAAATGAGGTAGCTAATAAGTTGCGCGTGCGTCCCGCTACGATCTCTGATATCGAAAACAATAAGCTTAATGATCTGACTTACAGCTCTTTTGCCGGTAACGTGATTGCGCGTTATGCCATTATGCTGCAACTTGATCATAAAAGCTTAGTAGAGCTTTATGAGAGCACCTTGGATAAAGGGATCGCTATTGAGCATGAGAAGCGCGATGCGCTTAAACTCCGGCAGCTTCGTAATCGTAAAATCGCAAGGTTCAGTGTATTTGGTATTTTGGTGCTGGCTGTAGGTGGCGGTCTGTGGTCTTTTATGGGCACAGACTCAGAGCTCAGTAGTGGCGAGATCGGTGAGCTAAAGGCCAGTGTCCATGGCTCACAGAATTTAGAGCAATTAGATCCAAATGTGCCTTTGACGATCAATGATCCAGAAGTAAGCGGTACTTTGGTTCTCGAGGGTAGCGAGCAACAACCTGCGGTGATTTTAGAGGCCGAGAGCAATCAGAATGCACCTGAGGTGCAGGTCGTAGATCTCAACACGGCTCGTGCTACTCAGCAAGAGCAAGTCTTACAGGCTGAAGCAGATGCTGCGCGTCTTGCTCAATTACAGGAACAGCAAGGCCAGAATCCAGCTAGCTCGACTTTATCTCTACCTCAGGATGCTGTGCCAACTAACGATGGTAATGACCTTTTAGGAGCCAATGTTGATCAGGGGCCAGCCTTAGTCGATAGCCCTGTTACGACAGCTCCAAACGCAGTTTCAGATACTGCTCCAGAGGCTGCACTTTCAATCGAAGAGCAAGCCCGTCTTGCCGCTGAGCGCGTCAAAGCAGCCCAGCAGGGCAAAGCGCCGGTGATCAGTAGCAATGAGCCAACCGCTGATGCAGCAGTTGAAGCTAAGTCCCAACAAGATGCCGCTGCTGCGGCAGATGCTGCGGCTACTAATGAGGCTACTGCTGCTAATGATGCAGCAGAAACTGAGACACCAGCCCCTGAGCTTAATGCTAAGCTGAAGAACGTATCCTCGCGTGTTAAGGTTGTGAACCGTGAAGGCTTAGGCTCTTTAAACCGTGTTAGTATCGACGTGACTGGCCCTGTGGCTATTAAGGTCATGGATAGCAATAACAAGGTCTTAGCCAGCGGTACTTACAAGAGTGGTGATCGCGTTTCAGCTACTGGTATTCCTCCGTTAACTGTGCAAGTTAGTGACACCCAAGCTGTAAGTATCTCTTACAAAGGTGGTAAGCTTGAGATGCCAAAGGATCAGCAAGTACAATTTGAGTTGCCAATGCGTTAGCTCAGCGCAGCTTAGCCTAGGCTAAGCGTGAAGCGCAGAGCACGCGCTTAGCGTGCGCTGATACTGGGGCCTAAAGTCCAGTCTTTTTCTTTGTTTTTGTTTTGCGGAGGCGGTTCTTACGCTGTTTGTGACCGATCGACCTTAGAGGCTTACAAGTCCGGTGCCTTACTTAGGCTGATCTTCTGATTAAAGAGCTCAAGCAGCTGTTGTGAGACGCCCAAGGTGGTCTATGGAGTGGCAAGCACCTAAAATTGAGCGCCGTAAATCACGGCAGATTAAGGTAGGCTCGGTCTTAGTAGGCGGTGACGCCCCGATCTCTGTGCAGAGTATGACCTGTACAGATACCTTGGATGTGGCCGCTACCGTTGCTCAAGTTAAAGCTCTAGCTGAGGTGGGTGCAGATATCGTGCGTGTATCAGTGCCTTCCATGGAGGCTGCTGACTGCTTTAAGCAGATCGTAGCTGAGTCTCCTGTACCGATCGTGGCTGATATCCATTTTGATTACCGCATTGCCATTGCCTGTGCCGAAAACGGTGCTGCCGCTTTACGCATTAATCCAGGTAATATCGGTGCCCGTCATAAGGTTGAGGCTGTCTGTCAGGCCGCTAAAGACCATGGCTTGCCTATTCGCGTAGGTGTCAATGCCGGTTCCCTTGATAAAGACTTATTAGAGAAATACGGAGCCCCAAACCCAGAGGCTATGGTGGAAGCCGCGCTGCGCTCAGCTGAGATCTTAGAGAGCCACAATTTTGTGGATTATGCCTTTTCGGTAAAGGCATCTGAGCTATACCTGTGCGTAGCTGCCTATGAATTGTTAGCACAAAAGACTGATGCGCCACTGCATCTGGGTATTACTGAGGCCGGAGGTCTTACTGCTGGTACTGTATTGTCATCAATTGGTATTGGCATGCTGCTGCAAAAGGGCATTGGTGATACCTTACGTGTGTCTTTAGCTGCTGATCCAGTCGAAGAGGTTAAAGTCGGCTGGGCTATTTTAAAGAGCATGCACCTGCGTACTCGCGGCATCAATATTGTTGCTTGCCCAACTTGCTCGCGTCGTGGCTATGATGTAGTCGGTACAGTACAGGCTTTAGAAGAGCGCTTAAGCGACATTCGTAAGCCACTTAAGGTGGCCATTATGGGCTGTGTCGTCAATGGCCCAGGCGAGGCCTTACACGCTGATGTGGCCATTTGTGGCGGTAAAAATGGCAAGTGCTTGATTTATGAGCATGGCCAGCTGTTAGGCCGCATTGATACCAGCGAGATTTTAGAGCGTGTGGAAAGTCGGGTTCGTGCCTTAGCCGCCGTCGACGATTAATCCGCTTTATCCCCTAAGCTCAAGCAGGCTTGAGCCAGTGCTCAGCTCTCAGGCCTTGCGATGCAAGGTCAGAGTCGCATAGGGGCGACCAAGATTTAGATTTACTTTGTTAACTGGAAAGTTTCTTTAAAATGGCGCAATCCATTCAGGCCATTCGTGGTATGAACGATCTGCTGCCAGCCGATACCTCGGTGTGGCAACAGGTGGAAAAGGTCTTACGTCAAACTGTGTCCTCTTACGGCTACAGTGAAATGCGTATGCCTATTGTCGAGCAAACCAATCTTTTCTGCCGTGCTATCGGTGAAGTTACTGATGTGGTGGAAAAGGAAATGTACACCTTTACTGACCGCTCAGGTGATAGCCTGTCGCTGCGTCCAGAAGGTACTGCCGGTTGTGTGCGTGCGGCTTTAGAGCATTCGCTGATCTACAATCAAGAGCAAAGATTGTGGTATATGGGCCCAATGTTCCGCCACGAGCGCCCACAAAAGGGTCGTTATCGCCAATTCCATCAATTAGGTGTTGAGGTCTTTGGTTTAAATGGCCCTGATATTGATGCTGAGATCATCTGCTTGACCCGTGATCTGTGGGAGAAACTGGGCATTGCCGGTGAAGTGACCTTAGAGCTCAATACTTTAGGCAATAGCGAAGAGCGTAAGGCCTACAAAGAAAGCCTTGTGAAGTACTTAGAGGCTCACTTTGATGACTTAGACGAGGATTCGCGCCGTCGTACTCACACCAATCCTCTGCGTGTGTTGGATAGTAAGGATGCCAAAGTCCAAGAGATCTTAAAGGGCGCTCCAGTGCTCTATGATTTCTTAGGCGCAGAGAGCAAGGGCCATTTTGAGCAATTGCAGCATCTCTTAACCTCTCAGGGCATTAGCTTTAAGCTCAATCCACGTTTAGTGCGTGGTCTTGATTACTACAATCTGACCGTCTTTGAGTGGACGACTACAGCTTTAGGCGCTCAAGGCACAGTGTGTGGCGGTGGTCGCTATGATGGCTTAGTGGAGCAATTAGGCGGTAAGGCTACACCAGCCGTAGGTTTTGGTTTAGGTCTAGAAAGACTGATGCTTTTACTTACCACTTTAGGTAAGATTAAGAGTTCAAGCGCTGTGGATATTTATGTCTGCGGTATGGGTGAGAATATTGAGGCTGCTCAGCTGAAGGTGTGTGCTGATCTGCGTCGTGCTCTGCCAGAGTATGGTGTCATGAATCACTGTGGCGGTGGCAACTTTAAGCGTCTGCTCAAGCGTGCTGATAAGGTCGAGGCCAAGGTGGCTGTGATCTTAGGCGAAGAAGAGCTGAAGAACGGCACTCTCACCATCAAGGATCTGCGCACCACCGAGCAAGAGGTAGTGCCAGAGGATCAGGCAGTAACGCTGATTAAGCGCATTTTAGAGCGCTGCGATGCAGCTGATGCTGCTGCAGCTGACACAGCTCCAGCTGCGCAGTAGCGGGCACTTGCCAACGGCAGCTTAGCTTGGCCTTGTGCAGCCTGCACTGCCTACACAGCCTTGCCGCTCGCCTTAGCCCGTTTAGCCAGCTTAGCTTGCTAAGTAAGGCAGAGGCGAGCATTGGATCACAGGTTCGTAAGAGAATTTTTTAATGGATATCTTAACTGACGAGCACGAAAGAGAAGAGGCGGTTCGCAAATGGTGGCATGAGCACTGGAAGCCTATTGCCTTAGGTGTGGCCATTGCTCTGTTAGGTTTAGTGGCCGTGCGTCAGTATCAGGCCTATGACCTGTCGCAAAAGCAAGAGACGGCCTTTGAGGTCTACCAGCTGCAAAATCAGCTCTTAAGCCGTGGTAATGCAGCTTTAGGTGATGCCCAAAAGTTTTTAGATGAGCACGATGATATCTACGGTGCTATCTTAGCTTTAAATATGGCCAACGTGGTCTTGCAAGCCAATAACTACACCGAGGCAGAGCGTTACATTGACTTTGCCAAAGACAATGGTAGCGAGCTGATGCAGCCTCAGATCTCCATTGTTGAGGCTCGTTTGCAGGCCCAGAATGCTCAATACGATCAGGCCTTAGCTACTTTAGATTCGATCACCTCTGATGCCTATAAAGCCGAGATCCTTGAGGTTCGTGGCGATATCTTCATGGCTCAAGACAAGACCGATGAGGCTCATGACGCTTACTTGCAGGCTATCAATCTCCTCAAGGACGCCAAGCTGCAGATCAGCCCAATGCTGCAAATGAAGTTTGATAACGTCATTCAGCCAGGTGATACCCCAGCTTATAAGATCATGGCCGAGCAAGCTCAAGAGGCCGCTGCTACCTTACAGCAGGCATCCCAAGAAGCCGCTGCAGCTGAGGAAAATCAGTAAGAGCAAAAGCTCAGGTCGGCTTTTGTCAGCTTTTGTGATATAGGCTCCATAAGCTTGTTCTAAGCCTCAAGTAATAAGCTTAAGAGTTGCGCACCACTTCCCTGTTTTCTCTGAGTACTTAGCTTGTGGGAAATTGGGGGAAAAATTGGCTAGTCCTTGGGCGATCTAGCCTCGTAGCGAGATTAAAATAGGCACATGCCTGTTGCCTGTTAATTGGAAGAGAAATCATGCTCAAGTCGAAACTTGCACTAGCTTTGCCGCTGGCTGTCCTAGCCATGGTGGGCTGCTCTAGCTCAGATAACCGCTTTCAGCCTGTAGAAGCTCCTGAGATCGAAAATCGCTTTGCCTTAGATGAGGTCTGGTCTTCCTCCACTGGAGGTGTGTCTGACTTTTACTCGGAGTTAGAGGCAGCTTTTGATGCGAGCAATGTCTACACTGCCTCGCGTGATGGCGATGTTATGGCTCTGTCTCAGACCTCTGGTGATCGCATTTGGTCGGTGGATCTGAGCGGTGAACCTGAGAATGACGAAAAGCGCTCTGCTCGTCTGTCAGGTGGTGTTGCCATTAGTGGCAATAAGCTGGCTGTGGGCTCAGAGAATGGTTATATCTACCTGCTCAATAGTGTTGATGGTTCGATTGCATGGCGTGCATTCTTAGAGTCTGAAGTGGTCGCCTGCCCAACCTTTAACGCTAGTGGTACCAAGCTCTTTGTTTTAGACAGCCGTGGCAACTTCTCTGCTTTTGATACCAATACTGGTGAAAAGCTGTGGGTCACGGGCGATGCTCCTCAAGCCTTACGTTTACGTGCTCAATCCAATCCAGTGGCTATTGGTGATGAATATCTCTTAGTGGGTACTTCCTCGGGCCGCGTGAATGTGATCTTGCAGAGCAATGGCGCTACGGTCAATCAGATCACTGTAGGTGAAGCTGTAGGCTCCAATGCCTTAGAGCGTGTGGCCGATGTCTCTGGTACTCCTTTAGTGTTAGGTAATGTGCTGTATGCCGCTTCATTCTCGGGCAGCTTGGTAGAGTATGACTTTGGCACCTTTAACTATCTAACACGTTTAGGCTATCAGTCGAGCCGTGATTTTGGCTTTGATGAAAACTCGCTGCTCATTACCTCTGACGATGGTACCGTGTATTGCTTGAATCGTGCTGATAACTCCCAGCGCTGGGCTAATACCCAATTAAGTTATCGTAATGTCACTGCACCAGTGGTTTACGGTAACTATGCAGTGGTGGGTGATTATGAGGGCTATGTCTACTTCCTCGATATGCAGGATGGCTCTATTGATTACATGGATCAAGTAGATAGCTCCGGTATGTACACTGAGGGTAAGGTTAAGAACGGTAATTTATACCTCTTAGCTCGCGATGGTACCTTAAGCTGTGTGCGTTATGGTGATCAAGCTCGTAATGCTCAAGCCGCCCAAGTGGAGAACAGCAACGACGCTTTATTGGCTAGTGCCGCTGCTGGCTTAACCTTAAATCACCCAGGCGTGTTCGAGGGTGGTATTTATGCTCCAACCTCAATGAGTGCTGAGCAATTAGAGGCTCGTCGTAGTGCTATTCGCCGTGCTGTGGCTCAGCAAGAGGCTCAGATTGCTGCTCAACGCCGTGCCGCCGCCGCTGCTGCTAAGGCTCGTGCCGAGCATGAGGCTCGTGTTAAGGCCTATGAGGAAGAGCGCCGTAGACAAGTTTCTGGCTTCGGTATCGCCCCAGGTGTGCGTGCTGCTATCGAAGACGAGGATCAAGGCCAAAACTAGTCGACAGACCGTCCCTTTCTTGTATTGGCAGGAGGGCGGAGTCTGACTTTTAGCAAGCTGCACTGTGACCCCATTTCATCCCAATGCGGGTGTATGACAGAAAACTGCTGCCAAACACCAAGCTGAGGATGGTTGTGAGGCTGCGTGCGGCTTGTTGCGTAATAAGGGGCCAAATAGGCCCTAACAAGCCCTGAACCAAAAAGTTTCTGCCATTGGGGGCTATGATGGGCATTAGGGCTATCTGGGCCCGTTGTGTTTTTGGAGACCTGTGCATGGCCCATGTCATGGTCTCATGGCATGACCTTAAGGCATGGCATGGCCTTATGGCTTGGCAGCGAGCTCTATATCCTTCCAGATCTGGGGCCCACTAAGACAAATCAGGCGTCTGTGGGCAGAGAAGGCAAACATTTGCGGCATTTGGGCTGAGGATGATTGGGGGCTTTAGCCGCTAATAATTACAGAGGCTGTTACAAATTACATTTAGGTATGGTGCATGGCCTGAGCTGCAATAGCCACCAAGCGGTGGTTAATCACAGCGCCACAAGAGGCATCTGAGATGAGATGCTGGGGATTTGTAGCAGTCATTTTCTTTCCGATTTTTTACATGGAGGCGGCGCTTCCTTCCTCAAGAACCTTGGGGGTATCCGCGCCGGTTTTGGATGAAGGTTGTGGCCTTAGTGGGCTGCCCAAATGTGGGTAAGTCTACCTTTTTTAATCGTTTAACTAAGACGCGTGATGCCTTAGTGGCAGATTTCCCAGGCTTAACACGCGATCGTAAGTACGGCCGTGCTCTCTACGATGGCCGTGAGTATATTGTGATCGATACTGGTGGTATTGCCGAGGATGCAGAGCAGCCATCAGATTTAACCAGCCGTATGACTTCGCAGGCTTTACTGGCTATTGATGAGTGCGATCTGGTTATTTTTATGGTGGATGCCCGTGCTGGCATTATGCCTGGTGATTACTCGGTAGCTGATTATATTCGCCGCTCCGGTAAGCCTTGTGCCATTGTGGCCAATAAAGTCGATGGCATGGATCCAGATATTGCTGGTACTGACTTCTATGCTTTAGGTTTAGGTGAGGTCTATCAGACTGCAGTAGTGCATGGCCGTGGTGTGAATACCATCTTAGATGAGGTCATAGCACCGATTCTGCGTCAAGAAGGCCCACTGGATAGCGATATTGCTGCTGCCAAGTTAGAGGCAGAGGCCCAAGCCGAGGCAGATCTTAATATCGATATCGACGTATCGGGCAAGCTCTACGAGCCTCGCAGCGCTGACGCCAGCAGCGCTGACGCTGCTGAGCCAGCTGAGGACTCTGATGCAGTCGATGCTGATGAGGCTGCTGAAGCCGCTGATTTTGATGCGGATGAGACTGAGCTTAACAGTGACGATGCCGTGGATGCTGCTTTATTGGCAGCTGCTGATGAGGCTTGGGAGCAGAGCTCCATCTTTAATTATGATGACGCTGACAGCGACAGCGCTGAGCAGAGCGAGCCTGCCAAGCGTCGCCATGGTAAGCATGATCCTGATAGTAAGTGGGAACATGGCTTTGAGTTCTTAGACAATGTTCCTGTGGACTATTCGGCCGGTGGCTTTGATTGGCATGCCTTCCGTGAAAATCAGCGCGCTGCCCAAAAGGGTGAATTAACCCCAGAGCAGCAAAAGAAGATTGAAGAGAGTACTAAGACTCCATTTGCTGATCTGCCAATCAAATTTGCTCTCATTGGTAAGCCAAATGTAGGTAAGTCGACCCTCACCAATCGCCTGTTAGGTGAAGAGCGTGTGGTGGTGGCTGATATGCCAGGTACCACTCGTGACTCCATCTATATTCCTTTAGAGCGCGAAGGTCGCAAGTACATCGTGATCGATACGGCTGGTGTGCGTAAGCGCCGTAAGGTCACTGAAGCCATTGAGAAGTTCTCGATTGTGAAGACCTTAAAGGCCATTGAGGACTGCAACGTGGCACTCTTGGTGATCGACGCTCGTGAGCACATTACAGATCAAGATCTGTCCTTACTGGGCTTTATTATTGATTCGGGCCGCTCGCTGGTGATTGCTGTCAATAAGTGGGACGGTTTGACTCCTGAGTTTAAGGACGAGATCAAGCAAGAGCTGGAGCTGCGTTTAGGCTTTGTGGACTTTGCCCGTGTGCACTTTATTTCCGCTTTACACGGTACTGGTGTGGGTAATCTCTTTGATTCCATCAATGAGGCCTATGAGTCGGCTACCCGTCGTAATAGCTCTTCGTTGTTAAATCGTATCCTTTCGGCTGCTGTGCAAGAGCACGAGCCACCAATGTCTGGTGGTCGTCGTATTAAGCTGAAGTACGCTCACGCTGGTGGCTACAATCCTCCACGCGTGGTGATCCACGGCAATAAGGTCTCAAAGATGCCAGATAGCTATAAGCGCTATCTCATCAACTGCTACCGTAAGTCCTTAAAGATCATGGGTACTCCAGTGATCATTGAGTTTAAGGAAGGTGAGAACCCTTACGCCAATGAAAAGCCTGCACAAAAGCGTCTGACCCAATCTAAGATGCGTGCGCAGAAGCGTCAGGCAGAGACCGAGCGTCGCTATGAGCGTGCTGCACAAAAGGCAGCTCGCTCGCAAAATAAGGCCATTGCAGAGGCTAAGCGTACTGGCAGTGGCTTTGTGCTGAAGAAGCGCGTTAAGGTCAGCAAAAACAAGAAGTAAGGGCTTCACGGTAATCGCACTAGATCAGACTTATAGACACATTTGTGTTGTTTGATGCGTATATAAGCTCTGATCGAGCTGTGATCCTCGAAGTCTCATATTTAAGGCCACCGTTGCTTGTCTTGAGTTCTCCTGAGCAGGAAAGAGCAAGATAAATAGCGGTGGCTTTATTATTTTTTTATCAATTATTGCCGCAGAATACCACCACCTCTAAGCGCGAAGCGCGTAGGTGGTGGATGAATGCGGGAGCCCTGAATGTAGATCGCAACGTCTCTTTTTGTGCTAGTATTTGTAGTAAAGAGGGC
>DXEV01000098.1 GCA_019114785.1 Candidatus Anaerobiospirillum pullistercoris | reverse complement strand
CGGCACCACCATTGTCTAAGCAGCACGTTAATGCTTAGCGCGGTTGTCAAAATGCAGTAACAAACAGCTGACAGTCGCATGGTGGCTCTGCATCCCCAATTTTGAGCTTTTGGCTCTGACTCGTTCCCTGTTGTTGTTTTGTAGCTGCCAGCTTTGGGCTGAAGTTTTAGCTTTAGAGCAACAGTGAAGAGCAGGCGAAAAAAAGCGTATCCGTTTTCTTTTTCCTTGTCTGCACCTACCAAGCTTAAGCAAGCTACAGTAACTTGTGCCTCAGCACTGCTGCATCTCCATAGTTGCCGCATCTTTGTAGCTGTCATGGCTTTGTCGTTACTATATTCTCGGGTAAGTTCCCTCTCTAGGTTTATGGTGAGTAACCGTGTGTAATGACATAGCAGGAAGAGAGCACCTGTTTTTACTGAACGTGGTTGCTTGAGCTTAGCAGTAATACCGTTGAAGCTGACTGCATGATGGTCAGTAGGTTTAGTGTGGCTGATAACACGGCTGACAGCTGTCAGCTGCTAGCTGCTAGCTGTCAGCTAACAGCTGCCAGCTATATAGCCTGTAGGGCAGCAAGGGCATGATTGTGAGAAATTTTTGATGACTACTCAGGATCCTAGTGCTGAGCACAAACATGGCGCTATCCCTTTTGTCAATTTAGATGACTTCCACGGCTCTACCGTAGAAGATGTGTATCAGCAAGCCTTATTGCTGAATAAGAAAAATCAGCTCGACAGTACTGAGCTGAATAAGGTGGCTAAGGCTTTAAATGAGGCCTTAGAGCTCATTAGCGAGCGCAGTAAGGACAGTTTTACCATTCGTCAGGCTCGTCTGTCGGATATTGATAGCCTCTACAACATGGTCAATTACTGGGCTCAGCAGGGTGAAAACTTACCTCGTGCCCGTGAGGACATTGTGCGCAATATCCAGACCTTTGCTGTGTGTGTCCGTGAGGGTGAGGTCTTAGGTTGTGCTTGCCTGTATGTGTATGACTCAGGCCTTGCCGAGATCCGCTCTCTGGGTGTGCATCCGCTGGTACAACGTCAGGGTCAGGGCCGCGCCATTGTAGAGTTCTTGCTCCATAAGGCTGTGCTTTTTGAGATCAAAAAGGTCTTTGTGTTAACCCGTAATCCACAATTCTTCTCTAAGGTTGGTTTTTCCTTGACCACCATCGATGCTTTACCAGAGAAGATCCGCAAAGACTGTGAGCATTGCCCAAAGCGCGCTCACTGTGATGAGGTCGCCTACGAGATCAATTTCTCTTATGGGGATCAGAAATAAGACCTTTAGCTCTGCCAGCGTCAAGTGATGCGCTGCCAGCTAAGCTCTGGCTCATGCTCTAGCACGTTGCGTAAATTAAGCGTTAGGTGCCCTTGAGTAGTACCATCTTTTTCACAGAATTTTGATACGGAGACGGCTCTGCCACCTTGAAGAGTTAGTGTGAGCAGTAGCCGGTTGATGATGAAAGTTACCCGTAAGACTTTTGATGAGGTCATGTTCCCTTGCTATGTGCCACAGGATATGGTGCTAGAGCGTGGCCAAGGTTGCTATCTTTATGATCAGTCCGGTCGTAAGTACGTGGACTTAAGTGCAGGTATTGCCGTAAATTGCCTCGGTCACAATCACAAAGGAGTGGTTGATGTGATCGCTAAGCAAGCCTCCCGCTTGATTCATGTGAGCAACATCTTCACCAATAACCAGACCCTGACTTTAGCCTCCAAGCTGGTCAAGCTGACGGGCTATGACAAGGTCTTCTTTGTTAACTCCGGAGCTGAGGCCAATGAGGCTGCTTTAAAGCTGGCTCGTCGTGTGGCATACGATGATTATGGTGAGGACAAGTGCGAGATCATCTCTTTTGATCACAGCTTCCACGGCCGTACTTTGTTTTCTGTGTCTGTAGGTGGACAGGCTAAGTATTACACTGGCTTTGGCCCAATCCCTGGTGGTATTACCCACGTGCCTTACAACGATCTGGAAACCTTTAAGCAGACTATTTCAGATAAGACCTGTGCCGTGATGATGGAAGTGATCCAAGGCGAAGGTGGTATTTTACCTGCCGATCCTGATTTCATCCGTGCGGTACGCGAGCTGTGCGATCAGCATCATGCTTTGCTGATTTTTGATGAGGTACAAACAGGTGTCGGTCGTACTGGTAGCTTCTATGCCTATGAGCAGGTGGGGGTACGTCCAGACATTTTAACTTCCGCTAAGGGCTTAGCTGCCGGTGTGCCTATTGGTGCCATCTTAACTTATGACCGCTATGCTGCTCACTTTAAGCCAGGTACCCATGGCTCTACCTTTGGTGGTAATCCATTAGCCTGTGCCGTGGGCTCTTATGTGGTGGATAAGGTCAGTGATCCTCTGTTCTTGGAGCAGGTGCGCACTAATAGCGACTATCTACGCCAAGAGCTGCAGCGTTTAAACGATAAGTACCATGTATTCCAAGAGATCCGTGGTCGTGGCTTTTTAATTGGTGCAGAGCTCGCTCCAGAGTATGCCGGTAAGCTTAGCACCTTACAAAAGTTGTGCACTAAGCATCAGCTGTTAGTGCTGACTGCTGGCTCGAATGTGCTGCGTCTGACTCCTGCCCTGATCATTACCAAGCGCATTATTGACGAGGCCATGGTCTTGTTAGAGCGTGCCATTCAAGATCTGGTGGCTGAGAGCAAAGAATAGGGCATATGGTAAACGCCTCTACTAACCAGTGGATGTTGCTCTTGGCAAGAGAACAGCTCACCTAAGTTGTTCCTACATTTTTTGCCAGACAATTCACCGGTCTCTTGCCTTGGGCTGGACATTTTTTTGTTGCCCTTGTTCAGTTGGCTGAAAAGCCGCAAGAGATCTTAATTTGTCTGAAAAATAGCTCTCACCTGCGTGGTGGAAAAGGATATACGTAATGGCTAAACCTGGTGCTACAGGCGTAAAGCGCATTTTTAATGCAGCGATCTACAGCAAGCAAGGCCTGAAAGCAGGATTAAAACACGAGGCTGCCTTGCGCCAAGAGTTGGCTCTAGGTATAGTGCTGACCTTATTGGCTTTTGGTTTAGCTGATAATGGGGTGGAATTGGTATTAATGATCCTCATGCCGTGGCTGACTTTTGTGGTAGAGATCCTCAATTCTGCCATTGAAGCGGTTGTGGATCGTTTTGGTGATGAATACCATGAACTTTCAGGACGCGCCAAGGATCTAGGATCTGCTGCTGTGTTTGTCATGCTGATCTTAACCGGTCTCACATGGTTGATCTTGCTGTGCTCCTAGTTCTTGGTTACTGGCCGTAGCTATTAGCAGTCAGCTAGTCTAAAACCCCGCTTATGCGCATTTTTTTGGTGTGTGGAAGTGGGGTTTGTTGTTTTAGGGAAAGGAAGATGAGCAAGGAACCTGAGAACTTTGGCACACCAACAGAGCAGCAGCAAAGTAGCGCAGAGGGTATGTCAGTTTCGGATACCTCATCGCCAGCCATAACCGCCACAGCTGCAGTTGCAGCTGCAGCTACCTCGCCAACAGCCGCACAGCTTACTGCCAATCTCTGGGTGACAGGAGGAGCCTTAGCAGGGGCGGCAGCCCGTCCTTTTAAGCGCAGTATTGAGGGTAGTACCTTAAGCGATGACGAGCGCTCATTGCATGAGCACTTTATGCTGTTGGCCATAGAAGCAGCACAGCAAGCTGAGTCTTTAGGTGAGGTGCCAGTAGGGGCAGTCTTAGTAGCTCCAAATGGAGAGATCGTGGCTACAGGCTATAACCGGACTATAACGGATCATGATGCTTCAGCTCATGCCGAGATTGTGGCTATGCGTTTGGCAGGGCAAAAACTGCAAAACTATCGCCTGCCTGAGCTGACCTTGTATGTGACTTTAGAGCCGTGCTGTATGTGTATTATGGCGGCGATCCATGCGCGTATTGCTAAGGTAGTGTATGGCACCTCAGATCCACGTACCGGAGCGTGTGGCTCTGTCTTTAACATTAGTGGAGATCCGCGTCATAACCATAGCCTTGAGGTGGTTGCGCACATTAAGCAAGAGGAATGCGCCCAGCAATTGCGCCAGTTCTTTAAGCAGCGTCGAGCAGCGCAAAAACAAGCGAAACAGCAAGCTAAGGCGCAAGCTGCGCTGTTAAGTGCGGAGAGCAATGCCAAGAGCTAGCAGTGATACCCAGAGCTAGCAGTAATGCCAGAGGCGGTAGTTGGGGTGTGACTAACGGCCAATGAAGTGAGGGGTGGTTTGAGGCCACAAAATGGGATTAGAGGTCACACCGTCATGAGTTAGTTTAATGTGACCTCATGCTGCTGGGCTCAAGACTGAGGGACAAGAAGGGCGAGCCACGGGTGGCAGAAGTAAGAATGGCAGCACTAATAGTACTAACAGCACTAACGACACTAACGGTAACAACTAGTATGTAAGTGCGATAGGAGCAATATCCGCAAAATGACTGGCCATGTGCGCGTGTCTCAAATGCACATCACCTGATAGTGCTGGTGCCATGTTAACGACAAGACATATCTACATCGTGCTAATACAAACGTTTGATAGTGTTTATAGCCCAAAAGGCCATAAAAATCCTGATCGTTAGTGCTTGTTTGAGGAGAAATTGGGGAATTTCTTTAGTCATGCAATATAGATATAACAGTTGCTGCTAGGACACATTTTAAGATGAGAAAATTTAGCGCTAGGTATGTAAGGTAAAGGGTTGTTTGTAACTAGCTTGCGGAAAATTGCACTAAAAACTTTTTGTTAAAAATGAGAGATAGTGCGCGCTTTTGCGCTTTATTGTGCTTTTGTTGTCACTATTGAATTACTGGTGCGATATACTGTGCGCACTTATGCACGGTAAAGGCACGGAGGGGCACAAAGCTGCCTAAAGGTAGGGGTGGTTTTGCGTAGTGTTTTGCTGTCGTGAGCGTGCTTTACGTTTTTGATTATTTTGGATCAAGGTTACGGGTGCTTATTGCATTGGAGGAAGACCGCCAGT